>CAVKNZ010000001.1:0-24165 GCA_963657885.1 Bacteroidaceae bacterium
GAAAATTATAAATATGAACTAAAAAAGCATTATGAAAGCCAATTCTGATGAAAAATCGTAATTGTATAGTGCCTCAAATTAGGAGTTCTTTAATTCATAAACCTCTTGAGCGGGAATAAATCATTATTTAGAAAGATATTTCCTGTGTCTACTTTTAGGTTACCAGTACATTAGCACTTCAATTTCATTTAGAAAATGCAATGGTTTGACTATAATTTCATTTAGAAAATGCAATGTTTTAAGACAAGTTTCATTTAGAAAATGCAACATATTGGTTGATATTTCATTTAGAAAATGCAATATTATAAGTAATTAGTTGCTTTGCAACAAGTATAAGATTATGGAATTTAGAAGAAAAATTTATAAGCAAATGCTTGAATGGAAACGCGAAAAAAATAAAAATTCCGCGCTTTTGATTGAAGGGGCGAGGCGAGTTGGCAAGACGACTATTGTCAAACAATTTGCTAAAAACGAATACAAAAATTTTATCTACATCGACTTCACTTATTCGCGTGAAAATGTGACCAATTTATTTAAAACAATAGATATAGCGAATCCCTTTTCTCTAGATCTATTTTTTTCTGATTTGTTTTTATCTTTTGGAAAAACATTAAAGAAAGGTGACTTGATTATTTTCGATGAAGTTCAACATTTTCCATTAGCTAGACAATCAATTAAAGCGCTTGTTAATGATGGCAGATTTGATTACATAGAAACTGGTTCGCTTATTTCTATTAGAGAAAACACCCAAGACATACAAATTCCCTCCGAAGAACGAAGAATTGAAATGCATCCCATGGATTTTGAAGAATTCTGTTGGGCATTCAATTGGAACGATAAATGTGATCAACTTCGAGATATCTTGAATCAACATAAAACTATAAGTGAAAGCACTCATAACCTCTTATTGAACGATTTTCGTCTTTACCTAGCTCTAGGCGGAATGCCTAAAGTTATATCTCTATATAAAGAAACAAATTCGTTTATGCGTTGTGAAGAGGAAAAGCAAGACATACTAAAGTTATATGAAGATGATTTAAGAAGACATGATGATTCTTCAAAAACATATGCGTTAAGCATTTATAATTCAATGCTTCCATCACTCAAGACTTGGTCAAAGAGAGTAAAAACAAATGTTAGAAATCGCAATATGATGTTTTCATATCAAAGATCACTTAAAGATTTAGAAGATTCTAAAATAGTTAATTCTGTTTATCGTGCTTCAGATTTAAGCTTTGGCTCTTTTTTGAAAGAAGAAAATGATTTTAAGTTATATCCACTTGATGTCGGCTTAATGCTAAGTTCATTAATTGGAGACACCAATGAAGATAGTGAAAAGACATATCTTAAAATAAGAACCGGAAGACTTGATTGCGCTAATTATGGAATTCTATATGAATCATTGGTGGCTCAAGCTTTGGTGACTAACAAAAGAAAACCTTTCTATCACATATTCGACTGCAATAAAAAAAGATACGAGATTGATTTTGTTGTATTCATCAAAGGGAAAATGAATGCGATTGAAGTTAAATCAACAAAAAGATTTACAACATCATCTTTATCTATGCTAAAAGTGAAATATCCACAGCTAAAATTTAATAGGATAGTAATTTCACCAAGGAACCTAAGCTATGATGCAGATACAACTTACTTGCCCATATATATGGCGTTCTTGTTGTAGCGGTGTCATCTTTATCAATTCACTCACAAACTTATAATTTAATAAACCACTTTTGCAAAATAAAAATCTTACTCTATTGCAATTATTTTACAACGAAGTAATATAACGGTGAAAAAAGATGAAAACACATGTTTCTAAAGGCTCGATTTGTATCGCCGGCGAGTTCAATCTAATTTATAAAGTCGCTGATATTTACTATTACTTAAATAGCGATGACACTTTTGAATATGTTTTTATTCCAAATTATTCAGTCATCGACTTAACTAATTCAAAATACTTTCAAGGTATTCCAGGATTAAACTTAGATTTAAGAAAAGAAAAATATATAAGAACAAATAGAGTTCCTGTTTTCATCTCCGAAAGAGTGCCATCTAAAAGTCGAGTAGATTATCTTGAACTTCTAAAAGAAGTTAATATGGATTACATGGATCCAATCGAATTTTTAATAAGATGCAAAAAGCAATATTCTGGAGATAAATTGTTCGTAGTTCCCTATGAAGATAAAAAGACATTCATCTTAGAAAGTGACACTCGTGAGACAAACGCATCCTTAATTAAAAAAATGCTTCAAAACATTTGTTTAGGTAACACCGTTATCATCGATAAACAAAAAATAGATGATGGAAATCGAAAGATGTTTCATGATGTTTTCCTCACTTTGTATTTAAGGTCATATGAACTCAGTAAAGAAAAGCAAAAAGAAGGCATTCTAAAAGCCAAAGAAGAAGGCCGATATAAAGGTAGAAAACCAATCGCTGTGGATAGATTGAAATTTTTAGAAGTTTTATGGCTTATTGAAAAGAGAGAAATGACTTCTCGTGAAGCTGCAGAAAAACTTAAAATCAGCATTGACAAGTTTTATCGATATAAAAAGAAATTGCAAAAATAAAATCATACACTATTGCAATATAGCTCTTTCTTTCTTTTAAATGCTTTTTTAAATTACGTAATTCTAAAAACATTCGATGAAATGGCATTTAGCACTAGAAAAACGAGGAAATCCCAAATTTCTAGTGTTAAGAAACAAATAAGCGATTGGCCTCCGTCGATTTAAGCCCCATCAAAGCCATGTCTCCTTTTGCAAGAAAGTGACAGTTAGTCTAAAAGAAGTTTACTCTCCTAAAGGAAATAAAAATCTAGTCTCAAAAATATGAGATTTTACCTGGTTTATAGATAACTATTAAGTGTGATCAATGTATCCCATTGACATAGGCTAAACAGGATAAACTTGAAATAGACTAAGAATTTATAATATAATTCTTGGGCGAGAAATCGCGTTTCTCTCTGCTAGTAGAAGATATTAGCCAGAAGACCAAAGGGAGGTGCAAAAATGAAAAAGTACGAAATCATGTACATCGTGAAAGCGGACTTAGATGAAGAAGCTAGAAAAGCCGAAATCGAAAAGCTTCACGCCATTCTCACTAACAAAGGTGCAAAAATTACCAACGTTAATGAATGGGGACTAAGAACCTTTGCTTATCCAATTAACGATTTGCTAAAAGGCTATTATGTCGTCATCAAAGTGAGCGCGGACGAAGCTGCGCTTAAAGAGTTTGTTCGTTTAGCCAAAATCGACCAAAATGTCATACGTCATTTAATCACAGTCGATAAAGACTAAAAAGGAGGAATTCATTTATGATGAACCGTGTTGTTCTCGTGGGCAGATTAACCCGCGATCCAGAATTAAGAAGAACCACCAATGAGACACCAGTCGCCTCATTTACTCTCGCAGTAGATGATAGATTAAAAGATGCGAATGGCCAAAAGACCACAACATTTATTAATATTACTGTCTGGAATCAAGCCGCGGACAATGTTGCTAAATATTGCCGTAAAGGCTCGCTCGTCGGAGTAGATGGTAGACTTCATCAAAGAACATACGAAAAAAGAGATGGAAGCAAAGCTTCAGTAATTGAGGTTATCGCTGATTCTGTTCAATTCCTTGAGCCAAAGAGCAAAGAAATTCCTAACGAAGAAATTCCAATGGATGAAGCTCCAGTTCAAGAAGAAAAAAATCTCGATGCACTTGATGTAACTGATGACGATCTTCCTTTCTAGAAAGGAATTATCATGGGATACAAAAAAATTAGACCACACAAGAAAGTTTGTTATTTCACCAAAAACAAAGTTAAATATATTGACTACAAGGATGTTGAATTGCTTCAAAAATTCATCACTCCAACTGGTAAGATTGCTTCACGTCAATCAACCGGTACCTGCGCGAAATATCAACGCGAATTAGCTAAAGCTATTAAAAATGCACGTTTCATGGGTTTACTTCCATACGTACAAGACTAATTAACTTTCTTAAATATCAAGCTGTCCTTAGGGATGGCTTTTTTTGTTGCAACACACGATTTTTCAATTTGCTACACACGATATTTTTATTTAAATCCATTATCTATATCCTTAAGGATATCTTTTTTGTTTTGACTATTTTCCTATTTCTTATCCACGGAAAACATTTCCGCTATCTTTGCATCAATTATTCTTGTCTTTTAAAAAGGCATAAAAAGTTGAATATCTATCGATGGCATCGCATTAGTGACTTTCTGAGTCCTTCAAAAAGTTTTCACATTCTTTTATCTATGTTATCAAAATGAGGAAGAGTATATGAAAGTCGACTTTTTCTTACTTATGTAGATAAGGTAATTCATATTTCTTTAAGCATGCACGTGCATGCGTTTGCTTAATAAGAAAATAAGCAAAAGTAATAGATATAAGGAGGGAAACATGAAGAAAATATCACTAATTCTATTACCAGCGATGATGCTACTTGCCGCCTGCGGGCCAAGCGAAGAGCCAACTTCATCTGCAACAACTTCCGGCGGAGGAGGTTCTACACCTGTAACAGTCAATTATGGGACTTTAGAATCGCCACTTACCGTTACTAAATTTTTAGAAGAAGCTGACAAACTTGGATTGGAAGATAAAGGCTTTTCAACAAAACATTTCTTTGTGCAAGGCGTCGCGCAAAGCTATTTTGCATGGAATAGTTCATACAAAAACTATGATAAATTCCAATTAGGTGAAACTAAAACCAGCGAAACTAAAATTGATGTAACTGGTATGCAAAGAGGCGAAGGCATCACCGACGTTTATCAAGGAGATACCTTTGTTGTTGAAGGATTAGCCGAAAAATACAATAATGCGCTTTGCATTTATTTCAATAAAGATGCAGGTGACTATCCAGCCGTTAGAAAATTAGTGACCAGAGGTGAATCCACCGCGAAAGCGACTGTTGAAAACGGTAAAGTTGAAGGTCTCATGGATAAATACGAGAACGGAAAAACAGCTGAATTCACTGTTACTGCAGATTCTGGTTTTAAAATCGACAAAGTCGAAGTCTATGGCGGAGCCTTAAAAGTTAATGAAGCCGGAAAATATACTTTCACTGTTGCTGGCGATGCTGAAGTTAAAGTCACAATTATTGTTGACGCACCTGTTTCACATTTAGCAAGATACGATTTCTCAACGCTAACTGGAAAAGGTACAAAATTAGATGCTACTACTTTAAAGAAAGCTTTCGATGATAGTTATAAAGACGGTTCAAAAGGAAATATGGTAAGCGAAGCCACAGCTGCTTCTACTGTTTATGATGGAAACGGATCTGGAGGAGCTTATAACGGCAAATCCGGAATGCTTAAGTTTGGCACAGGCAGTGCTAATGGTAGTTTCACTATCAAACTAACTGAGACAGTTAGCAAAGTTACGTTAAATTACCACGACTTCTATGCCTCTAGTGATTCTTACCCGACTACCACGAACAAATTTGCTGTCAATAATGTAGAAAAAGCAAATCCATATAACAAAGATGGCACACCAGAAGCTGTCGTGTTTGAACTAACGACTGCATCAGACACGCTTGAATTTAAAGCAACTGGAAGAGCGGTCTTATTCTCAGTTTTATTTGAATAACTTCTCTACACTTTATGTTATGGGCGCGGTTAACTCCGCGCTTTTTAATTGGAAGCACTTTACTTTAAAACTATAAATTTAAGGGATTAAAAGAAAATTGAATGTGTTAAAATTAACTCGTTAAATATGTTTAGGGAAAAAACAATTAACACAATTCAATAGTAGGCACTGATAAATTGTCTTTCTTTTTTGTTTTGTTTGTTTGTTAACTCTAACCAATTGACATTTACGGAATAGAAAAGGAGGAAATTAACACAATTATGAATAAAAAAGCATTAATTCTATTACCTGCAATGATGATGATTCTTACCTCTTGTGGTAACGATACAGCGAGCGATTCCACCACAAGTGGCGGAAAAGGCGGCTCTGGAGGAGAGACTACTGTTAATTATGGCTCAGTAGATTCCCCATTAAGTGTTGAAGATCTTTATACTGAAGTTGCTAAATTGAAACTTGCAAATGACGGCTATTCAAATAAGCCATTCTTTGCAACTGGTCTTATCAATTTGGCGAGCGTTAGCTACTTCAGCATTGGCGAAGGAAAAACTAGAGTCTATGACTACACAGTTGCAACTGGTGTTGACACACCATATCAAAATGACACTGTTGTTGTTGAAGGATACATTAAATGCACAGTTTCAACATATGACGAAACTTATTATTACAATTTTTCTAAGAAAGATACGACCGCGCCAACAGTACACAAAACAACTCGCGGAACTTCTACTGTTACAACTTCTGTTGATAACGCCACCATCAGTGGATTAAACGAAACATACACCAATGGTGCTACTGCAACATTTACAGTTGCTCCTACTTCTGGTTACAAAATTTATTCAGTAAGTGCCAACGAGGAAACATTAACACAAACCGACGGATCCTATTCATTCACTGTTAAAGGTGATAGCGAAGTTGAAGTTCTCACTCAAGAAGAAGGCGACACAAGCAAGATTGCTAGTGTTAAACTTACTGGCTCATTGTTTACTTCATCCGAAGATAAAAAGAGCGCAACTTATACAAATAGTGGTATTGAATTTACTCTTACTAAAGAATCATCAACAACTGCGATTAATTTCTCTACCACTGAATTGAGAGTTTATAAAAATGCAAAATTTGCTCTTGAAGTCACCGGAACTCTTAAAAAAGTCGTATTTAAAAGTGCAGATAAAGATAAATACAACGATTATTATCCAAACCTTTCTGGTGCAACCTTCACTGGTGGAACAGTTGACAGCAAAGCTTCATCTTCTGAAAAGTTAACTGCAGTTGTCAATGCAGCTGCTGATGTGAGCGAACTCTCCTTTTTAGCTGGAGCAGGACAAGTTAGACTTACAAAAGCTGTTGTTTATTACAACTAATTAGAAAAATATCTCTCTTTTTGTAGAAAATCTAAAATACTAGGCGCGGGCAAAACCTGTGCCTTTTATAATGGCTAGTTATACAATTTTGTGTCGATTTCATCATAACAATTAACAGTTAAACAAAATAAGTAAGTACTATCAAAGCTAAAAAATAGAATTACGATGAATTACGATGAATTACGATGAATTACGAAAAAAATCAGAATTACGATGAATTACGAAATTGTGATTAATTTTCTCGCTTTGAAGGTCAAAAGCTGAAACACTTTTCGCTTTCCTTTGAGCATTTATAAGATAGCAAATATTAAATATTACGTATGTCTTATTTGAATAAAAAAATTGATACAAAAGTTGTAAAAGTCAAAAAATGTATCATGTCTAACTTGATGACGAAAATTATAAAAACTAAATTTCGGATTCTATATTGAACACTTTGATAGAAAATGGATAGGTAAAATCGGTTGTGGTGATAATAGTGATAATATCGGGCGCTTTAAAAAGAAAAACAATCACTCAAAAGATTGATGTCATCGCAACATTTTATAAGTCATCTTTAATAAAGAGAGGAATTAAGATACAATCTTAACTAGAGCAAATATGATAAGGGAAATATTGGTTCTATATTATAGTTATCTAGCATCATCCTACTCATTTGCTTTTAGGTGCATGTAGTGCATCTTTTTTTATTTTGATATTTCGCTTTTCTTATAGAAAGCAAATATAAATTATCAGTAATAGAAAAGGAGGAAATTAACACAATTATGAATAAAAAAGCATTAATTCTATTACCTGCAATGATGATGATTCTCGCTTCCTGTGGTAACGAGACCGCGAGCGATTCTACCACAAGTGGCGGAAAGACTACAAGTGGAGGTGGAGAAGTTTCAACAACATCTGCAGTAACACCTACAACCTCATGGGTAACAAGCCCTGTGGCTGGAAAGAAATATCATTTCGGCGTTAACACCAAAGACTCGGATTTAGGTTCTAACTATTATTGCAAAGGCGAATTAAGTGGTTACTATGGAAAAATGGTAACAGATCCTAGCGAAGCTGATGCGTTTGAACTTGTTGAAGTTGAAGGCGGATACAACATCAAAATTACAAAGAGCGATGACAGCGTTGTTTATCTCAATTTAGCTGTTTCTGGCACATACATTAATGTTAAGTTTGAAGAAACTGCAACCACTGTTTTCACATTCAATAGCACATATTCAACGATGGTTACAACCGCCAATAGCACGGAATATTATGCTGGTACATATTATGGAACAAAAGCAGCCAAAATATTTGATACTTTATCCTATTCAAAAATGTCATATTTAAACGAAGAGTCTCTTGACACATCCAGCTTCCCTGCTCGTTTCTACGAAATTTAAGACCTTTTCGTTTTCTTAACTAAAAGCGGAATCTCTCTATAAAAAGCTGAGGTTCTGCTTTTTTGTTGTTTACGATAGATTAAATACTTCATTTGCAACTAATCGTGGATAAAATTCGCTTTGAAAATTCAAATTTTTAAGTTTATCATCTTGTCAATAAACGAGTTGCCTCTATAGGCGTAAGTCCGGTTTATTACGCTTACGGAGGTTTTTTATGAAAGAAAATAAAATGGGAATTCTCCCCATAAAGAGGCTTGTTTGGACAATGGGTTTACCGATGATTGTATCGATGATCTTACAAGCTATTTATAACGTTATCGATACCGCCTTTGTTATCAATATGGACATTGGAGGCTATGAAGCTAACATTGCTTTAGGATATAGCTTTCCTATTCAAATCTTTATGATTGCTGTTGGCGTTGGCTTAGGCATTGGAGTAAATGCGACGATATCGAAAAGTTTAGGCGAAAATGATAAAAGCAAAGCTAGCAAAGCGGCATTTAACGGAATTACTTTAGCCTTTATCTTTTATTTAGTTTTTCTCATCTTTGGTTTATTTTTCGCCGAGCCCTTTATTAGAATGCAAGCTAATTTAGCTATAGAAGATGAAATTAAAAGAACGACCATCATTGATATGGGAGCAATATATTTAAGGATTTGTTGCGTTTATTCTTTTGGACAAATGTTTTTTACTGTCTTTGAACGTTTTCTTCAAGCAAATGGACGAAATACTTTGTCGATGATTGGCCAGATTGCTGGAGCAGTTACAAACATCGTTTTGGATTATGTCTTTATTTATCCTCTTAATATGGGCGTTGCCGGCGCGGCTTATGCGACTGTTATCGGTCAATGTGTCTCTTTATTTTTAGATATGATTTTCCATTTTATCTATGATAAAGAAATTGAAAATAAACTAAATAATTTACTTTTAGAAAAAGAAGTAATAAAAAGGATTTTTTCAATAGGGGTGCCGGCGATGATCATGCAAGCTCTACTTTCAGTTATGATGTTTGTCACCAACATGGTGTTAACAACATCTTCTGATGCTGAATTACTTCAAGCCACATTTTCTATCTATTATAAGATTCAACAGATGGCCTTATTCGCTTGCTTTGGTTTAAGTAACGCTTTGATAACTTTAACTTCGTATAACTATGGAAGAAGAAACAAGGAAAGAGTGCTTGAAACTATTAAATATGGGCTCATCGATAGTCTTATAGTTAGTTTAGCCATCATTATTGTTTTTGAGTCATGCGCCACACCAATATCTAATCTCTTTAATTTAGCGGGAGGAAGTGACAATCAAGAAGTCGCCTCAACATGTATAATTGCGATAAGAATCGCTTCTATTGGTTTTCTTTTCATGTCTATTTCAATATCTATTCAAGGCATCCTTCAAGGACTACAAGAGATCATTTCACCATTAATTATTTCATTTTTGAGGCTTCTTGTATTTGTTGTTCCTTTTGAATTTCTATTTTTAAATATCGGTAACGCATCATCTCTATTTTGGATTGCCTTTCCAGTAAGTGAATTACTTACTTCCGTTTTTGCTCTTTTGTTTTTGAAGCATGCGAAAGAGAAGAAGATAAATGCTTTAAATGAATAGTTATGTCTAATCCGGAATGGCATTCCGGAAAAGACAAAGTTTTCCTTTCTTTATATTGGTATAGTTGCTATCATTTTATTGGAGTTAAGTAAATGTATACGATTGAAAGGCATCTATTACCAATTTTAGAAAGAAGATTTAAAAACAACATTGTTCTCTCTTTAAGCGGAGCAAGACAAGTTGGTAAATCTACGCTTATCAAACACCTTTTTAAAGACGTCGATAGGGTTAATTTTGATAACCGTCTTTTAAAAGGATTAGCTGAAGAAGACGGTTCACTATTTTTAAGCAAATATAAAACTCCATTATTTATCGATGAAGTGCAGAAAGTTCCTTCCATCTTTGAAGATATTAAAAATAAGATTGAAGAGGATGAATTAGGATATGGTTCCTACATTCTTTCTGGCAGTCAAAAATTAAAACTACATCAGGGCGAGGAAACATTAGCAGGAAGAGTAAGCGTAAATGAACTATTGGGTTTATCTTTAAGGGAGATAAATGGTGTTACTTTCAATAAACATTTTGTTCCAACAGAAGATTATTTATTAGAACGCGAAAAACATCTAAAAAATTATGGGGATCTGTGGGAAGTTATTCATCGTGGTCAATATCCAGAGTTATATGAGAATAAAGAAAAAGAATGGGAAGACTTCTATTCATCCTATGTGAGCACATATTTAGAAAGAGATGTAGCTGACTTAATAAGTAGCGAAAATCAAACAAAGTTTCTTAAATTTATGACTTCATTAGCTTCTAGAAGTGCAAATGTGGTGGTTTTCTCTTCGTTAGCAAGTGAAGTTGGAGTCGATGAAAAGACCATCAGCGCTTGGACAAACATTCTAATAAGAAGCGACATCGTTTATTTATTAAAACCATATTGCAGCAATCATTTAAATAGAGCGATTAAATCGCCAAAAATTTATTTTAAAGACACTGGCTTAGTTTGCTTTTTAACTAGATGGCTCACTAAAGAAAGCGCGGAAAACGGTCATGCCTCTGGCGCGCTTTTTGAAACTTTTGTGGTCAATGAATTAATTAAAAGTTTTGCTAATGCAGGAGAAAAATACGATTTCTCTATTTTTTACTATCGAGGAAAAGATAAAAAGAAAAAAAGAATCAATATCAACGGAGAAACATTCATTGAAGAAGTTGAGGGAGAAATCGATTTTATAATTCAAGAAGGAGACAAACTTTATCCAATTGAAATAAAAGAGAGCAAAAATCCCAATGCATCAATGGCTAACGCTTTTGATGTTTTAGATAAAGATGTCGATAAGCATCGTGAATTAGGAGTTATTCTTTGCACTTGTTCTCAAAAAGTTTATTTAAGAGATAACCTTATTTGTTTACCTATTGAATATATCTAATTATCTTTTTTTTGATAATGTCTAATCCGGAATGGCATTCCGGAAAAGACAATATAACGATAAAATCGAAACTTTTCGACTTTTACTTTTTGATTTAAGAGCGTAATTCAACAAAAATCGAGCTTTTAGTTGGAAGGCGTTATGTTAAATTTTCTTATTTTTTCAACGTTTGCAGTTAAATCTTTTTACAGACAGCTAAACTTAGTTTAAAATGAGGTTGTGGCTAAAACCGAATTCAATTCGGAAATAGCCAAAAGGAGTCTAACTATGGCCTATATACATCGAGCAATCGAATCTACATTCTTACAAAAATATAAGACTTACAAGTCTGTTGCTATCACGGGAGCTAGACAAGTTGGAAAGACAAGAATGTCAAAAGAAATGCTTCCTACGGTCCAACGTGTTAATTTAAAGAATCCTAATTTACTAGTTAGTGCAATAGATGACCCTCAAGGTTTTATTAAAAGTTTTTCTCGACCGCTTTTTATTGATGAAGTTCAAGAATGCCCTCAATTATTAGGAACTATCAAAGATGTTTTAGATAACGAGACTAATTATGGCAATTATGTTTTTTCAGGAACACAAAAATGGTCATTGATGGAAGGCTTGTCCGATTCGCTCGCAGGCATGGTGGGAATTGTTGAATTAGCAGGTCTTTCTCTAAGAGAAATTAATTCTATTTCTTTCAATGAAAGATTTTTGCCTAGCGAAGAATACATACAAAATAGAGAAAAAGAATTAAAAGAAATAGATGATATTTGGTCAATTATTCATCGAGGTTCATATCCTGAACTATATGAACACCCTGAAAAAGACTGGGAAGATTTTTATCAAGATTATGCACAAACATATATTGAAAGAGATGTTTATAAAATTACAAAAGTAAAAGACTATCAATCTTTTTATAAATTCCTAGTTTCTGTTGCCGCGAGAACTGGGCAAGTACTTGATTACACTAATATTGCTAACGATGTTGGTGTAAGCGCAGACACGGTTAAATTATGGGTTTCTATATTAGAAAAAACAGATATTATTTTCTTGCTTCAACCATATTTTAATTCGCATCTAAATAGAGCTATTAAAAGACCTAAAATATACTTTAGAGATACCGGTCTAGCATGCTTCCTTACTTCTTGGCTTACTCCAGAAACACTGAAAAATGGGGCTATCGCCGGAGCAATGTTTGAGACATTTGTTGTTAACGAAATAATAAAATCATTTATTAATTCAGGGAAAGATTACTCTAAATACATCTATTACTATCGAGGAAAAGACAAAGAAAGAAGAAAAAAAGTAGATAAATTCGGTAACGAATCTATTGAATACGAAGAAAGTGAAATCGATTTAATTATCGAAGAGAACGGAATTTTATATCCTGTTGAAATTAAAAAGAATAGCAACCCAAAAGCTAATGACGCAGATGCATTTAAATTGCTTGATAAGGATATCGATAAAAAACGTGGAACCGGGGCTATTGTTTGCTTGAGCAATTACAAATTAAAACTTAGAGATAACTTATATTGTTTGCCTATTGAATACATTTAATGATTAATTGTTAAACAAAATTCGTGTGTTGCATTTATTTTTTCAATTAACACATTAATTATAATCAGTGAAACGATTATATTTAATTCAACTTTGTTATATAATAACTATCAAGTTATGAAGAAGCATTTAAAAAGATATAAACGAGCCGCTTATATATTCGCGATTATTGAACTAGCTTTAGTTATTGCTTTTGGGCTCTTTTATTATCTAAATTTATTCGATTTCAGAAATTATATTAGCATTGAAATTCTCTACATTGCCCTAGCTTCAATCGTGGGGATTGATATTCTTCTTGTTTTAATAACCGCGAGCATCTTCTCTTATATTCGTAAGAAAAACGACTTAAAAGCCGCTGATTTAATCGGAGGCGATATCCAAGAAGCTTATAACTTTGGCATGATCGGTTTAGTTATTGTCGATGATAACAATACCGTTATTTGGGTTAACGATTTATTTAAAGAAAGACAAATTGAAATATTAGATAGCAATATCTATGAATGGCAACCTAAACTGCAAGAATTCGCTACTTTATCTAGCGATGCAATTGTTAAAATTGAAATCAATTCGCGAAATTATGATGTCAAATATTTAAGCGACGCTGGATTATTCATCTTTAAAGACACCACAGAATACGAAACTTTATTTGATTTGTCCAAAAGACAAGCAGTTGTTGTCGGCATCATCATGATTGATAACTATTCAGATATAAGTGGTACCGCCGATGATAGTAACGATGTTATCTCAAAGATTAGAAACGCCATCTTTAATTACGTAAAAGAATATAACGTATTGGTTAGAAGATATCGAAATGATGCTTATTTTGTTTTATGTAACTACGAATCGCTTGCCAAAATGGAGGAAGATAAATTTTCTTTAATTGAAGATGTCCATCATCTTGGAGAAAAGCAAGATACACCTCCAACATTATCGATTGGTTTAGCCCATGGTTTTCCTGATGTTTCTAAGCTCAACGAAATGGCGGAAAATGCTATTGATATCGCCATGAGTAGAGGTGGCGATCAAGTTGTTGTTTCTAAATATGGCGCTGAACTTCAGTTCTATGGCGGCAAATTTGAAGCACAAGAGAACCGTAACAAAGTTAAAGTTCGTGTCATGGCTGACTCTGTTCTTTCTTTAATCCGCAATTCCTCAAATGTCTTAATCATGGGGCATACGATGATGGATATGGACGCTTTAGGCTCTTGTTTAGGTATGAAAGCAATATGCGATTACTGCCGAAAAGAAGCTTTAATCATTTATGATCAAAAAGTAACTGAAAGAAAAACCCGAGGAGCGATAACGCAAGCCTTCTCTAGAGAAGAAGTGCAGAAGATGATGATTTCACCATCAGATGCGATGGATAAAATTAAATCCAATACCTTGATCATCGTCTGCGATGTCCACCGTCCAAGTATGACAATGGCGCCTAAAGTTTTAGACAAAGCAACTAAAGTTATGGTTATCGACCATCATAGACGAAGCGAAGAATTTATTGAAACGCCGGTATTTAGCTATGTTGAACCAAGTGCTTCATCAGCTTCTGAAATGGTCACTGAATTAATTCATTACTGTTCAGTTAACCCACGAATCATCATTCCTAGTGCTTATGCGACTATCATGCTTTCTGGCATCTTTATGGATAGCAATTACTTCAAAGCTAAATCTTCAGGCATTAGAACCTTCGAAGCTAGCATGATTTTAAAAGAATTTGGCGCGGACAACGCCACCGCGGACGACTATTTAAAAGATGAATATGAAGAATATACGCTTATAACGAAAATCATCTCGACGCTTAAAACTCCATATTACGGTGTGGTCTATTGTCTTGCTGATGAAGATGACATCATCGAGCCAGCAACGCTTGCTAAAGTGGGCAACCAATGCATGCAGATGAAAGGCGTGAACGCCTGCTTTGTCATTGGTCGTGTTAGCGAACATGAAGTGCGTATCTCATGTAGAAGTGATGGAACAATAAATGTTCAATTGATTGCTGAGCAGCTCAATGGAGGAGGCCACTTCACCATGGCTGCAGGAACATTTAAAAATATGAGCATCGACCAAGTTAAAGATCGCTTGCTTGATGAATTAAATGAGCATCTTAATGATGCTAGAACTGTTAAAGATAAAAATTAAAGGGGCTTATTATGAGAGTTATTTTATTAAAAGATGTTAAAGGCTTAGGCAAAGCCAACCAAATCATTGAAGTTAAAGATGGTTATGCAAATAACTACCTTTTACCACGAAATTTAGCAGTTCCTGAATCTAAAAGAAGCATTCAAATCCTTGATAAACAAAAAGCTGATAAAGCTAAAGAAGAAGCTTTAAAAAAAGAAGAAGCACTTGAAATTGCTAATAAATTAAAAGACATCGTTGTTGAATTCAGTGCAAATGCTGGAAAAGATGGCAAGATGTTTGGAGCGATTTCCACCAAGCAAATTGAAGAAGAACTTAAAAAGAAATTTTCTATCAATATTGATAAAAGAAAAATCACTTCTAAAGTTTCAGTTGATCGACTTGGTTATACAACTTTAGAAATCGAGCTTTACAAAGGCGTCACAGGAAATATTCGCGTTCATGTAAGTGAGAAAAAATAAATATGGCTAGACGTAAAAGTTTGCCTCACAACACTGAGGCTGAAAAATCAGTTTTAGGAGCGATGATTCGTTCTATTGAAAAACGTCACGAAGGTTTCGGACTTTTAGATGTTGATGATTTTTATGAAGAGAATCGAAATCACCGAGCGATTTTTTCTGCGATGGTTAGAATTGATAAACGCGGCGAGCCAATCGACGTCCAATCGATTATTAACGAACTTATTAACGCGAACGAATTAGAAGTTTCTGGAGGCTCAACCTATTTAGCGGAACTTGTCGATTCTTCTATCACCTTTTCAAATTTTAAAAATTATGTGCAGATGGTGCTTGACCAATCGTTATTGAGAAAGTTTTTAGTGACCATCGATAAAATTGAAGATGAATATTACACAAAAGACATTCAAGATGTTACGACATTTTTAGGTAACGCTGGTCACTCACTTAGCGAAATCACCGAAAAAAGACGAGTTGGTGACTTTGAAAATGCAGCACAGTTAGCGCAAAGTGTGCAAAAAGAAATCGACGACATCAAAGAAGCTTCAACCGTTACCGGCACTCCAACAGGCTTTCAAAAATTGGATGTTTTAACACATGGTTTCCAAAAGGGCGCCTTTATCGTCATGGCTGCTCGTCCTGGCGTTGGTAAGACCGCTTTGGCACTTAACTTTGCTTATAACGCCGCTTTAAGAGACCGACCTGTTGCTTATTTCTCACTAGAAATGCCTGCCAATCAACTTGTTAAAAGAATTATCGCTGGCGAAGCTAATGTCGATTACAGCGATCTCCTCACTGGCTATAACTTAAATAAAAGCAATGTTAGACTTCACATTAAAGAAGCTTGCGACCGCTTTTCGAGGATTAAATTTTATGTCGATGGAACTTCGGGCATTCAACTTAACGATTTAATTGCTAAAGTTCGAACGCTTTATAATCGTGAACCCGATTTATCTTTAGTCATTGTTGACTACATCGGTTTAGTCACTACAAATTTATCGAAAAAAGGCGATTCTGTCCGACAACTCGAAATTCAATTCATTTCGCAATCGCTTAAAAAGCTGGCTTTAGAGCTAAACATTCCAATCATCGGCGTCGCTCAGCTCAACCGTAAAGTTGAAGATAGACCTGGTAGAGAACCGCAAGCATCAGATTTACGTGAATCGGGCTCATTAGAGCAAGATGCTGACTTAATTTTGCTTCTACATGAACCTAAAATCACTGACGATAAAAATAGCAAAAACATCTTTGAAAAAAATGAAAAAGATGTCAACGCCATGCAAGATAGCGTGGCTAAAAAAGATGGCGGAAAGAACGCCTCAATTGTCAATGTAACTATCGCTAAACATCGTAACGGTAAATGTGGAAACGTGCCACTTTTATTTAGAAAAAATGTTTGTAAATTTGATTCCCCATCTAGAGAAGCAGAAGAGGAATTAGATGCTTTAAATAATGAACGAATAAAATCTTACGCGAGTAATTAAATGAAAATATACGTAATTGAATCAGGTTCCAAAGGGAACGCTACTTTAATAGAGAACGATAATCATCTTCTTCTTTTAGATATGGGCATCTCTTTATGCTCGCTTGAAAATGCTTTAAAAGAAATAAATAAAAATATCTATGATATTGATGCTTTATTACTAACTCATTGTCATAGCGATCACACAAAAGGAGTTAAATATCTTCCTCCTCTAGATATCTATTGCACAGAAGGAACTTATGACGCTCTTAATGTTATCAATATAAAAGCGTACAAATCATTTGAATTAGATGGCTTTAAAATAACGCCTATTTCTACATCTCATGATGTGCCTAATCCAGTTGGATTTCTTTTTGAAAATGGTAAAGAATCATTGGTTTATTTAACCGATTCTGGTTTTATTCCAGATAAGACGCTTTCATATATGCATAACGCCGATTATTATGTCATCGAATCAAATCACAATGTCAAGATGCTTTTTGAATGCTCGCGTCCCTTGGCTTTAAAAGAGAGAATCGCAAGCGACACAGGTCACCTCTCTAATGAAGATGCTGCTTCTTATATGGTCGATTTGGTGGGCAATAAAACAAAAGAAATCATTTTAGCGCATCTTTCTGATGAAACTAACACTCCTGAACTAGCGTTAAAAGCTTTCAAAAAGAAATTTAAAAAATGTCATGTCGATTTAGATAAAATTTCCATCAAATGTGCAGAGCAACACAAGATGGTTACAATGGGAAAATGAACGAGATAATTGAATTTAATAATTTAAAGAAAATAAAAGATAAAAATAATCCTTTTTCTTTTTGCTATGAATATCTAGATTCAATCTTTTATGTAGAACCGGCTTTTATAACTCAATTGTTAAATTTAAAAGAAATGTATTCAGAATCTGATTATCAAAGAATTATAAATAAGATGCTAGAAATCGCGAAAAAGAATAAACACGTTGTTTTTACTTATGACTATGAGCATCCGTTAACAAAAATTGATGATTATATTTTCTTAGAATTAACTGATTTAACAGACTTATTAAAAATATATATTGAAGACAAGTCACGCGGCTCTGATTATGGTGACTAAATATCGCTTTTAAAAAATTAAGCCATATAGGATATCAATAAGGAGTATTTCTGTATATAAATTTATTTTTCATAAAGTCAAAAGTGCCGATTATGGCTAACTTTTTTTATTTGATACCTATCTTTTGCAAACTAGGAAATAAAAGATGATAATGATATTGAGGTTTGATAATGGAAATCACAATTATTGGTTTAGGATATGTCGGGCTAGTAAACGCGGTTTATCTAGCCTCTTTAGGTCATAAAATTATTGGTTTTGATATCGATAAAAATAAGATTTCTTTGCTTAAACAAGGAGTCTCGACTTTAGAAGAGCCAAACTTACAAGAGATGCTTACGGAAAGCTATTTAAATTTGCGTTTTACTTCTAATCACAAAGACGCGATTCGAAATGCGAAAAATATCTTTATCTGTGTGGATACGCCTCAAGAAAAAGATGGTTCGGTTAATTTGAAGAACTACTATTCCGCGTTAGATATGATTGTTCAGGATTCAACAGGCGAACAAACTATCGTCATCCGTTCAACAGTTCCAGTTGGAACAAATAAAGCCACTAAAAAATATCTTGAAGATAAGTGCGGCCATAAATTTATCGTCATCTCTTTCCCTGAATTTCTTTCTCAAGGTCATGCGGTTGAAAATTTGATTCATCCTTATCGCTTAGTTATTGGAGTTAACGGTACGCACGCCTTAGAAACTGCAAAACAAGTAGCTCAATCATCTTTGATTAAAAAGGCGACAGTGATGATAACTACGCCAGAGAACGCTGAACTTATTAAATACGCCTCCGATTGTTTCTTAGCGATGAAAACATCATATATCAATGACATCGCTAAATTTTGTGAACTTGTTAACGCTGATGTGGAAAAAGTGGCCAAAGGAATGGCGCTTGACCCGCGCATTGGCGATTCCTTCTTAGATGCCGGAATCGGCTATGGAGGAGTTTGCTTCCCTAAGCATGGTTTAGGACTATATTCCCTTAGCAATGAATATCTCCATCCGATGGATTTAATTAAATCAACGGTTAACATTAACCAATCAATGGTTAACTTTTTCCTTGATAAAATCTATAAACGTTTTCGAAATGTCGCAAATCTAAGATGTGCAGTTTTAGGAGTTTCAATTCATGGAGACACTGAAGACGTTAGAAATAGCCAAGCTATCCCAATTGTTAAAGAACTATTAGATAAAGGGGTCTATGTCAATGTTTATGATCCTCTTGCTTTGGACAATTTTGCTTCCTACTTTTCAAGATATTCACATATAAAATATTCTGATTATCCATGTGAAGCATTGAAAAATTCAGATTTTTGTATCATATTAAGCGACTCAAAAGAATTCAAAAATTTAAAAGCTCACGATTTTATTTCTTCGATGCGAAAGCCTATCATCTTTGATGGTCGGAACCTTTTTAAGGTTGAAGATATGTCCGGTACCGAGTATCACTCAATTGGACGAAGTTCACTTAAAAAGTTAACACGAGGAAAAAAATAATCGGATCATGGAAGTTAATGAATAACTTCATATCTTTTAAGTGGGTGATTATTTGTTTGTAGAAGTAAATTTAGGAAGAATCTGATCGTTTAGATTTGTATAGATTATTCAAGAAATAGTTCGATAAAATCTAGATAACTAAAAATTTATAGTCCAGTTATATTGACAGGACTTTTTCTTTATTTTTAGATGAAGTTGCATCCAAGAGAAATACATCTTTCTCTTCCTTGTTCTTTGTTAAATTTATGAATAAGAAATCTTGTTATCTGGATGCGATAACAAACAAAGAAATACGCGGTTTCCTAATTAAGGAAAATGTGTACTGCTTATTCAAAAAATCTACTTTCTTATATGGCTCCGTCCCCATTTCAATTGTGTTAATTTTTTCCCTTATCTGCGGAGTTGTATGTTACGAAAGTAGATTATTGGATAAGTAGAAACAGCCATAATAGCTTCTAGTTATTATGGGGGCACGTCTCAGACGTGCCTTTTGTTTTTGCCCTTTTGTTGCGGGAAACAACAAAGGAATAAACTGAAAGAGAAAATAAAATGAGTGAAAAAATAAAATTAGTGAAATGATATGGGCCTAGATATATAAGCGATGAACTATTTTCTATGCTAAGAATTATTAGCAAAGCAAATAAGGAAATGAATTGAACTAATGAAGTGATAAGTTCAAATAAGGAGAGCACGTACGTTGTCATTTTAAGCTTAAAGTTATCTTCTTTGCTGAAAAAGGAAGAAACAAAGAATTGCGATAAGACACATAAGGCAATAAGTTCCACGATTTGAAGCGAACTAACAGTTGTTAAAGCAATAAATGTGGCGATGTTTTTATCGCTGATGGAGGAAGAAGTTAATATATTGAGCAAATAATAATGCTGTAAAGCCTCTGGAGTGTATGACACATCATCAATAACTATTGCTGGCTTATTTATTCCTAAAATTAATAAAACAACTGTTAAAAAGATTGTTCCGTATATAGCTTTTTCAATTAAAGATGATACTTCGTGACGGCGATATGAAGTAAATACGGTTGTAAAAATTTCAAAGGCTATTAGTAAAGTTGAAATAGATAAAAATGAGGTGATTGATGCATTTATGGATATCGCATCGGTTGACGTAGCTTCGTCAAATATTGTTAATAATTTAGTGACGATGAACATCGATAGATAAATTGCGAAAAAATAAGTTCTTGAGGTCGATGTTTTATCTTTAAGATCGTTGACGCACTTTCTTATGCCTTTAATTGAGAAGATGAAAACAATTATTACGTTGCTTAAAACTAGTAACGCTTTAAAGATGATATAGCCTAATTCCACACCATCGTTATAGCTATTAACTCCTTTTAAAAAGAAATCAATAAATGAACCAATTAAATAATAATAAGTTGACCCTTTTAAAGGATTATATTCACCAAAAGAAGTGAAATCTAAGTATTTTCCTAGGCAAATCACCAGTGAAAGCGATAAAAGAACTAAAGTTATGATAGTGCTTATTTGATTAAATTTAGCATTTAAACGGTTTAGCTTTTCTTTGTATAACCCTCGAGGAGTGGTTTCTAAGTCATAGTTTTTTATTTCCGCGTGACAGTTTGGGCAACTATCAACTTTCTCTTTTATTTCTGTTTGGCAGTTATGACATTTATAAACCGCTTTTCCGCAGTTAGGACAATATTTATCGTCGAAATTATTTTCGTATCCGCAATAAGGACATTTTTTCATAATTGTGTCACTCGCTTTTCTTTATTTATTATAGTTACATTTGTTTCTTCTATAAATGCGAAAATGTATCTTTATTACTTCGTTAAAAAGTTTGAGACTAATTTGTCATCATCTTATTTAAAATAAGACGCACATGAGCGATAATAATTTTAGTAAATTATGAAACTAATTCACACTGCCGATCTTCACCTTGGTTCTAAGATTGAATCTAAATTGTTAGCTATTTCTAGCGAAAGAAAAAGTGCAGTTTTAAATAGCTTTCGTAGACTTATTGAATATGCAAAAGAATATAACATTTCTTCGATACTTTTAAGCGGTGATGTCTTCGATAGCGACAATCCATTCAAGAAAGATAAAAAAGAATTTTACGCTCTTATCGATGGCAATCCGGAAATAACTTTTTACTATTTAAAAGGCAATCACGATAAAGAAGAAAATAGCGTTGAAGAAAGAGTTAACCTCAAAGAATTTTCTAGCAGTTGGGAAAGCTATGATTTAGGTGAAGATGTCGTTGTTTCTGGGTTAGAAATTAATCAAACAAATTATTCGACTTTTTATTCATCATTAAAATTGGATGCAAACAAGGTTAACATCGTTATGCTTCATGGACAGGAAAGCGACTCTATCGCGGATGGAAATATCAAAATCTCTAAACTTAAAGATAAATATATTGACTATCTGGCTTTAGGACATATCCATAAATTTAAAGATGGCGTAATCGACAACCGCGGCCATTATGTTTATTCAGGATGTCTTGAAGGACGCGGATTTGATGAAATTGGCGAAAAAGGTTTTGTAGTAATTGAAGTAATCAATAAGAAAGTATCATACAAATTTGTTCATTTTTCCTCTAGAGATATTTTGGAAGAAGAAGTTGATATAAGTGGAGCAAAAAGCCAAGCGGATATTCTATCTTTCATCAAAGAAAAAGTTTCTTTTAACAAAAAAGATATCTATCGCATCACCTTAATTGGCGATATCGATTACGAACTTGAATTTAGTGAAGATGAAATCGCGAACGCTTTAAGCGGATGTGCTTATTTTATTAATGTTAAAAATAAGACCTTGCCTTTAATCGATCCTAATAAATTTCTTAACGATTTATCGCTTAGAGGCGAATTTATTCGACTTGTTTATGCGGACACGAAATTGGATGAAATTAATAAACGAAAAATAGCTTCATTAGGTTTAAAAGCTCTAGAAGGAAGAGAGGTAAGCGTAGAATGAAATTGAAATCACTTTACATCACCTCTTTTGGCAATCTAGCGGATTACAATTTGTCTTTTAATGATGGACTAAATAGCTATTGTGAAGATAATGGCTATGGAAAAAGCACGATTACTAATTTTATTCGTGCGATGTTTTATGGTTTACCTAAAACAACATCTAAAGAATTTAGTCGAAAAAGAGCAATGCCATATTCAAAAAGTCAGTTTGGTGGTTACATCATTTTTGAACACGATAATAAAACATATAAAATCGAAAGAACATTCACCAAAGATCCAAAGGATGACACCTTAACAGTTTATTTAAATGGTAAAAATACTTTTGAATTAGGCGAAATTCCCGGCGAAACAATCTTCAATCTAGATGAAAAATCTTTTAGTAAAACTCTATTTATAACTCCTAAAGATTTAACTTTCTCCGCGGAAGGTGAACTTAAAAGTAAATTAGGTCATTATATCTTAAGTGACGACGATGTTTTTGATTATGACGATGCCTTAGATAAATTAGAAAAATATCGCAAAACATTTGTCCCAGGAAAAGACGCCGATAAAAATGGTTTGATTGCATTAAAGAAAAAAGAAATCGCTGATTTAGAAAATAAGCAAAGTCAACTTGCTAATCTTCAATCATCTCGTGACTATAAGCAAGATGAAATCAATAACTATAACGAACAAATTAGCAATATCAACAAGCAAATAACGGATGCAAATTCTATTAATGAAACATTAAATGATTGGGAAAAGTACGATAAATTCGTTAAAGATATTGATGCCTATAAAAAGCAAATAGAAGAAATCAATTCCTCATATCCTCATGGAACGCCTTCGAATGAGGAAATCCAACTTGTAAGCAATACGCTTCAAGAAAAAAGCCGATTGCTTGGTTCGATAAATTTATACAAATTAAGCGATGATGAAAATAATCAATTAAACGAACTTAAAATACATTTTCCTTCATCACTACTAAGCGAAGAAGAACTATCTACTTTAAAAAGTCAGCATGAACAATATCAATTCTTGCTCGCTCAAAAAGATGAAACGTTGACAGAAAAAGAAACTGAATTAATCAAACGTTTTGATGATAAAGAAGTTGATGAAAATATTCTTTCAAACTACTTAAAACAATATAAAGACTTATCAAATCAATATGTCAGTCCTTCTTCTTACTCAAACCCTTTAAACAAAGATAAGAAAAAACCAATTAAAGAAATTGTCCTTGCTCTATCTTCGATTCCTTTTATTGCCTTAGCTATCATTCTCGGCATTTTAATTAATCCTTTGTTTTATATTCTTTCCGCGATTGGATTTATTTTAATTGTCTTCGCGGGTTTCCTTTATTTAAAGAATCAAATCAATAGCAACAACTCATCTTTTAGAAATGATTTATCGCTTGAACTCAATAAACAAAAATATGAGATTTTTATGAATATTTCTCGTTACTTAGAGAAATGCAATTACAATCTTCTAAAAGAAGAAGATATTGATTATTTTTGCAGCAAATTCCAGACAGACTATGAAGACTATAAGCAAGCAAAAAGCAGGCAAAACATGGTTAACGATAGCAATAATAAGAGAAAAGTTGAAATTTCAAATCTTCAAAATGCCTTAGAAGAAACCTATAAAAAATATCATTATGAAGGAAGCGAAAATGATAATTTTAGTGCATTTAATTCTGATCTCACATTTTTAAAATCTTTAAACAATC
>CAVKNZ010000001.1:24233-122706 GCA_963657885.1 Bacteroidaceae bacterium
AAGACGATAAACAGAAAGCAAATTTAAAAATACAAAAATGCAACGAATCTATTTCCTCATTTACCGACAAGTATAAAGTTCTTAATCTTGAAGAATATTTAAAGCAAATACCATTAGATAATTCGAGATTAGCTTATTTAGAGAAAGATTTAAAAACCCTTCAAGACGAATTCGGTGAATTTAATAAGAATCATCATTTAGATAAACGACCTGATGTTGAAAATAAAATCGATAGTGCTTCTTTATATACTGAAAGTGAAAATTTAACAAATAAACGAGCATCACTTGAAATTGAAGTTTCAAATATTGAATCGGAAATCTCGAATCTTGAAGATGAATTATCATCTCTAGATCAATATAAAGACGAACTTAAAACATTGAACAATAAATATGAAATTACTAAGCAGACGGTTGAATATCTTAAAAAAGCTGAAGACTCATTAAAAGCGAAATATATTGATCCAATTAAAAATAGTTTAGTTAAATACATAAATCCATTAGAAGAAACTATCGGCAAAAAGTTAGGTGTCGATGCTGATTTTGATATCTATTTTATTGAAGAAGGAAAACAACGAGATTATAAGCATCTTTCTGATGGGGAACTCACGATGGTGCTTTTCTGTTTTAAATTAGCAATTTTAGATAACATCTTTACGGAAGATAAACCTTTTATTATTCTCGATGACTTGTTTGCGTTCTTAGATAAAAATAACTTGAAAAATTCATTAGCTTTATTGAAAAAATTATCTCAAGATAGACAAATATTTTATTTCACTTGTCACGATAGCCGTTCCGTCAACTGATTTATATCAAATATGCAATTTTTGCACTTTTGACTTTTATTATGATGCGAATATTGATATATTATGGGCAGGAGTAGGGCTATGAAATTAAAAGAAATACGCAAAAACTGCAATTTAACTCAAAAAGAGGCAAGCAAGATTGTTGGCATGCCTCAACGCACATATTTAAATTATGAAAACGATGAAATTCACGCGGATGAATTAAAGCTTGAACGAATTAAAGAACGATTGATGGAATACGCTGCGAAAGACGTTTCCATTTTAAAAGATAAAATTTTACTCATCACCGGAGGCACAGGTTCATTTGGCCACGCAGTTGTCGATCGCTTTTTAAAGACTGACATTAAAGAAATTCGCATTTTATCTCGCGATGAGAAAAAGCAAGATGATATGCGAAAAGCGTATAATAATTCCAAACTTAAATTCTATATTGGTGATGTTAGAAATCTAGATTCGATTATTGATGCCTTTAGAGGTGTTGATTACGTCTTCTCTGCCGCCGCGCTTAAACAAGTTCCCTCCTGTGAATTTCATCCGATGGAAGCAGTGAGAACTAATGTTCTAGGTTCTGATAACGTCATAACTGCATGCGTTAGAAATAAAGTTAAGAAAGCTATCTTCTTGTCGACAGATAAAGCGGCTTACCCAATCAACGCGATGGGAATAAGCAAAGCTTTAATGGAAAAAAATGTTATTGCTAGAAGTCGTCAACTTCTTCCAGGCGATACAGTTTTATGTTTGACACGTTATGGAAATGTTATGGCCTCACGTGGATCAGTTATTCCTTTATTTTTAAACCAAATTCACGAAGGCAAACCCATCACAATAACTAATCCAGAGATGACTCGATTCATGATGACTCTTGATGATGCGGTTGATTTAGTTTTATATGCCTTTGAGCACGGAGAACAAGGAGATTTATTCGTTCAAAAAGCTCCTGCCGCCACGATTGAAACTTTAGCACAAGCGGTAATTTCTTTGACTGGAAGCAAGACCGGCGTTAATTATATTGGTACCCGTCATGGCGAAAAATTATATGAAACACTTGTAACTCAAGAAGAGATGCTTAAATCCGTCGATTTAGGAAATTTCTTTTGCATTAAAGCTGATAATCGCGACTTAAATTATGATAAATATTTCTCTAAAGGAAATAAGAAATTAAATATTAGCGAAGCTTATACTTCTCACAACACGCATCGACTTGATGTAGAAGGGATGAAAGAACTTTTAAAGAAGTTAGAACTTTTCGGTGGCCCTGTTAAACAGCACGATTAAAGAGGTATTTATGGAATTTAAAAATAATGGCAAATTAAAATTGATGATTATTGTTGGTACAAGACCAGAAATAATTCGTCTTTCTTCAGTTATCAAAAAAGCTCGTGACTATTTCGACACTCTTTTAGTCCATACGGGCCAAAATTATGATTACAACCTCAATGGCATTTTCTTTAAAGATCTTAAGTTAGATGGACCTGATATTTATTTAGATGCTGTTGGTGATGATTTAGGATCAACGATGGGAAATATCATTGCTAAATCGTATAAAGTAATGACGGAAACTAAACCTGATGCTGTTTTAGTTTTAGGTGACACCAATAGTTGCTTATCCGCGATTAATGCGAAAAGACTTCATATTCCTTTATTTCACATGGAAGCAGGTAATCGCTGTAAAGATGAATGTCTACCAGAAGAAACTAATAGACGAATTGTCGATATTATTTCTGATGTCAATCTTCCATATAGTGAACACGCGAGAAGATATCTTATTGAATGCGGTTTTCCAAAAGAGAGGACATTTGTAACTGGATCGCCGATGGCGGAAGTATTAAGTCAAAACATCGAAGAAATCAAAAAAAGCAACATTCTAAAAGAATTAAATCTAGAAAAAGGAAAATACATCCTACTAAGCGCACATAGAGAAGAAAATATCGATTCTGATAAGAATTTCTTATCTTTATTTACTGCGATTAATAAATTAGCGGAAATCTATGACATGCCTATTTTATATTCCTGTCATCCAAGAAGCCGAAAGAAATTAGAAAAAACTGGCTTCAAATTGGATGAAAGAGTTAGAATGCACGAGCCTCTTGGCTTTATCGATTACAATAACCTTCAAATGAATGCCTTCTGCGTCGTCAGCGATTCAGGAACACTTCCAGAAGAAAGTAGTTTCTATGCTTCTATCAATTCTCCAATCGCCGCGGTTTGCATTCGCACATCAACTGAAAGACCCGAAGCTTTAGATAAAGCCTGTTTTGTTCTTGCTGGAATCGATACAAAAAATCTTCTTCAAGCTGTTGAAGTGGCTATTAAAAATAAAAATGGATGCTTAGTAGTTCCAGATTACACGGATTTAAATGTATCTGATAAGGTTATCAAAATCATTCAATCATACACTGGCATCATTAATAAAATGGTTTGGCGAAAAGAATAACATGAAAATATTAGTCACTGGCTCTAACGGATTTTTAGGAAAACACGTTTGCCTCGCTTTAAAAAAGAGAGATTATACTGTTCTTCCTTTTGATATTTCTAACACTGATTTAGAATTAGAAAATTATATCAAAGAAGCTGATTTTATAATTCATCTCGCTGGCGTTAATCGTCCTTTATCGAACGAAGAATTTTATAACGGGAACACAAATTTAGTTAAAAAAGTAGTGGACCTCATTAAAAAAAATAACAAAAACACTCCGTTAATATTATCTAGCTCTATTCAAGCGAGTTTAGATAATGATTATGGCAAATCAAAAAAGATGGCGGAGGATTATTTGTTCTCTTCTTCTTTACCAGTTTTTGTCTTTAGATTAAATAACGTTTTTGGCAAATGGTGCCGACCAAATTATAATTCCGCTTGTGCGACTTTTTGCTACAACATAGCCCATGATTTAGAAATTTCTATTCGCGATAGAGATTACATCGTTCATTTTAATTATGTTGATGATATTGTTGCTTCTTTTCTTGACTGCGTTGATGGAAAAATAAAACCAAGCTCGTCTATTTTATATGTTCATCCAATATATGATTGTTCTTTAGGCAAGCTTGCTGACTTACTTTACTATTTTAAAAATGAAGTTATGAGCGACCGTCATCTGCCTTTACTTCATGATGATTTTGAATATAAATTGTTTAAGACCTTTTTAGATTATCTCAATGATGATAAATATCCACTGAATTTTGCTAGCGACTCCCGCGGTTCATTTGAGGAACTATATAAATCTGAAAAATATGGGCAAATAAGCGAAAATATATCATTTGTTAACATCACTAAGGGTGGACATTATCACACCTATAAAGAAGAAATTTTTTATACCGTTAAAGGAACTTGCGAAATAAAGCAAAGGAATATCAAGGATAACGATTTAATAATCAATGTTGTAAATGGTAATGATCCAACATTGGTAAACATCATTCCTTACTACACTCATTCAATTAAAAATATTGGCACTTCCAATAGCGTAACTTTGATGTGGATTAGTCAAATTTATAATCTAAAAACGCACGACACGTACAAAGAAGACGTTTAAAAAAAGGCGATACAATCGCCCTTTTTAATATCTATTTATCTTTTTTCTTTTTCGATTTTACATCGACCGCTTTAACTTTGTCGGTAGTCTTCTTTTGGTTTTGTTCTGGTGCGTAACTATATTGAGGACGGAGAGTCTTCATCGATAGCCACATTACACGAACGCCTAGAAGAAGTGGGAACATAACGTTAGCAAAGCTGGAGAATAGGAAGCCTAAACCGGCAGTTAAAATTCCTGGAGTTAGTCCGCACCAAGCGGCAATAAATTCACATTCATGGAACTTATAAATTCGATATGGATTATTTTTACCTCGAGTGAGAACCCAAATCATGAAGCCCATGAAGATGACTAGAACTGCATTGATGCCAAACATCAATAAGGTAGTTTGCCAAGTAAGTTGACCTCGATTATATAAATAAGCTTTGTCAAAGAATTCTTTCCAGTTGTTCCAGACACCTTTTCGATATGCAAAATAATCATCGGTTTCGACATTTAAAATGTTAACGAAATCGTAGCCATCATCTAGCGATTTGTAATCGCCGACAACGCTTCCTTGGACAGTTGAAGATTCGCCATTATATAAATAGGCAACGAATACATCTTTTCCAAAGATGACAAAACTTGTTGTTCTTTTTGTATAAGATACTTCGCCTGTTTCTTCATTTACAACCTTCTTGTCGTTTGCGATATCGTTTGCAGCGGCAGAGCTTGTATTGCTAGCGAAGGTAGAAATGTAGAAAACATCTAAATCGACAACGCCATTTTCATTTACGTGTTGATAGGCGTGATAACCATTTTCTTCTTTATTTTGATAAGTGTAGACAGCATCCCATTTTTCTTGATCAAGATTTATATATTTTTCGCCATCATTCGTGGTTTTGATGACCATCGTTAACTCATCGTGAGTCTTAACGTCTTCTAAAAATCTTTGGAGTCCGTTTTCTATTCCATAAGAATATGTTGAAACAAATGAGGAGCCAGTTTTAGTGATTGTTTGAACAAAAACAGGGATGACTGAAACTATTGTTGAGAAAAAGAAAAGAATGAGAGCAATCCACCAAGGGGTGTGACGTCCGCCTTCGACGCAGGCTTCGTTATTTACTAACGATTTAAGTATTAATTTAAAATTTTTCATAATGTAAACCTTTATTAGAATAAATTAAAGCTATGCTAATTTCAAATATATAAATTTGAATAACTGGAATCGTTATTTATTTCCACTTAGTATTTTTAGATAACTCTTTTTAA
This sequence comes from Bacteroidaceae bacterium, assembly GCA_963657885.1. GTDB lineage: Bacteria > Bacillota_I > Bacilli_A > RFN20 > CAG-826 > Fiminaster. The sequence continues at coordinate 29,812 of CAVKNZ010000001.1, forward strand.
TATCTTCGAGCAAAAATTCAAAAGCGTAATGCGGATAGCCATTGTAGTAGTCACCTTTCGCAAAATTGGCATCGCGAATTTTAAAGCATTTTACGGCTTTTCTTTTACTCTTACCTTCAATCACCGCTCTAGAGGCTTTCGATTGTTTGTTTCCCATCTTAATTTCAACAATAGAAACACCTTTGATTGTATCGATGATAAAATCTAATTCAGATTCCTTGTTTCTTGAATAATAAAGCGGAAGTCCAATTTTGCTAATAGTTTCTGCACCGATATTTTCGTATAAATATCCACCTGCACTAGAGAATGAATCATTTAGTAAAGAGGCTATTGCTTGAAAACCAATCTTTGCAAACATTAAACCGGTGTCTGCGAAATACAGTTTATAGCAATCAGTCATTTCATACATTGATAATGGCGAACCTAAATCAATTAAATTATGGCAAGACAAAACAAGTCCTGAATCTATCAGCCAATTGATAGCTAATTCATATTCTTTTGCTCTTGCCCCTTTTCGAAGAAGTGAGAATTGAAATTTTGTATTTTCTTTAGCGAGTTGAGATGGCATCGAATTAAAAACTTCTTGTGTTCTCATAAGTAAATTTCCATCAATTATGCATTCTCCATTTTTATTTAGAAGTCTACCAAAATCGCCTTCAAGTTCTTTTAATTTATCGACGTTAGTTAGATACGCTTTATAGTAATCGTGCGTATTTAAAAATGTTATTACTGCCTCAGGCATACCACCAACAGCAACATAGCTTTTAAATAATTTATTCATCTTATTGTGCGTGAAATCGCTTAAAGGTTCTAAATTTTTGACTGAAGATTTTACTTCTTCAATTAAATCTTTACTTATATTTGACGCCCACAAGAATTCTTCAAAATCTAACGGATACATATGAATATAGTGATTAAATCCAACTGATGGAGAACGATTTTCTCTAGATGAAAATCCTTTTACGCCTAATAGTGAACCGGTGGCAATTATTGCAAATTTTGTTTCTTTAAGGATGTATTTTATTGCTGCCCTAGCATCAGGGCAATCACCTAATTCATCAAATACTAAAACAGCATCTTCATCACTAAATGGCTTTTCAAATATGACATTTAACGTTTTTATAAACTCTTTTAAAGAAAAATCACCTCTAAATGCATTGCGGTGTTCTTCGCTTTTACGGAAGTCGAAATAATAGACATTTTTATAATTCTCTTGTGCAAACTTTAAAACGATGTACGTTTTTCCAATTTGGCGTAGTCCATCAACCACGACCGCCTTATCAGCTTTGTTTTCTCTTTTCCACGTTAATAACTCATCATAAATTTTACGTTTTAGTTCCATAATTAACCTCAATAATATTAAAGCAAAAATATTTGAAAAGATAAATTATAAAAAGTAATTTCCCCTGTAAAAAATGTTATATTTTACACTTTTACACCCGTAAAAAATGTTATCTTTTACACTTTTATCCCCGTAAAAAATGTAAAGGCTTTTTTTATATACTTTGTATATATTTTTAAATTTTGATAAAGCAATGAGTAAGGCTATTATCTTTGCATCGACGTCCCTTTGTTTTTTAGTAATTCGTCACAAACGATTATGCTTTTTGCTCATCTAAGATTCTTTCAAAAATAAGAAAGATACTTCTCTCGTTTTTTAATTGCACTATTATTAGTTGCCTTGGATATTTAAATATATTCAATTGGTAAACAAACCAAATTGTCCCGTAAATAGATAAAGTTAGCGTTTGAGGAGATAATTACTCCAAGCCCTCTTTTTTTATTTATTTCTTTGTCCAGTACCGAAAATGATGATGCATCATTAGCGAGAGGCATATCTTTTTTCTTGATTTCGATCGGATATAAAATGCCGTTTTCTTCAATAATCAAATCTATTTCACTTTCGACATTTATTGTACTTTCACTTCCATCTTTTTCGATTCTTTTTCTTGTTTTGTCTTTTCCATTATAAAAGAAAACTCTTTTTGAATAATCTTTCCCCTCGTTTGCAAATGATTTAATTATTTCGTTAACTATAAAAGTTTCATAGAAAGCGCCATTTAACGCCCCTCTTTGAAGTTGTTCTTTGCTAAGCCACCCACTTAGAAACGCCGCTAGTCCAGTATCTTTGTAATAAATTTTTGGCGACTTAATCGCTCTATTTAAGTGAGAACTGTAATACGGTTGAAGTAAAAAGATAATATTTGTTTTCACTAATATTGATATCCATTCTTTTATAGTGACAGATGATACACCTACGTCATTGGCGATATTATCATAATTTAATATTGTTCCAGTTCTTGAAGATGTTGCTGCTAAAAAGCGAATGAAAGCGTTCGTATCTTTTATTTTGATATTATTTAAAACATCTTTTTCGATATATGTTTGCACATACGAGGAATAAAACTCTTCCCAATCTTTATTGGGATTGTCATATAACTCAGGATAACTACCACGATGAATATATTGCCAAATATCGTTGTAGTCTTTTAATTGTTTTTTCCTCTCTTCAAGGTATTCATTTGTTGGAACAAAATGTTTATTAAAATCAACGTGGTTAATTTCTCTTAAAGATAAACCATTTAATTCAATAATTGATGTTCTTCCTGACAACGATTCTTTGATTTTTTCATCGAGTTTTTGCTTGTTTGATCCAGATATAATAAATTGCGAATAAAAATTGTTTTTATCGACGCATTCTTGCAATGAACCAAATATTTCTGGAGCTTTTTGAGCTTCGTCTATAAAAGAAGGAACGCTTAAACCTTTTATAAATGAGTCAGGATTCGCTTTAGCCTGCATGCTCATAAAATCTGTTTTTAAAGAAACGACATTGATATTGGGAAATAGATGCTCAACTACGGTTGATTTTCCAGATTGTCTTGCTCCTAATATTGAAACAATTTTATTGTTTTTAAAAGATTTTTGAATCACATTTTCTAAGGCTCGCGGAATATATTTATTTATGACAGACATGATGTAATCCTCCGACTTTTCTAAAGTTCAACTTTATTTTAGTCGAACGAAAACTAAAAAGCAATCTTGTTTCAATTGAAAAAAAACATGCTCATATACTTCGTTTTGCCATTTGCAAAAACTCGACATTATTTTCACTTTAGTGTTAAACTAAACGTACGGGGTCGACATAGTTTCGACAGGGATGTTAGTTTGTCTCTAACTGCAGTCGAGTGATGACGTTATCATCGAAATAAAATAACTGACAACAGTTATATGAGAGCTCCTAGAGCTCAATCACTCTGCTTAGCTTAATTGCTCCCGACATAGGGTTCCGACGCTAGGCGCCGGGCAGAGCACCTCTCAAGGTTTTAGCCTTTCACGCTTGATAAAGGTGTCATAACAAAAGGATAGGATAGATCAGTTGACTTGCTAAATTTATCCGAATTTAAAGAAGTCTCGCTAGGATAGGCACGATATTCGATTCCTAGTTAAAAATAAATATCGTCTAAACTGTAGACGTTATTGAAGAACCTTCCTTGGACACGGGTGCAACTCCCGCCGGCTCCACCAAAAAGCAAATAAAGTGACTTGTTCACTTTTATTTAATATCATAGGAGTCAACCTCTTCTAAAAATATGGGAAAACTTTTGCTTAAAATCTTTGTAAAGAATTATCGCGATGTAAACAATGAAAATGTCCGAAAAAAGTACGGTCTTGTCGCATCTTTTTTTGGCCTAATAACTAACTTCCTACTATTTGGCTTTAAGATTGTTTTAGGTTTACTTTTAAATATGTTTTCTTTAATAAGTGACTCGCTTAATAACTTGAGCGATTTTGCAAATAACACGTTGAGTATCTTTGGTGTCAAATTAACTTATAAACCCGCGGACAAAGACCATCCTTATGGCCATCAAAGAAGTGAATACATTATTTCTTTATTTATTGGAGTAATTATTTTTGCTTTGGGAGCAATCCTACTTTATCAAGGCATTCTTGATTTAGTTGGATTTATTCAATCGATGAGTGAAACGGGAGAGCCGAGTAAAACCGAATTATCAAATACATATTTTATTGTAACTTTAATTATTTTATCATTTGCAATTTTGCTGAAAGTTTGCCAGGCTTTTATCTATTTTTCATATGGCAAAGCCATCTCTTCAATGCAGTTAAAAGCGTTAGGGAAAGATGCTTTAAATGATTGCGTTTCCACATCATTAATTATTGTTGGTTTAATTATTACTTTTCTGACTAAGTATAAAGTTGATTGCTTCTTTTCGATTGTCGTTTCGTTTTTAGTTATCTTTTCTTCTATTACCATCATTAAGGAAGCATCTAATATTCTTCTTGGAGAAAAACCTAATAAAGAGATTATCGATTCATTGGTGAATTTAATAACTTCAAATGAAAATGTTTTAGGAGTGCATGATTTAGAAATCCATAGTTATGGAAAACTACTTTACGCAGTTATTCACGTGGAGGTTGATGCGAAAAAAGACGTGATGGTCTCGCACGAAATGTGTGACGAATTAGAAAAAGATGTTTTACATAAATTAAACATTCATTTAACCATTCACATGGATCCAATTTTAATCGATGATCCTGACACTAATAAATATAAAGAGTTAGTTAAACAATTTATCGAAAAAGAAAATAAAGGTTATCACTTTCATGACTTCCGCATTCTTTCGGGTAAAAAGCGAATTAATCTAATCTTTGACATGATCGTGCCAGCTAATATCGATAACGAAGCCAATCGAGAAAATATCAAAAAAGATTTGCTTAGTTTTATCGCTGATCGTTATGGCAAAAAGGTTTATTTGGTGATAAATTTCGACTCTGAAATAACTGATTTACTGTCGAACACAAATGAAAAAAGCGACATTTAATCGCCTTTTTATTTTAGAAAATTATCTTTAGTTCTTTCGGCGAAGATATCGATGGTATTTTTTCTAAACCTAATTGAATTTGTTCTTCCTTATTTCGATAACCATAGCTTACAAGCAGGCAATCTACTTTGCTATTCACTGCGGTTTGATAGTCAACTTCGCTGTCACCGATATAGACGATGTCATTTTTATTAAAAACATTTAATCGTCTTTGTATTTCTTCTATTGGTTCAGCGGACGGTTTTTTAGCTCTTATGTTGTTGTCGCCACAAACAGTCATGAAAAGTTGAGGATAAAAGCGTTCAACAAGTTCAATGGCAACATCTTCTAATTTATTGGTCGCACAGGCTAATAAATAACCTTTATTTTTTAAATACGTCAATGATTCTTTCATACCTTCATAAGGAGCAGTTAAGTCGCTACTATGTAGAGAATAGAATTTTGCAAAATCTGATAGAACAATTTTATATGTTTCTTCATCTATATCTACTGGAAGAGATCTTTTAATAAGCATCGCCACGCCGTTGCCGACAGATTTGCGAATTTGTTCATAACTTCTTAACGGAAAATTATGTAATTTCAAAGCGTAGTTAGTCGCATTCATCAAATCATTTAATGTATTTAAGATCGTTCCATCCATATCGAAGATGAGCATTTTTTTGTTTTTAAATTCATTTTCCATTTTCTTAGCCTCTGACAACGTTATTAATAATATCAATTTATTGATAAATAGATAAGCGTAATGATGATAAAAGTAACTACTTGAATTATACTTTTGTTGTGAAAATTAAAATTTACTGCATTGGAACAATTAAAGAAGCATACCTAAAAGAAGGAATTTTAGAATATATCAAACGCATAAAAGCTTATGCTGATGTTGATATTATTGAAGTCAATGATTCACCGATAAAGAACGAAAATAGCAGTATTGAAATTGAAAAAGCAAAAGAAATAGAGGGCAAACGTGTTCTTAAAATATTGCCCGAAAATGACTATCTAATTGCACTGGATTTAAATAAAAAAGAACCAGATTCTGTATCGTTTTCTAGGTATTTGCTGGATAAATTAACTGATAACGGAAGTAGAATTTCTTTTGTCATCGGCGGAAGCTATGGATTAAGCGATGAACTTAAAAACAGAGCCAACGATTCTATCTCATTATCAAAAATGACCTTCCTTCATCAGATGAGTAGACTTATCCTTTTAGAGCAAATTTATCGTGCTTTTAAAATAAGTAAGAATGAAACTTATCATAAATAGTTTTATAATGAAGCCATGAAATTTTTAAATAAGTTAAATCAAAGCGATTCAATATTGACGTTTTTGATTCTAGAAATGATTGCAATCGTTTCTTTTGCGTTAGGTGGCAATAGCATCATCTATTTTGTTCTTGGCATCATCGTTGGCATCTTTTCCGTTTTAGTTGCTTGCACAAGATTTTCAAAAAATGAGCTCCCGTCATTATTGCTCTTTTTAGGAATAATGTTTCTCATCTCTATTTTTGTCTCCTTTGGGAATTTATTTAGAGACTATTATGGCGGATTGAACATTATTGTTTTATTGGCAATCAATTTATTTCTTTTTAATGGGATAGCCGCAAGACGTATTAAACAATTTAAGTCAGAAACACTTTTGCTTACCATTGGCTTTTCAATAGCTTTGCTTGTGATTGTTTCGATGGTTTTCACTTGGACTCAATATGGATTCTTCTATGCTTTACGTTACAAAGGGCTACGATATTTTTATTACGGAACAACTTATGATATTTCTTTAGAAGGCTATTGGCTTGCCGGCTTTCAATTTAAGGAAACTTTTCTAAGTTATTCAGGAGCGTATGCGACTTTATTAACTTGTTACCTCTTTTCTTTGTTTTTTATTAGTCCAAAAAAGGAAGAAACAAAGAAGACTTTTTATCTGTTTTTAAGTATTGGTCTAGTTGGACTAATTTATCTAATTACTATTCCATATTTAAAAGCTTTAATTATTTTGATTCCGGCTCTACTTATTTGTTTGTATTATAAGTTCTTATCGAAAAACAAATTAGCAAGAAAGATAGTTAAATATGCTTTATTAGCTATTGCTGCTTTAGCGGTTATTTATTTTATTATTCTTCTTGTACTTGCTTCAAACGCTTCTTTAGAAGCGACTTTCAAAAATAATGCTTTCCTTAATCGCGTATTTATAGCTAATCGATTTGTTTCAGAGCCTTTTAAAGCTCTTAAAGAAATAATTTACGGCAAATATTTCTTCGGAGTTTATCCATCTACTTATAACTATGCTATTGTAGACATCAACACGAGGATGTTTGAAATTGAGATAGTTAAAGAAGCAGGACTAATTCCTTTATTCTTATTGATTATTTTCATCATCGTTGTTGGCTTTGTTATTGCTAAATATTTAAGAACTTCAAAAGACAACGATTATTCAAAAGTTATTTTTGTTTCACTCATTGTAACCTTCTTCTTTTATATGTCATTTAATTACGCACCGTTTCCATATTCTCGAGCGAACACTGTTTTATATGGTTCCCTTTGGGATCTTTCGCGATACAACTCCTTCTTTAAAAATCCTTTATCGTTGTTGATGTTATTTCTTCTTGGCTATGTTTATGTCCCGTTATTTATTAAAGACGACGAAGAATATGGCAAAGAAATCGTTATTTTAGAAGAAGAGAAAAAAGAAGAAAATAGTTATGAAGACGATTATTCATTTCAGGAGATAAATAGCGATGAAAACTAAGAAATTTATAATTGCGACATTGCCATTATTGCTAGCTAGTTGCGCGAAAACAAATGAACTTTATAAGCCAACTGATTACAACAATACTGATTTTGATTTAAATTATTATACTGAACAAAATAATGTCGATAAGGTTGATGTTGTTAGTAGTAAAACATTTGAAGCTAATTCTGATGTTGTTTATTTATCTAATCCTTTATCAAGCAATGAGAAAATTAATGGCTTAAAAGGTGATGATCAATATATATCTATTGATGGAGAAAAAAAGATTTTGGACTGGCGTTCAGATGTGCCAATCGTTGATGTTAAAACTGGTTATGGACCAACTAAATGTTTGAGCGAAATTGATAAGTCATTTGCGGATGGCTATCTTTCAAAATTATATGATGGTCGCGTTCGTTGCGATGGCTATTATCAGCTTTCTCGTGTGCAGTTAACGCAATCGGGATATTCAGCATTTTTTCCAAAAGAGCTGGTTTCTGCCAAATATTTTGCAATATCAATGTATAACAGAACCTCACCAAGCCTCGATGGTGCGTTTAATAATACTTATCTTGATATGGATTTTGAACTTTCATTTTATCAACATACATCTGTTAGCAATCAATACAACAAATACACAGTTAAAATAACTAATTTGGCGGTGCCAGTAAACACTGGAAGCGAAACCTCGTTGATGGTTTTCTATTTCTCTGATGTTTTAGGAAGTGATTATCAAAAATATCTTGAAGGAGTGACAGCGATGTCGCTTTCCTATAAAAAGAATTCTATTTTTGCAAAAGATAGCATCGCCCAAACAAAATTAAAAGAAGACATTGCTCAATATGGTGAGCCTTCCGCGAATAAAGATGAAGAAAGCAATGTTCATGTTGCGTTGATGCTTTATGAAGTGCTTCTTCCAGATTCTAATTGGCGTTAATTATTTAATAAAAGCAGAAATATCTAACCATTTTCCCATTTCGAAGTCGCACTTATCATCATCTAAAATAAGTGTTCCTTTCGCGGGTGTAAAAGTCATCTCGGAGAAATAAATTTTCCCATTTATGTTATACAAATCAACTCGCACGAACGGAAACGGTGATGCGAGTTTTTCTGCAAGTTTTACCATTTCATCGAAATTATCTGGTTTTTTAAGAACGTAATCTGTTTTCTTCCAACCATTGAATTGACTTCCATCAAAGGGAGTCCAATCGATGTAGTAGTTATTGTAACGTATATCCTTTTTACGGCCGCTGACGACATATAAAGATTTTGCCTTGCCATTAAAAACGTGAATCTTATATTCAAGAGGCAATGCATCAAGCTCACCAATATACTTTTCAATGATTATTCTTGGTTTAATCGATGAATAGTGTCTTTCTAACGTTTTATTTCCATAATTAATTTTTAACCATTTATTAAATTGTTTTCGGGATTTTTCTTTATCGAATTTTGTTTTGCCTATTACTATTTCATTAAATGCACACGCGTGCGTGCATTTGAGAACAAATTGATTTGGTAATGAATCAAAATCAATATCTTCAAAATGGTCATAAACTCCAAAGGATGGAATTAAATATTGTTCGCAATTTAATTCTTTAAGATATTCTCTAACGCCATCTCGCGATGCACATTTACTAACTAACGGCATTTTTGGATAGACAAAAAGTCGCAGATATTGGAGTTTTTCTGTATATCTAGTTGGCCTCTTTAGATTGAGTTTATGATGAGTTATATATTTATATTGCAGTTTCACATAACTCACTGGAGAAATCTTCTTAATAATTCCTCTAAGAGGAACGGCGATGCATCGTTTTAGTTTGTTTTCTTTCAAATTAGGATTTGGCATAGAAAAATTATAGATTTGAAAAATGCAGTGTTCAATACATCAAAAATGATATGCCAAGAAAAGTTGTCGCAAATGAGCAAAATTTATTTAGTTGAAAGATGTTCACTTTATTCCATATAATAAGCAGGTATGAAAAAAGCTTTTAAGACTTGGTATAACTATATTATTGCTCTAGGTTTACTTTTAATTATTGCCTGTATCGCCATCATTCCTTATTTTGCTTTTTTAGATGATGCGAAATGGCCTAAGCAATATATCTCTTATGTATTTTTATTCGCTGGTGTCGTAGTTTTTGGCGTTGGATTTATCATTCAAGACTTATACAGAGCTCGTATTAGACACAAAACAAAAAACTGGAATAATCCATTAGAAGAAAAGAATTTAGAAACTGCTTGGGCGATATTTGCGCCTTCACTTCTTGCTGGATTAAGCTCTATTTTAGTCGGCGGAATTTCTTCTATTTTTCTTAAATAACTCATACTTTTTCACCCTTAAATATCTTGTTGCTTATGCCTTTTTTTAATGGTATATTTAAGCAATCTTTTAAAGATTGGAAGGGAAAAATTAATATGAAAAAGAACAAAATCATGTTCGGTTCTATGGTTCTGTTAGGCTCATTACTACTGACAAGCTGCGGTCCCAGTGGTGGTGACGACGACTCATATAAAGTCACAGGTCCATACTTAACCGGAAAATTAGCTAAGACTACCTATAATGCTTATCTTGGCAGTGCACCTAAGACATTGAATCCATCACTTTCCCAAAGTGGTGAAGATGTTCCTCATATTGCTAACTCATCTGCGACATTAGTCCTCAACGATGAATTTGGTATCTTACGTCATTCACTTGCTACTTCTGCTACAAGATCTGATGACTATACAACTTACTCATTCACAGTTCGCGATGATGTTCCATGGGTTAAATATGATGGATCTATCTATTCTTATAAAGGAAAAGAACAATATGTATGTGCAGATGACTTTGTGACCACTGCGAAAATCATTCTTGATTACAACACTCAATCACAAATTTACTACATGTATACTCTTTTCGTTAGTAACGCTTGGGAATATTATTGCTACACGATGATGATGCAATTCATCGCCCAGCAAAAACCTGGATATACAAATCTCAAAGGTAACAAAGCAGCACAAGCAGCAAAACTTACTGAACTCGTCAAAGAATACAGCGGTTCAGATCCAGAAGAGACAATTCTTGCTTCTGATATCGATAAAATTAAAAACTTTGAACGTGTCGGCGTTAAAGCAGAGGGCAACAAGATTACTTACACTCTTAAGATATCTGCCCAATTCTTCCCAACTGTTTTAACATATTGCCCATACATGCCAATTAACTCTTATTTCTATAATAGTGATGGTGGAAAAGCCAATGGCTATGGTACTTCAATTGACAAAACACTTTATTGCGGACCATATAGAATTACCAAATTCTCTTCAAATGAAGTTGATTATGAGAAGAACGATAAATATTTTGATGCTGACAAAGTTCACGTCAACAAAGTTGTCTACAAAGTTGTCGACGCTAGCACAACAAGTAAAGATATGCGTGAAGCATTCGATAGAGATGATGTCGATGGTTTTGCGTTGAGCGCAAAAGATGATGTCGGCTGGAACACTTACATTAAAGGACCAGATGGCACCGGAACAATCCAAGATCCATATAGTGATTTAGTTAACTCTCGTGAACTCGATGATGTCGACTACACTTACCACTATTCTCTTGATATCAATCGTTCAACTGATAAAGCATCATATGATTACGCCACCTACTGGAATGATCTTGGCATAGAATCTGATGATGACAAAGTTGCAACTATTGTAAACACTAACGCAGCTTTAAAAATTAAAGAAGTTCGTAAATTGATTTTAAATGCTTTTGATATCTCAATTTACAATTCACAATTCACAAACAGCGATGATCCAAATCAATACCAAATCAACACCTTCACTCCTAGAGGTTATGTCTACGATGAAAATGGTACTGATTACGTCGACTTCTACTATTCTACATACGCGGAGAAAAAAGGATTAACCGGCGGAAAAGAAGAAGCAAAATCTCTTGTTGGCCCTCAACAAATCAGTGGTGTTCAATACTTAACTGATGATGCAGAAAACCAAGAAATGCTTTCTAAATACAGCTGGTTATCACTTACCACAATGCGTAATGAAGCTATTTCCGCAATTGAACAAGGTGCGAAAGACTCCGATTTAAATTTAACATTGCCTATCGTTGTTGATTTCTTCGGTAGCGGTGGTATTTCCGCGGATAGCTTATCAATGGAAAATAAACTCGTTCGTTCTTGGAACGAAAGAGCTAATGGTTGCACACTCAGTGAAGCTCGTTCAGAAGCTACAGGTTTACCTCTTTGCGGAAAATCTAATTTAGGTGAAGGACATTATCCATATTTCGAAATGGTTCACGATAAAATTAGTAACTCTGCTAACTACGAAACCGCTTCTAACAATGGTTATTACACTGTTTCACCTTCATGGGGTTGGATTGGCGACTATGCTGACCCATTAACCTATATGCATACTTATGTCACCAACGGTGAAATGTGCAAGATGAGTGGTAACACCGAAAACTTCCCTAGCTATTCATTAGTTAATGGAACTTTAACAAAATCAAGCAAACATATGCTCGAAGACTACAACAATTTAGTTAACGAAGCTAGCGAAATTCATAACTCTAACTACGAACGTTACACTAAATTTGCTGAAGCTGAATACATGCTCTTAAATGAACTATATTTGATTAAACCTTCTTATATGTCTACACAAGGTTGGTCCGCTAGTATTTCCCGTGCAGCTGGTTATGAAAACCCTAACGCAGCTTACGGTATTGCTGATCATAGCTTGGTTGGTATTTGGGTATTAAAAGAAGTTCCAACTGGAGCAGAAAGAAAAGAAGCTCGTGCACTTCAAGCTCAAAACAAAGAAGCTGCATTAGCCGCTGTTAATAACAACACAATCGAAGCAATCTTTGCTTAATAACAAACTAATTAGGGCTGGTTTTCCGCCAGCCCTTTCTCGCTATATTCTTATTTATTTATGTCAACTTATATTATTGGATACACTTTAATTGCAATCATTGTCCTCTTTGTTCTTTTCGTTGAACTTGTTGGACATAAAATTATTTTTCGTAATCATCCACGAATTCAAAGCATATTTGGTCATCCTCTTTTAATGTATTCTCTTCGCCGTATTGGAAGCGCACTTATATCGATTCTTCTAGCTATCACGGCGACTTTCTTTTTGATTAGATTTAAAGTCAACGATGGTGGCGGCGAATCATTTTGCCAAAGCATCATCTCTAACTGGGGAAAAATGAATGAGACAATTCGTGAGGCTCAATGTGTAAATAGAAAAGCTGAATTAGGTATCACTGATAACTGGTTTGTTGATCTATTTACTTATTTTTATAACATTTTGCCTTTCCCAAAGACTGTTTGTCTCACTGAATATGGTACAAAAACTGTCGATGGGGTCACAACTTATATTGTCACAACTAGAGAATGTCGAAATACGCTTATGAACTTAGGCCGCATCTACTTTATTGAAGGAGATGTTGGTAAATATGTCACCGATGTCATTATTGAAAAGATGGGTGTTTCTTTCCAAGTTGGTATCATCGCTGTTTTTGTTGAAATTTTCTTAGGTTATCCTGCTGGCATTTTGATGGCTAAGCACAAAGATGGTGTCTTTGATAAAGTTGGAAAAGCCTACATTATTTCTATCGACGCTATTCCGGGTGTTGCTTATTACTACATTTGGATGGTTATTCTTTGTACGTGGCTACATTTGCCTAGATCATTCGAAGAAGGTAATTTCGTTTCACTTTTAGCCCCGGCTTTAACGATGGGCTTTACTGGTATGGCAGGCATCGCCTTGTGGGTTAGAAGATTCATGCTTGATGAATTTAATTCTGACTACGTTAAATTTGCTCGTGCGAAGGGGTTATCTGAAAACCGCATTTTATATACACACATTCTTCGTAACGCAATCGTTCCATTAATTCGTTCGATTCCAGCTGCTATTTTAGGTGCTTTATTAGGAACATTCTATTTGGAGAAAATTTATTCTATCAATGGTATCGGCGGACTTTTAGTTACCGCGAACACCAAGAGCGATTTCTATGCTTTGCAAGGCATTATCATCGTCTCTGCTTTAATTTCAATTATTAGTTATCTATTAGGTGATATCGTAACTGCAATTGTTGACCCTCGTGTCAGCTTCTCAGATGAATAAGGAAGGAGGAATTTATGTCTCATAATAATATTGTTGATATCGACTCATGCGTCTACCACAACGTAGAAGATCTTTTTACTGTTGTCGGCGCGAGTGAAGAAAATATCGAGAAACTCTCTTCTGCTCCTTATTCTTATTGGCGAGAAACTCTTAAACAAGTTTTCAAAAAGCCTTTAGCAGTTGTTAGCATCATTGTTTTATTCATTTTAGTATTTTTAACTATCTTTGGTCCGATGATGAACTTCCATCAATATCTCGGCGCGGATGCTGAATATTTTGTAAGCCCAGATGGAAATGGCTTAGGTTGGAACTCTGTCAACTGGTTTGGCACAGGTTCAGGACAATTAAAAACATATAAGAACCTCGACCTTTGGACAGTCGTTTGGATGGGGACTAGATTGTCTCTACTTCTTGCAACTGTCGTTGCCTTAATTGATACATTCTTAGGCATACTTATTGGTTCTTTGTGGGGATATTTTAGAAAATTAGACCCAATTTTAATTGAATTAAGAAACTTTATAAGCAACATCCCTGACTTGCTTTTATATTTCCTATTGATGCAATTTTTAAAACCTAGTTTCTGGGTTATCGTCTTCCTTTTATGCATGTTTGGTTGGATGGGCTTAGCAGGCTTTATTCGTAACCAAATTATCATCATTAGAAATCGTGACTACAATATTGCATCCATTACTCTTGGCAGTTCATCTAAATCGATGATTGTTCATAACTTATTGCCATATTTGATTTCCGTTATTGTTACAGTTGTTTCAACAGCTATTCCTTCCGCGATTTCTTCTGAAGTTGGTCTTGCCTTCTTCGGCTTATCATTTAGTTTTTCAAATGGCGACGTGACTTTAGGTCAATTGTTAACTGATGTCACAAATACTGGCGCTTGGCAACTTAACCCGAATCAACTTATTGTGCCGCTGATTGTATTGGTGCCACTTACTGTGGCGTTCTTCTATTTAGGTCTTGTTTTAGCGGACGCGACCGACCCGAAAAACCATCGTTAGAAAGGAGATTTTATGGAAAAAGAAATTATTTTATCTGTTAAAAACTTATCCGTAGGATTTCTTTCGCACGGAAAGAAGATGAATGTCATTCGCGACATTTCTTTGGATGTTTATAAAGGCGAAACGCTTGCCATCGTCGGTGAATCTGGCTCCGGAAAATCTGTTTTCACAAAAACATTTACTGGAATGCTTGATAGTAATGGTTATATTTCTAATGGCTCTATCATCTTTAATGGTCTTGATATAACAAATTATAAAACCACCAAAGAATGGAAAAATATTCGTGGAAAACGTATCGCTACAATTTTCCAAGATCCGATGACTTCTTTAAATCCTCTTCTTTCAATTGGCTATCAAATTGAAGAAGTTCTTCGACTCCATCATGGTTTAAGCCGTAAAGAAGCCAAAGAAGAGGCGATTAATCTTTTAAGAAAAGTTCATATTCCTGAACCAGAAAAAAGAATTCACGACTATCCATTCCAATATAGTGGCGGAATGCGTCAACGTGTCGTTATTGCTATCGCACTTGCGTGCCGTCCAGAAATTTTAATTTGCGATGAACCTACAACAGCCTTAGATGTTACGGTTCAAGCTCAAATCATTGAATTAATTAAATCACTACAAAAAGAATATCATTGGACAACAATTTTCATCACTCATGACTTAGGCGTTGTCGCTAACGTTGCTGATAGAATCGCTGTCATGTATGGCGGACAAATTATTGAATATGGAACCGCAGAAGATGTCTTCTACGCACCTGCTCATCCATATACTTGGGCTTTATTATCTTCTCTTCCTCAACTTGGAAGTAAGAATGAGCCACTTGTCTATATTAAAGGTAATCCACCAGCATTTACTGAAGAAATCATCGGCGATGCTTTTGCTATTCGAAATGATTATGCGATGAAAATCGATTATGTAAAAGATCCTCCAATGTTTCAAATTTCTAATACACATTTTGCAAAAACTTGGCTACTTGATCCAAGAGCACCGAAGGTTGAAAAACCAAAAATTATTCAAAACCTTCGCCAAAGAATGGATATAGCCGCTAAAGAGCTTCAAAGAGAGGTAGGTAAGAACAATGGATGAGAAAGTAACCTATCTAGATAGAGCAAATATATATAAAGAAAAAGAAGTTTTAACTAAGAGCAGAAAAGAACTTCTTAGAAAAAAAGATGCTGAAAATGATTCGTTAAATGAAGTCAAAGGCAATAACGATGATGTTATTACAATGTCACATGTTGACATCGGTTTTAAAAACGGTTTAGACACACGCGTTGTCGTTAAAGATTTATCTCTTTCTATTAAACGTGGTGAGATATTTGGTCTAGTTGGCGAATCAGGCTCAGGTAAAACTACAATTGGTCGTTCAATTATGCGCATCATTCCTATTTTAAATGGAGAGATTCGTTTTAACGGACATCGCATTTCTGGAAAAGTATCTTACAAGAGAAAAAGAATGCTCAAAACCAAGATACAAATGATTTTCCAAGATCCAAGTGCCTCACTTAATGATAGAGCTAATGTTGACTACATTGTTTCTGAAGGTATTCGCGCTTTCCATCTATATGAAAATGAAGATGATCGACTTGAAAAAGTAGAAGAGATGATGCGAAAAGTTGGCTTGCGTCCTGAACATTTAAAACGTTATCCCCACGAATTTAGCGGAGGTCAACGTCAACGTATTGGTATTGCTAGAGCTATGCTTATGCATCCTGAAGTCGTCATAGCTGATGAACCTATTTCAGCATTAGATGTTTCTATTCGTGCTCAGATTTTAAATTTGATTAAAGAATTCCAAAAAGAGAGCAATATGACAGTTCTTTTCATTGCTCATGATTTGTCTGTTGTTAAATATATTTCCGATAGAATCGGTGTTATTTACGGAGGAAATATCGTTGAATTAGCAACTGCGAATCGACTTTTTGAAATGCCACTTCACCCATACACAAAATCATTATTAAGTGCTATTCCTCTTCCTGATCCAAAAGTTGAAAAGGAGAAAAAGATTATCACTTATAATCCTTTTGACCATCATTATCGATACGATGATGTGCCACAATTATATGAAGTAGAAAAAGATCACTATGTTCGTTGCAATAGCGTTGAACTTGAACAATACAAAAAGATTGTCAAAGAAAAAGGAGGACTTAAATAATGGAATATATTGAACAAAAACCGCCAGTAGTTAAGCCTCATCAAAAACGAAACAAAATAATTTTGTGGTCTTTAGTTTCTGCTTTAGTGGTTACGGCTATTGTTTTAACTTACTATTTTACGATTTCTAAAATTTTCCTTAACTATGAAAACATTTCTTTATTCACATTCTCTTACCGTTATGACATTGACGGTGATGGAGTTTGCATCGAATCAGTAAAAGAGGATGAATTACCAGCAAAATTAAGAATCCCAGAAAAACTTGAAGGACGTCCTGTTGTGGAAATCGCTGACAATGTTTTCTCACAAAATGGCTATTTAGAAGAAGTTATTTTTCCTAGCACTTTAAAGAAAATTGGAAATAATTGTTTTGATGGGTGTTCCAATTTAAAGAAATTCAATGTCCCTGATTCATTGGTGGAAATTGGCACTGATGCATTTAGAAATACTGCCTGGTTGGATAGCCAAGGTGATGGCGAAGTTACGATTGGTTCAATGCTTTATACATATAATGGCGAAATGGAATATCCAGCTGCCATTGTTGAAAGCGAAGATTCCGTCTCTTCTAGCAAATATAAAACTATTGTCAATTTAGGAAAATATAAATCTATGTCTTCAGGCGTTTTTAAAGGCCAAAGCAATTTAGTTTATGTAGAAATTCCTGAAAATTTTAAAACAGTTAAAGAATCCACTTTTGAAGATTGTGAACAATTAGAACAAGTTGTCTTACATGACAGTTTAGAAAAAATCGAAGCATCTGCTTTTGCAAACTGCTCTGAATTAGATCAAATTAAAGTTCCTGAAAATGTAACATACATCGGTGATAATGCTTTGAGCAACACTTTAATCACTGGTGAAATAAATCTGCACGATGGCTTAACTTATTTAGGCAGTGGAGCATTTACTGATTGTGTCAATATCAGCAAAGTTACTTTCCCAAATAATTTTGCCAATATTAATGACTATTTATTTGAGGGATGCACATCTTTAACAGAAGTTGTATTCCCTAATAATGAATACACAGTTAATTCAACAATTTCTTATATTGGTGTAAATGCTTTTGCAGGGACAGCTATCAGTGAATTCAAAGTTCCATTTAATGTTTCTAGCATTCAACAATCCGCCTTTAGCGATTGCCCAAATTTGAAGACGGTTTATGTTTATAACAACACCACTAATTCAAAAGAAATTTACTACATTGAAGATGAAGAAACGGGCGAGACATCATTTGTTGTTTCTGATAGCTACCAAGGAATTATCTCTTTTGGTAAAAACTTATTTATGAATTCTTCTTCTTTTGAAGAAATGTTACTTGTTGATAAAGATAATAAAGTCACTTCTAATACTGGTGAAGTAAGCATTCCGGTGACTGTTTCTGTTTTAGGAAGCTCTTCTCAAGAGGCTAACTTCTTCAGCGGAACAGCTGTTAAAACTTTAAATCTTTTCCAGGATTTGCAAGGAATTTCGGATTTTGATTATAAGGAAACCCTTTCTTATACATTAATCAAAACCCTTCCTCCAACCTTCGCTCAAGATGCGTTGAAATTAGAGACAGTTAATTTTGGTAGTGATGATCAAGCGAGCATTCAAACTATCAACCGCGCCGCTTTCAAGAACTGCGTTAGTTTAAAATCGGTTAATTTGCCTAACACTGTGACCACTTTACAAACTAACTGTTTTGAAAACTGCACAAGCTTAGCTAGCGTCTCTTTATCAAAAAATATTAACGCTATCCCAGTGAGATCTTTTGCCAATTGTTCGTCTTTAAAAACAATTGAAATACCTTCTTTATATTGCAAAACTTTAGGTGCAGAAGCATTCTTAAATTGTACTTCTTTAGAAAGCGTCACTTTCGATAATGAAAATGGCTCACTAACTAATATTGGTCAATCAGCATTTAAAGGATGTTCATCATTAAAATCATTCACGATTTCAGCCAGCTGTGAATCACTTTCTAACGATATATTCTCAGGTTGCACTTCTTTAAGCACAGTTGAATTTTCAACTAATTCAAAAGTCACAGCGATTCCTGCTAATTTATTTGAAGGCAATACTTCCTTAGTTAAAATTATTCTTCCTTCTAGCGTTAAAACTATTAACGCGAACGCTTTTAAAAATTCTGGATTAAAAGAAATCTATTTAAATAGCGCAGAAGTAGTTACAGTTGCCGACAACTCCTTTGAAGGAACAAATTTAGAAGGCGTTTACGTATTAGAAACATTAGTGGATGAATACAAGAACAATTCCAATTGGAGCAAATATGCCTCAATCATTAAAGCAATTTCGTAAAATTGTTCAAATTGAATCGCACGAGGTAGATCCTTTTTATAATCTTAAATTAGATGAATTATTCGTCCTTTTTCAAGATGTTGTAACTTTGCATATGGAGATGCTAGGCATCAATAAAAAGGTTATTAACGACAACGGGCTATATTGGGTTGTAAATAGATATAAGTTACATATCAATCGACTTCCAAAATATTTAGAAAAAGTTGAAGTTTTAACTTATCCAGGCAAAGACATGAAATTCATTTTTCCTCGATATTTTGAAGTGCTCGATGAAAATCAAATGCCGTTAGTAAAAGCGTCATCAACATGGTTAGTTTTGAATAAAGAAAATCATGAAATAAATTTAAAACCATTTGATGAAAGTCTGCTTCCTCATTTCAGTAAAGAAGACGAATTATCTCTTCCTAAAAAGATTGAAATAGTTGAGGGGAAAGAGATTGATAAACGTGTTGTTAAATTGTCTGATTTAGACTTAAATAATCACTTAAATAACACAAAATATATCGAATATATAAGTGACGCTTTAGGCTATGAATTTTTTAAAGAAAATAGCGTGACTGATTTTGAAATTAACTTTCTAAAAGAAGTTACCTATAATAGCCTTGTTTCTCTTTGCCGAAAAGATGAAGAAAATGCAGTTATCATCGAAGGAAAAGTTGATAATCAACTCGCTTTCATCGCAAAAATTATTTTTCAGAAAAACGAAAATTTTTAAATTTTAGAACAACATTTTTTAGCATTTTCAATAGATAATTTTAAAGTAGGGTTTTATCGCATTTTATTTCAAAAAAACTTATACAGTGTATAAATATCAAGATTTATTTATTTTTTATATCAATATCATTGATTATAATTAACACAACTCAAGATAAAGATTTGAGCTAATCACTTGATAAATTCAATTGTCTAAGTGCGTTTTAAATGGAGGTTAATTAGATATGTTAAACGTGAAGAAAAGAGATGGAAGGTTAGAAGAATTTACCATCAAGAAAATAGAAAGCGCGATCGAAAAAGCCTTCATGGCGGAGCACAAATTTTTTAATGATGATATTATCCAAATGCTCGCTTTGCGCACAAGCGCTGAATTTAATAAAAATGTTAAAAACGATGTCATCGATATTGAAGACATTCAAGACGCAGTAGAAATCGTTTTGATTCAAGCCGGATATATCGATGTTGCAAAAAGCTACATGATTTATCGTAAACAACATGAAAATTTACGACAAATTAAAAGCACGAACATCGACTATAAAAATATCATTAATAACTATTTAAAAGTTAACGACTGGCGAGTGAAAGAAAATTCCACAGTTACTTATTCAGTTGGTGGTTTAATTCTTTCCAATTCCGGCGCGGTCACTGCGAATTATTGGCTCAGCGAAATATATGATCAAGAAATCGCAAACGCGCATAGAAACGCCGATATCCATATTCACGATTTATCGATGCTTACTGGCTACTGTGCAGGTTGGTCATTGAAACAGCTCATTAAAGAAGGGCTAGGTGGAGTTCCTGGAAAGATAACTTCTTCTCCTGCGAATCACTTATCAACTTTATGCAATCAAATGGTGAACTTTTTAGGTATCATGCAAAATGAATGGGCCGGTGCTCAAGCGTTTTCCTCTTTTGATACTTACTTAGCTCCATTTGTTAAAATTGATAACTTATCTTATAAAGAAGTAAAACAATGCATTCAATCATTTGTCTATGGTGTTAACACTCCATCAAGATGGGGCACACAAGCACCATTTACAAATATTACTCTAGACTGGACTGTTCCTAACGATATGGCGGAACTTAACTGTATCGTTGGAGGCAAAGAGGTCGATTTTAAATATAAAGACTGTGTCGATGAAATGGCGATGATTAATAAAGCTTTCATCGAAGTAATGATTGAAGGCGACGCTAATGGAAGGGGCTTCCAATATCCGATTCCTACTTATTCTATCACCAAGACTTTTGATTGGTCTGAGACTGAAAACAATAAACTTTTATTTACGATGACTGCGAAATATGGCACGCCTTATTTCTCTAATTACATCAATTCTGATATGGAACCTAGCGATGTTAGAAGCATGTGCTGCCGACTTCGCCTAGATTTAAGAGAATTGAGAAAAAAATCGGGTGGCTTCTTTGGAAGTGGAGAATCGACTGGATCAATTGGCGTTGTGACTATTAATATGCCTAGAATCGCATATTTAGCCCTTGATGAAGCTGATTTCTACGCTCGACTCGACAAAATTATGGATATTTCCGCAAGATCGTTAAAAGTAAAAAGAAATACAATAAGTACATTATTAGAAGCGGGTTTATATCCATACACAAAACGATATTTAGGCACATTTAATAACCATTTCTCAACAATTGGTTTAGTTGGCATGAATGAAGCTTGCCTTAACGCTCGCTGGATTAAGAAAAATCTTTCACATCCTGAAGCGATTGAATTTACTAAAAATGTTCTCAATCACATGAGAGAAAGATTGTCTGATTATCAAGAATTATATGGTGATTTATATAACTTAGAAGCCACGCCAGCGGAATCAACCGCTTATCGTTTAGCTAAACATGATAAGGAAAAATATCCAAATATCATCACAGCTTCTAAAGAAGGCCATACACCATATTACACAAATTCATCACATCTTCCTGTGAATTTCACTGATGATATTTTTAAAGCTCTAGATATTCAAGATGGATTGCAGACTTTATATACTTCAGGCACTGTTTTCCATTGTTTCTTAGGTCAAAAGCTTCCTTCTTATAAATCGTGTATGAATTTAGTAAGAAAAATTGCTGAAAATTATCACATTCCTTACTACACAATGTCACCAACCTATTCAGTTTGTAAGAACCACGGATATTTAGAAGGTGAACAATTCACTTGCCCTAAATGTCATGAAAAAACCGAAGTTTATAGCCGTATCACCGGTTATTATCGACCAATTCAAAACTGGAACGATGGCAAGACTGAAGAATATAAAAATCGTAAAGAATACGATGTGAAAAATTCCAACACTCCATGTGGAGTTGAAAAAGAAGTAGAAGAAGAAAAAGCTCCTACTAAAAAAGTAATTTCAGAAAACTTATTATTTGGTACGAAAACTTGCCCAAATTGTCATATGGCGAAGATGCTACTTGATAAAGCAAACATTCATTATCGCTTTATCGATGCTGAAGAAAATGTCGAAGATACGAAATATTTTGACATTAAAAAAGTGCCAACATTATTAGTGGCTAATCCTGATGGTGTCACCTCTTTTGAAAACGCCTCAAATATTAAAGGTTACATCGAGTCTTTAAAGACATTAAATTAATATGATTTACGATTGTATCGTTGTAGGCGGTGGACCTTCTGGTTTATCGCTTGCCTTATATTTATTAAGAAACAACAAAAAGGTTTTGCTTTTAGAAAAGGAAAATGTTGGAGGCCAAATTGCTAATTCTCCTAAAGTTGAAAATTTTCCTTCAATAAAAGAAATTTCTGGGCTTCAGTTTATTAACAATTTATTCGATCAAGTTTTATCTTTAGGTTTGGAATTCGAATTAGAAGAAGTTTTGGATATCAAAAAAGAAAACGATATCTTCACTGTTCAAACTAACTACAACGTCTATGAAGCAAAAACTGTTGTTTTAGCTAATGGCGTTAAACATCGATTGATGAATTTAGCTAATGAAGAAAAATTCATTGGCAATGGCATTTCTTTCTGCGCACTTTGCGATGGGCCTATGCTTAAAGATAAAGAAGCTCATTTAATTGGCGATGCCAATACCGCGCTTCAATATGCAATATTGCTTACTGATTATTGCTCAAAAGTGCATGTATATACCTTGTTTGATCATTTCTTTGCTGATCAAGTTTTGGTGGATAAACTTATTGCTAATCCGAAAATTGATTACAAACATAATCTCAATTTAATCGAATATTTAGGCGATGATAAACTGGAAGGTTTACTATTTGAAAACACCAAATCTCATGAACATTTAAAAGTTGTTACTGACAATGTTTTCATTTGCATTGGCCAGATTCCTCAAAATGAAAAATTTGCTCATCTATTAGATTTAGATAGAGGCTACGCTATTGTTGATGAAAAAATGATGAGCAAAACGCCTGGCTTATTTGTTGTCGGCGATTCAAGAAAAAAAGAGGTTCGTCAGCTCGTGACCGCCTGCAGTGATGGAGCTACTGCTGCGATTGCGATTTTAAAATATCTAGGTTAATAACCTCTCAATTCCACTTTGGCTATATATTTATTCAATATTTCTTTGAATGTATTAGCTTCTTCTTCACTCACAGGATGAAGATTTTTATTAGCTATATCATCTCTATATACATATTTTTGTAGGTAAAATTTCTTAGAGCCTTTTAAGTATTTGGCTATTTTTTCAACATCGTTTAAAGAAGCAAATTCTTTGACCAATGTTGTACGAAATTCATAATCGACACCGGAATTTTTAATTAAATCAATCGATTTATTAATGTTATCGATATTCACTTTGCTATTAACGGCTAATTCATAATTATCAAAAGAAGTTTTAATATCCATCGCCACATAATCTAATAATTTTTCATCTAATAAGGATTTCAAAATTTCTGGATTAGATCCATTGGTGTCTAATTTGATTTTATAGCCCAACGCTTTCACTAATTTAATTCTTTCTTTTAATTCAGGCATTAAGGTTGGCTCACCGCCAGAAAAAGTAACCGCATCGATAACATTTTTTCTCGATTGTAAGTAGTCGTAGATATCTTTAAATGGAATATATTCTTTTGAATCGACAATACTTTTTTTATTGTGACAATATGGACAAGCAAAATTGCATCCAGGTGAAAATAAAACGATAGAAATGAGTCCATCATAATCGAGCAACGAGAACTTATCGATACCTACAAAATCCATATTTACATATTACCTTTTTAGAAAAAATTTAATCTTATCGATGCATTTATATCTTCAATTAAGAAATGCATAAATATTATATATTTATTAACACTTCATTGATATAATTTCTATATGATTGTTAAAGAATACGTTAAAGAAAGAAAATTATCTTTAAAAGATGAATTTTCAAAACTAAATAAACCAGTTAAATTTGTGATTGTTCAAATGAACGATGATGAAGCAAGTAATATTTACATCAAAGGCAAATTGAAAGATGCGAATGAACTTGGAGTCAATGCCGTCTTGCATCATTTAGATAAGAACTTGTCAATGAAAGAATTGACTGATGAAATCGATAAATTAAATAAGGATGATTCTGTCACCGGCTTTATAGTTCAAATGCCTCTCCCTAAGCAAATCGATGAAGAAGCTGTTAAAAGATTGATTGACCCTAAAAAAGATGTCGATGGATTTAATCCTTTATCAAATCTAAATCCGTGTACACCTCAAGGAATTATGAATTATCTTGACCACGAACATATCGATTTATTAGGGAAAAATGCGGTTGTCATTGGAAGAAGTAACATCGTTGGTAAGCCTATGGCAAAACTATTATTATCTCGCAGCGCGAACGTCACGATCTTACATTCTAAAACACAGTTTAATGATATGTTTAATTACGTTAAAAACGCCGATATCATTGTTGTTGCAGTAGGAAGAAAGCATTTATTAGATAACCGTTTTGAATATAAAAAAGACGCTGTTATAGTTGATGTTGGTATTAATCGCGATGAAGAAGGACTACATGGAGATGCATTAGCTAATCTTCCTGTAAAACTTCAAACACCAGTGCCTGGCGGAGTCGGTTTATTGACTCGCCTAGCTTTATATGAAAATTTATTAAAGATAGCAAAGGAAAACGAAAATGGAATTTAAAATTGAAAATACTCAAGTTTATGGATTCGATAAGGCTATTAAAGCTAGTGGAAATCCAATGAGAACTGTAATTGATAATGGTGAAGTTTTAGATAAAGACCTTATGCGCGCCGAAAAACTTGGTTCATGCAGAAATGGACTTGGGCATGACAATTTTTTAAAAGGCATCATCGTGCAACTTGATTTAACCGCACCTCTATATTTTTGGAAACAAGCCCAAAGATACCATTGGTTCGACTTTATTTCTTCACAATCCACAATGCATTGTTTGCTCAAATTTGATGTTGAAAGTCAATGCGTTAGTGAAACAAATAAAGAAATTTTAGCCATTATGAAACGCTTAATTTCTGAATATAACGCTCTTGATGATAAAGATCCAAATAAAACTAATAAGTGGCGGGAATTGGTGGCTTCTTTACCTTGCGGATTTTGTTTAGGGGCATCGATGACCACAAATTATCAACAATTAAAGACGATGTATATTCAAAGAAAATATCACAAATTGAAAGAGTGGCATGTTTTCTGCGCTTGGTGCGAATCTTTGCCTCATTTCTTAGAATTAACTAACGCGAACAATTTATAAATTTATTTATGGCGATGGATAAATGACATCGTCATTTTTTCTTTGCTAATTAGTAGAAGCGTTAAATATACAATCACTGAAACGATAAACACGCCGGCAAGGACGATAAAATAAGATAAATCGATATAAACATTTTGGGTTAATTGATAAATCAATTTACTTCCAAAATAAGAAATAACGCCGATAATCACGCCGATAATAAGTATTTTTAAATTGTTTAAATTGAAAATCATCTTTTTAGAGTCTTCAAATGTTAAAGCTATTAAGACAATCAAACATAAAGCATCGACAATCGAAGTGCCTAAGGCAACGCCGAAAGCTGGTGAATCTTTAAAGATAACTAGTGCGAATAATAGCGATAATAAAATGTTTGCGACGGCGCCACTAAGCATAACAAACAAGTAATATTTTTCTTTCTTCTTTTGGACGAGAATTTGAGTATAAATGATGTTTGACAAAGAGAAAGTAAGCATCAAAGGACATAAAGTGATTAAGACTTTACTTGCTTCATTATAACCATCTCCTCCACTTATTAAATATGTGATTGGATAAGCTAATGTTGACATCATTGCGATGAAAGGTATAACAATTAAAAAGCAGATATTTGCGGAGTATTTATTTAGATTTGCATAGTTTTTCGTATCGTTTCTGCTTAAATAATACGAGGCTCTAGGCATAAAAACGCTAGCTAAAGCAAGGATGATGCCGATGATAATATCGACTCCTTTCATGCCAACTGAATATGATCCAACAGATGATTTAGATTCATCAATTAAACCTAAAATGAAAGTATCTGTTTTACTATATATTGCAGTCGCAAGTGAGATAAAAAATAGAACTTTTAATATCGGGAAATATTGTTTGAAATTATATGGTCCACTTTTTTTGAATTTAACAAGTTGAGGCAAATACACCAAGTTAGAAGCAACAGTAAATAAGGTTGTTAACGTTGTGATAAATGTATATAAAGGAAGCCATTCTTTATATTTGATAGTTGCGAAGATGATAATATCGACTAAACCTAAAATAACAATTGAACGTATTGCTAGATAGGTGTGTTTTTCTAATGCGGTGAACACCCATTCAAAAGCAAAGACGCTGGCAAGGAAATTTAAGGAAATTAAAAAGATGATTGATTGGTTATCTCCTTCGTGAAGTGTCGGAATAGATAAAACTAATACAGTCATCAAAATGAAAGATAATAATGTCATTATTGCTTGCAGTATGAAGAATTCTTGAATTTTCATCGAAAGTTTTTCAGGATTATCTTTTACTTTCGTGCACTCTCTAACAGCAATATTTGGAATCGAAATTTTGGATAGAATTATAAAATAATATACAAATGATGTAGCCCAAGAAAATGTACCTAAGGCAGAGTCGCCAAGTATTCGGCAAACAAAAGGAAAAGTAATAAAGGACAATAAAGTCATTGCTATTGTACGAATTAAATTCACAACAACATTAGCGTGTATATTACTTTTCATATCTTTTTAAGTATAAACAATAACCTTTAAAAGTTAAGAAACTTTCTTAAAGATTTCTTAATGAAATTATATAATATGTGTAATGCGAATCTTGCTTGTTTGTCAGTATTACTACCCTGAAAGATTCTCTTTGGTTGATATTGCTGAAGAGTTAGTTAGACGTGGACATAAAGTAACTGTTGTAACTGGCAAACCTAATTATGGTTTAAGAAAAATACTCCCTGAATATAAGAAAATTAAATATGAAATCATCAATGGAGTTGAAGTTTTTCGTGTCAAAATATATCCGCGAAAATATTCGAAAACATCGATATATTTAAATTACTTATCGTATTATTTCTCTGCGAAAAGATTTGTTAGGAGCTTTAAACAAGAATTTGATATCGTCTTATCTTTTTCAATGTCACCGGTTATTGAAATTGCTCCAGCAATCGTCTATGCGAAAAAGCATAAAATAAAACATGTTCTTTTCTGTGAAGATCTTTGGCCTGAGTCGACAGTTATCACTCACGCCGTTAAATACAATTCTTTGATTTATAAAATTTTGTTTGCTTGGAGCAAGTCGCTATATAAAAAATGCGATGAAATAGTTGTTTCCTCGCCTTCTTTTATTGACTATTTCCATAATGTTTTAGGCCTTAAAGATAAGAAATATGTCTATATTAATCAACCTATCTTAGTAAGTAAAAGTCATTCTTTAGAGCCAATTATGTATAAGCATAAATACAATTTTGTTTATGCTGGCAACATCGGAAAAATTCAATTAACTGATAATCTTGTTAAGGCGATTGATTTATTAAATAGTGAGGATGCGTGTCTTCATTTAATGGGAATGGGCAGTGAACTTGATAACATTTTAAAATTAATCGATGAACTTAAATTGAATGATAAAGTTATCTATCACGGAGCTTTGCCAATTGAACAAGCAGAAAATTATTATGCGAACGCTGATGCTTTAATTGTTTCACTTAAAGGTGAAGGCTATGTTGGTAAAACTATACCAAATAAAGCAATTCAATATATGAAATATTCTAAACCTTTAATTGGCGTCATAAAGGGCGACGGAAAAGAACTACTATTAAAGGCAAACGGCACTTTATTTTCGGAAGAAAACCCTGATGATATCGCGAAAACTTTTGAAAAATTTATTAGCTTAAGTGAAGAAGAAAAAGCTAAATTAGGAAAAAATAATTTCACTTATTTTAACGAAAATCTAACAAGTGAAAAACTTGTCGCTTTGTTAGAAGAAGAATTGCTTAAAAACATTAATCATTAAGCAACACTTTTTTATGTGCTTCAACCATCTTCTCAATGGTGTTTTCTTTTGCTACTTTTATTGCCTCTTGTTTGTCTAATGCTAAAACATCATTAAGAGCTTTATTTAATACACCCTTATCTAATGAATTAATGATAAAACCATTTTTATTTTCTTTAATTAATTTTCTTGCGGCGTTTACATTTGGAAGAGATATAACATTTAAGCCTTGTGACATTGCTTCATTGATAACATGGCCATAGATGTCTTCCGCACTTGGGAAGATAAAAGCATCGGATATTCTATAATATTCAAATAATTTTTCTCTAGATAAAAAACCAAGTAATTTTATATTTTTAATGGCGTTTTGCCTCAAATAACGTTTAATTTTCTTTTCTTCTTTTCCGATTCCAGCGATTAATAGGAGTTTATTTTCATCACTAGGCCAATTCTTAATTAGATTGAAATAATTCTTTCTTTTTATAAGTTGACCGCATGAAATGTAGACATATTTTGATGCGATATTTAATTCTTTCTTTTGTTTTGCTATCTCATCCTGTGTTAGAAGATTTTTGACAATTTCATTTTCATATATTGTCGAGTAGGGGTAAGAATAAATCCGAGATTTATCCGCGCCATAATAAACTAAATATTCATCTGAACGTTCATCAGGCGAAAAATAAAAACTAGCATGCGAAATATATTTTCGCTTTAAATGTCTTCTAATCGGATTTTCTTTAGTTTTAATGATGCCTCCATTGATATAAAGACAATATGGAATGTTTTTTCTTATTAGATAATTTATTGCCTTCATCTCTGAGAATTGTGAATAGCCATTCATGATGATGAGGTCGTATTTATTGTTTTGAATGTGTTTACGGACATCGTTCGAGATGATGTTTTCTTTTCCGATAGCTATACCTTTAATCTTTATTGTTTTAAACAAATATGAATGTTCAAAATAGAAAGATTTGTTTCTATCGCTATTTTTATCTCGTTCAAAAATGACGTTAAGGTCGACAAATTTGGATAATTCATTTAAGAAACGCACTTTGTATGGCGCGGGATGATTAAAGACGAACAAAATTTTTTTCATTGCTATTATTTTACTACATATTAATTTAGTAATAAGCAGTTCATTTAATAGTTCGTTATAATTAATTAAGTTATGGATAAGTCGTGGCTAGCTTTCTTTGAAAGCATTAAAAATAAGACATATTATCAAACGCTTATTTCTTTTTTGAATGACGAATATTCTACAAAGATAATCTATCCTCCTAAAGAATTGTTGTTTAACGCTTTTGAATTAACGCCAGTAAATGAAATTAAAGTGGTCATTTTAGGTCAAGATCCTTATCATAACGAAAATCAAGCTATGGGATTATCGTTTTCAGTTCCTAAAGGTGAGCCTTTACCGCCTTCTTTAAGAAATATTTTTAAAGAATTAGAAAATGATTTATCAATAACAATGTCTAATAACGGAGACTTAACATATTTAGCTAAACAGGGTGTATTTTTAATCAATGCATATTTAACTGTCGAGGAGCATAAACCTCTGTCGCATAAAAGAGAAGAATATGACTTGCTGATGGCTGATTTATTTAAATATTTAAACGATTTAAAGCAACCGATTGTCTTTATGCTCTGGGGTGGTTTTGCTAAAAAGTATAGAAAATATCTAAATAATCCTAACCATCTAATTTTAATGAGCAATCATCCTTCACCATTAAGCGCTAATCGAGGAGGTTGGTTTGATATGCATCAGTTTTCCACTTGCAATGCCTTTTTAGTTAGCCATCATCTTTCTTCTATTGATTGGAAAAATAACTAATCTTATAATAATTGCAACCGGAGCTTCATTGTTGAGGCTGAGAGGAATCTAATCGAGGATTCGACGGGACCTGATCCAGATAATGCTGGCGGAGGTAATGTTTTTTCCTCCGAGGTAGGAGGACTTTTTTATGAAAAAAATAGAAAAAGGAAAATGGTGTTTGTTTATTCCTTTGATTTGCTCGGTTGCGGTGATTTTGTCGCTTTTAGGGGTCGATATAATCTACAAAATAAAGGTTGATGAAGAATCAATTAAAACTGCTATTCATCTGTGGGATTTGTTTAACTCCAGCTTAACTCCTTTATGGCCAATTATTGTCATTATTTCATCTATATCGCTTGGAGGTTTGCTCCCTTTGCTTTATTTAATTAGGAAGCTTGAAAAAAGCGAAAATATCTCAATTGTTTCAACTTTCCTTTTCCTAACTGGCTTATTATTTTTAATTGCGTATAAAGAACTTTTTGCCTATTTTGGCGACTCTTTAATTGAAAATTTTAAATCCGCGGATATGGGTTATGGCATTGCTTTAGCTATTATGTTTACTTCCTTAGGTGCGATTAGCTCCTTGTTTATTTCTCCAAAGAAATATGGAGACAATGTAAAAGCGATAACGGAAGATGCAATGCTAATTGCCCTTGCCTTTGTTTTAAGTTTTGTAAAAATTCCTATCGGTTCAACAGGCGGATCAATAAACCTTCAAATGCTTCCATTATTTATCATCGCTTTAAGGCGCGGACCATTGCATTGCTTTATTTCCAGCGGAATTATTTATGGTTTACTAGCTTGTTTAGTCGATGGTTATGGCTTTGCTACTTATCCATTTGACTATTTACTCGGCTTTGGCTCGGCAGCAATTTTGGGCTTTTTTAGGCCTCTTATTTTAAACGAGAAAGAAAATTACGCTTATCGACTCTGCTTTATCTTTTTAGGCTGCTTATTAGCAACCTTGCTTAGATTTATTTCATCCACAGTTTCATCAGTAGTTATCTATGAATACGCCTTTGTTGCTGCCCTAGCTTATAACGCTGTTTACATTCCAGTTTCTGGAGCGGTTTCAATTGCTGTATTGATGATATTTTTTAAACCTTTTACCTATATCAATAGACAGTATCCGGTTGGCGAGGATAAATAGTTTTTATTCATTTCCTTATTAGATTGATTTGTGTTATATTCCTATAAGGAATTAAATGATGAAAAAGAATAACGAAAACCTTACTGAAGAAAACAAAAATAAAGAAGTAGTCTCTGATACTGATAACGCTCAAGCTGAGATAGTTAAAGAGGAAAAATCAGAACCACTTCATGAAAAAACTGTAGAATCATTCGAATATAGCGATGATTCTTTAAAACAAATCGAAGAAGATAGAAAAGTATTTTTAGCTAACTACAAAAAGCAAAATATCTTTAAATGGATTGTCGGTATCATTTGCTTAGCAATTGTTGTTACAACTTGGATTTTAGTTCCAAATCTTGGCACGAATGATGGCGTAAGAGCGGATTGGGTGATGCCTATTATGATTACAGTCATCGCTTTATGCTTGCTTGCCACTTTCACTTATAGTGTTTTGCTTAAAAAGAGTTTAAATAAAAAGACTCGAAGTTACTTTGATGCTTATTATGAAAATATGAACAAATATGTTTTTGAAGACAGCTCTTATAGCGATGTCACGCTTCAAAAACCAGGAAAAATTGCTCCAGTAGAATTTACCGAAAATCAAATTTATCGCGATGTTATCGATGTCGGTTCTCGCGGTCTTACTGAATTTAAATACCATGATTCACTCATGATGATTGTTGAAGCAGCCGCACAGGTAAAAACTGATAAAAGAATGACGCCTGTATTTGTTGGTAAATATTTAGTCGGACCGTCTTCTTATACTGAAGAAGAGCCAATTATTATTTACATTAAAGGTGATAAAAGAGCATTACCTCCAACAAATGTTGATGCGTTAAAAAACGTTTACGATGAAAATGATGTTTTGATTTACTCCAACAATAGCAATTGGAAGAAGGCAGTTTCTACAAAAGCATTGAATAAAATTAAAAAAGTTAAAACTGGCGGACAATTAGTTGACGTCGCTATTTCTTTGATAAGCGGCAAAACATATGTCTGTTTAGGGTATGATGATCCAACAATGGTTCTTCCTCTTGAACACGCCTTTGATCCATCACCAATGATGGAATTTAAAGAAGATTTGTTGGAATTTTGCCAGATAATCGAGGCATTAAACAAATGAATTCGCTAAGAAATCAATGGATAATTGTCCAAGCTTATAAGCATAATGGTGAACTTCATCGACAATGGAGTCACTCATTAGTCGTGGAAGATAATTCTGATTATTTTGTCGCTGTCTCTATTCGTTCATCTGTTACCGAAAGCGATGGTAGAAAATGGCACACTAAAGAGCCTGCAGTTTTTATAATGTCTAAAAAAGAATGGTTCAATGTTATTGCGATGATAAAAGAAGACGGCGTTTGTTTCTATGTAAATATTGCGTCGCCAACAATTTATGACAAGGGATTTTTAAAATATATCGACTATGATCTCGATGTTAAATTGTATGTCGATGGCTCAACAAGACTTCTTGATGTAAGCGAATATCATCGCCATGCGAAAGAGCAACATTATCCTGATGATATAAGACATATTTTGACAAAAACTGTCGAAAAAATGTATGTTTTAATGAACGAAAAAAAATATCCATTCGACGCGAATGCAGTCGATAGATATTTAAAAGAATTTAAGAAAATTGTTAGTTGATTTGTTTTAAAACAGCATCGACTTCTTTATTGCCAGGCATTATGCGTCTTTTCTTGTTTTCATAGACTGATGCATCGCCAACAACAAAGATATTTTTACTGCTTTGATAATTCTTATCTACTTTAAAGAAGCCATTTTCTTTTTCTAAATTAAAATCATAAGAAGATACAATGTTACCGTAGTTAACTAAAATATAGTCGACATTTATATTTAGATATTCTTCTTCATTGACTTTTTGAATTGTTAATACTTTCGCTTCGTTATTTTTTACTTTTAATTTATAAGGAACGTATGGCGTTAAAACTTCAATGTAAGATAGAACGTCTTTTAACGTATCAAAATTCCCTCTGAATTCTCTACGTCGATGAATTAAATATACTTTCTTAGCTAATTTTGCGAGTTCTTTTGCCCAATCGATAGCGGAATCTCCTCCACCTAAAATAGCGATATTTTTATCTTTTAAGAATGAATAATCACCTAGATGATACAAAATGTTTTTGCATTCATCAGCGTGCTCAATATCCAATTTCCTTGGTGTAGAAAAGCCTAGTCCTGTAGCGATGAGTAAATATTGACATTGGTATGTGTCTTTGTCTGTCTTTACTTCGATACATTCATTGTTTTCCACTGATATCACTGTTTCATTTAAGCGAACATTTTCCATTTTTATTTGCTTAACTAAATAAGCAATATAGTCTTTTGCTTTTATTTCTTTGAATAAATCTATGTCTACGATTTCTTTTTCGGGATATAGACGAGTTAATTGTCCACCTAAGCAATTATTAGCGTCGATAAGTAGATAATCATCGAGTTTGCTCGCGGCGTATAATCCGATAGGTCCGCCACCAATAATTATTACTTTCTTTTTCATCTTAATAAAAGTATAACAAAGTTATATAATTAACAAGCCGTAATTATGAATAGTTTTACTCTTATCACCAATTCCGCTTACGAAACGCAGAAACTAGCTGCCGATTTATCGCATTTTTTTTCTATTGGTGACGTCATTTTGTTAGAAGGTGATTTAGGCGCGGGTAAAACGACTTTTGTTGGAGGCTTTTTAAAAGAGTTGGGCTATTCAGGACACGTTATTTCTCCAACTTTTAACATTTTAAAATGCTATTTCGAAGTTAATCCTCATGTCTATCACATTGATGCTTACCGCTTAGAAGATTCTAAGCAAGATTTAGGCTTAGAAGAATTCATTGAAGGCGACGGCATAACGCTCATCGAATGGCCTATATTTATAAAAGATTTGATTCCAGCGAAACATTTAAATATTGCCTTATATCGAATTGATGACAATAAGCGAAAAATTGTCATCTCAAGCGACGATGGTTTTTATAAAAATATTTTTGGCTTCTTAAAGGAAAATTATGTATCAGTTGCTTCTTGATAGTTCAAATAAGTATTTGACAGTTGCTTTAGCAAAAAATGGTATTCTTTTCGACAAAACCTATTATGAGGCTTGGCAAAGACAAAGCGAGGTCATGGTTAGCGAAATCGATGCTATTTTAAAACGCAATAATTTAGTGAAAGAAGATCTCTCCGCCATAGTTGTTGGAGTTGGTCCTGGCTCATACACAGGTGTCCGTATTGCAATCACTATCGCTAAAATTATGGCTTATGCTTTAAAGATTAAATTATACAAAGTTAGTTCTTTATCATTATTAAAAGCTGGTAATTTACCAACAATCTGCTTATTTAACGCAAGAAGTGGTCGCTCTTATTTTGCAGTTTATGAAGGCGATAAAGCGATAGTCAATGATTGCATTTTAAATAACGACGAAGTTTTAAAATATATTGATGAACATCCATCTTATTATCTATCAGGTGACACAAATGTTATTGGAAAAAGCAGCGTTGATTTTGATATTCCGTCTAACTTAGCTTTTTCACTTAAAGAAGAGAATTTAGTTCAAGATATCTTTTCGCTTAACCCAATTTATTTAAAGGATCTTTTAAAATGATTGAAATTCGAAAAGCTACTTTAAATGATTTGGACGCTATTTATGAGATTGAACAATCTTCATTTGTCAATCCATGGAAAAAATCCGATATTGAATATGAATTAACTACTAATCCAGTTAACGTTTTTCTTGTTGCTGTTGATGATAACGCTGTTGTTGGCTATTTGGATTTTTTGATTACTTTTAATAGTGCTTCAATTGTGCAAATTGCTACAAAAAGTACTGTACGTAATAGACATATCGCGACATCTTTATTAAATGAGATGCTTAAAATCTTGCCTTCTGAAGGTGATGAAAAAGTGGAATTTGTCACTTTGGAAGTTCGTCAATCAAACGCTATTGCGATTGAAATGTATAAAAAATTTGGTTTTGAATTTATCACCATTAAAAAGAATTATTACGCTAACGGTGAAGATGCTTTGTACATGGTTAAAAGGATATAAATATGGCTACGATATTAGGAATAGAATCTAGTTGTGATGAAACCGCAATTGCCATCTATCGAAATGGTGAATTACTTTCAAATGTAGTTGCGACTCAAATCAAGATGCATCAAAAGTTTGGCGGAGTCATGCCCGAACTTGCTTCAAGACTTCATGCTGAGAATATTCTTTATGTTCTTGATGAAGCTTTAACTAAAGCTAATGTAACTTTAGATGAAATCGATGCAATTGCTTTTACGCGTGGTCCTGGACTTGTTGGAGCTTTACATATTGGAATGCAAGCCGCGAAGACTTTAGCTATGCTATACAATAAACCTCTTATTCCAGTTCACCATTTAGCCGCTCATATTTATGCAAACGAATTTGTTAAGCCTTTAACATTTCCTCTTTTATCGATTGTTGTAAGCGGCGGTAATACTGAATTTGTTTACATGAAAGAGCCTTTAAGTTTTGAAATTATTGGCGAAACCAAAGACGATGCAATTGGAGAATGTTTCGATAAAGTCGCAAGAACTTTAGGGCTTCCTTATCCTGGAGGAATTCCAATTGATAAATTATCAAAAGAAGGTAAACATACTTATAAATTGCCTTTCCCGCTTCACGATGACTCACTTAATTTTTCTTATTCTGGACTAAAAACTGCTGTCATTAATTTAGTTAATAATGAAAAGCAAAAAGGACACGAAATAAATGTTCCGGATATGTGCAAGTCATTCCAAGATGTTGCTATTTCGATGATTATGGATCGACTCGATAAAGCGCTTAGTAGATATGATATAAAACAAGTTGTTCTCGCTGGTGGAGTTTCTGCAAATTCATATTTAAGAGAAAAAATGCATGAACGCCTTGATAATAGCGGTGTTGACTTAATTGTTCCACCTATTTGGTGCACGACTGATAACGCAGCGATGATTGTTCGCCTCGCTTCACATTTATATGAGAAAAAATTATTCGCTAAACTCGATATTTCTTGCGATCCAAATTGGCGAATAGATGAATACGATAAATTCTAATTTTCATTATTTTTGTATAACCGCTTTCATTAAGTAGCCATTTTTAATGAAACTTTCTATTGCGATAATGAAAGCGAAAAATGTTCTCAATAAATCAAGTAGCATTCTATACTCTAACTCTTGCTGGATTAGGACTATTTCTTTTTGGAATTTCATCTTTGTCATCGACTTTAAAAGTGATGGCTTCTTCTAAATTAGCGAAACTTATCAACAAGTTTTCTAGTAATCCAATATTTGGTTTACTATTAGGAACTGGCTTTACAGCCATTATTCAATCATCAAGTGGCACGAGTGCATTAGCAATTGGACTTGTTCGAGCGGGCGTGATGAATTTTACTCAAGCCAGCGCGATTATCATTGGGGCTAATATCGGAACAACTATAACTTCTTTTATTGTTTCAATACCTTTTATTGAATATTTTCCTCTAGTCCTTTTTGTGGGCTCAATTATTCTTCTATTTGCTACGAAGAAAAAATGGTCAAATATTGGAAACCTTTGTTTTGCTTTCGGTGCTTTATTTTTAGGACTTTGGCTCATGGAAATAAATCTATCTTCGATTGCTGATGAGCCATTCTTTATTGCCTTTTTTACAACATTGAATGATTCTCCTTGGTTAGGACTACTTATTGGCACAATAGCCACGATTTGCCTACAATCTTCAAGCGCAGTTATTGGTGTTGTGCAAGGATTATTCGCTTTAAGTGCCGGCTCTTCTATTTCCCTTTTTGGCATACTTCCTGTCATTTTCGGGGCTAATATCGGAACAACTTCAACAGCCTTATTTGCATCAATTGGAGGCAGTAAAGAAAGCAAGAAAGTCGCTTTGTTCCATGTCCTATTTAACGTTACTGGGGCTCTTTTATTTATGGGCGTTATCTACATCTTTAAAGGTTATTTATCTGATCCAACTAACTTTGGAACTTTGAATACTGATGGCACGATGAATTGGTATGTTTCACCGATGTTTCAAATTGCTGTTTGCCATTTAATTTTTAACTTTGTGACCGGAGCTATTTTCTTTGCTTTACTTAAACCTATTACAAATCTAATTAATAAGATAATTCCAACCAGCAAAACTAATAAAGTGCTTAAGCCTATTAAGCCTTTAGATTGTAAGCTTATGAAAGACTTTCCTAGCGAAGGTTTAGCAATTGCTAAAGATAGAACACTATCGATGTTTTCTTACGATTTAATTATGTTTGAAACTATCAAAGAATATCTATTTGCATTTAAAGATGAGGATGCTGATTTTGCTTTGAATATTGAAACAAACATCGATTTGATTGATAGACAGCTTAATGAATATCTTTCAGTCTGCGACAAAAGCAATCTAAACGAAGAAGAAATCTCAACTCTATTAAGCATCTTAAAAGCTAGCAAAGATATAGAACGTATAGGCGATTACGGTGAAAACATTATAAATTTCTATATCAATTTAAAAGAGAAAAAAGATTATCTTGATGCGAAAGAAAAAGAATTTTTTGTTTCGCTTACTGATGAAGTGATTAATTTAATTTCTAAAACAATTAATGTCTATGAAAATAGTAGCAAAGAAAAAGGCATTGAAATCATCAAAGAAAGAAGACAATTTGTCGATAAAATTAACAAAATAATTGATGAGCATCTACTCGATGAAAGCAAAGTGGAAAATAAGATAAGCACCCGCTTTTTAGAGCTCATCTTTGTCGATGTTTTAAATTGCTATGAACGTGTGGCCTCGCATTGTAGCAACATTTGTAAAATCTTTGGTACCGATAAGGTTTATTCGATTTCTAAAGAAGATGAAATTCTTTTCGCGGAAACCGCGAATAGAAGCTAAGCGTTTAGAAATTAATTTCTAAGTCGAGAAACACTATTTCAATCTTTTTTAATATCTTTTTGTAAAAAGATTTAAGATAATAGTTATGTTCATAAGGAGTTAGTTATGGAAGAGAAGACTACTGGCGTCACTGTTAGCGATTTATATTTATTAATTAGAAACCCTGATGACGAGGAGATGAAAAGCATCCTTGCATCATTGGATGAAGTTTTTATTCAAGGTTGGATTAGAACTAACCGCGATAATGGATCTATTGGTTTTATCGCTTTAAACGATGGGACATGTTTTAAAAACATTCAGCTTGTTTATGATGAAAATACGACTAATTATAAAGAATTAGCCCATCAAAATACCGGAGCGGCTATTTCAGCTGTTGGAAAATTTGTTTTAACTCCAGAAGCGAAACAACCTTTTGAAATTAGAGTTAAAGAATTCGAAGTTGAGGGAAGCGTTGCAAGCGATTATCCTTTGCAAAAGAAGGCCCATTCTTTGGAATTCTTACGTGATATTGCTCATCTTAGACCTAGAGCAAACACTTTTAATGCTGTCTTTAGAATGCGTAACGCGATGGCGATGGCAATTCATGAATTCTTCCAAGAAAGAGGATTTCTCTACATTCATACGCCTATCATCACCGGAAATGACGCCGAAGGCGCCGGATCAACATTTTCTGTTGTGACAGATGATAAAGAACCATTCTTTTCTAAACCTGTTTCTTTAACCGTTTCTGGTCAACTTCACGTTGAAGCCTTTGCTTTAGCATTTAGAGACGTGTATACATTTGGTCCAACATTCCGCGCGGAGCATTCAAACACAACTAGACATGCCTCCGAATTCTGGATGATTGAACCAGAAATTGCTTTCGCAGATTTAAATGATGATATGGAACTTATCGAAGATTGTTTAAAACATTGCATTGATGTAGCTCTTCATGAATGTCCTGATGAAATCGAATTTTTCAACAATTTCTTCGATAAAACCTTAAGTGAAAGACTTCATCATGTCCTTCATAGCGAATTTAAACGCATCAGTTATACTCAAGCTATTGAAGAACTTAAAAAAGCTGTTAAAAACGGTCATAAATTTGTTAACAATAACATCGAATGGGGCATGGACTTACAAAGCGAACATGAACGTTACATCACTGAAACGGTCTTTAATTCACCAGTTTTCGTAACTGATTATCCAAAAGAATTAAAAGCCTTCTATATGCGTTTAAACGACGATAATAAAACTGTCGCCGCCTGCGACTTACTTGTCCCTTATGTTGGCGAACTTGTTGGAGGTTCTCAAAGAGAAGAACGTTACGACTTATTGAAGCAACGCATGGAAGAATGTCATTGTCTAAAAGGCTTAGAATGGTATCTTGATTTAAGAAAATATGGCGGTTGTAAGCACGCTGGATTCGGCATTGGCTTTGACAGACTTTTAATGTATGTCACTGGCATTAACAATATCCGCGATGTTCAACCTTATCCGCGCACGCACGAGCCTATTAAGTATTAATTAAATATGACCGAAGAAGAAAAATATCAATTCCAATTAGAAAAAGAGCAACGTTCAAGAAACCGCATATTTGGACTTCTTGTTGTCATTGCTTTAATTTTAGTTGCTATATTAATCTACGAAGTTATTGTTTTTGTTAAATAATTATTCCGGATTTATTGGGGCTCTTGCCACGGTGTCCGGATCGAAGTTTTCTAGCGATTTATTAAAGACTGTCTTTGATAATTTTATTAAGCGATAGAATCTAGCGATATAAGCTTGGACATCATATAAAAACCAAATTCCTCCAGCAAGCATCCCAAAGAAGAAAATGTATGATGGAATTGCTTCATTTGACCAATGAGGTGAAGAAATAACTTCTGGCCAATCAGATATTAACTCCATTCCAAAGAAATTGCTTCTTGGGGCGTTATCCCAGTCAAAGATGTGGAAAAGTGTACCAACGCCTTCACTTTTATAGTCAAGAATGCTAATTGCCCAATTGTTTCTTATTAGACAAGTGAATAACAACACAAGAGAGGAAGTTAGCATTATTAAAAAAGGAATCCAACTATCTTTGAATAGTTGACGATGATTTTTCTTGATTCCAAATTTTACTAATTTTTTAGAGTCTAAAATGACACCCGTCACAACTACATCGTGAACCATATCTTCCATCTTATCGCCTTGAATTTTCATGATCTTTTTAACCAATAAAGAAAGATAACCAACGATGATGAAAACTAAGATAAACACTAAAAGTAAGACGATGATAAGTCGTTTATCGTTTTCACTCAATTTGATTAGATTTATCATTGATTTTCATCCTTTTCTTCGATTAAATCAGTATTTTGTTCAATTGCGTTTTCAATAGGTTTCACATCGATTGATGGTGGAACAGCACTTTGATTTAAGCCCATCGGATTTACATTTCCATCTTTAGCAACATAATTAATTTGCGGATTATTGATGACGATATTGTTTCCTTGAGGTTGTGTTTGTGGTGGTGTCGCAGAATCCGCTAATCGTTTGGCGATTATTTCTTTAGCTTTTACATCTTCTGGCAAGTCGCCAAATGGTCTTCCACCAGAGAAATAAACAATGATAGAACGTATCGCCGTGTAGATAAAAACAATTAGGCAATATACAAAAAATAGAGCAAAAAGAGCTGCGATAAAAGGCAATAAAATTGTTATTAACATTCCTAAGAAAAATGTTTTAAAGAAACTTGCCATATTTTTATTTTATATTTTTATCCCTTCTTTTCAAGAAGAGGAAAATTATATCGATGATGCCGATTAATATAGGCACAATATTCAATAAAAGCAAGTTATCCTTCATCGCATCTTTTTGATTGAAAATGGCATAGAAAATAATACCGATAACTAGTGAGATTGTTATAGCAACAATTTCCCAAATTCTTTTCTCTGCAATGGCTTCGCCTACGATGAAGGTCACGAAATAGAGTTCAATAAGAAAAAACAAATACGCTAATTCAAGTGAAAAAAGAGAACTTGTCAGTGAAAAAACTGCTGAAACAATTAAAGATGAAGAAGTAACAATATCGAAATTATCATTTTCTACTTCTTCAATTTTTAGTTTTGTTAATTCGCTAGAAATAATTAAATAGCTTAAAGACATCTCGATTAATGAAATGACAAAAATAAATGAAGGAACGATGATGTCAATGTTTGCTGAATTGTCTAACTTAAAGAAAACTTTAAAGGTGTTTACTATATCGACATCAAATAAGAAGTTGATTAAAGGAATTTCCACAATCGTTATGCTCATTTGAACTAGCGATGTAAAAAGAATCGAATAAATAGGCGGAATATTTTTCTTACTTAATAGTCCGAATAGATAGCCGGTTAATAAACTAGGCAATAAATAAAAAAGAGTAGTTTCAATATTCCATAAAGTAGCGACTAAAGCTAAACCAAGTGAGGCAAAAGCGTATATTGGATAATAACGATCTTTACAATATATTTCGACAAGTGCGCTTAATAAGGGCAAAACTAAAATTAGAAAGATGGAAGCGACGCTAAAAAAGGCACTTGCAACGCAAATAATGATGTTTATCGCGGCAATTAAAGCCATTAAAGCTATATTTTCCGTGAGAGTCTCTCTCTTTGTGAATATTTTCATGAATTTATAATATCATGAAAAATAATCCACATAGTCCCAAGATTGCTCCCTCTTTCTTGAAAAGATTTTTAAAGAATATAAATTGTGCTTATGAAAAAGATTTTAGCATTAACTTCTTTATCCTTTCTTCTAAGCGGTTGTAGCTTCTTTTCTAAAGACAATTCATCGGTAAATAATAGCGGCATTTCTAACGAGGTTCAGCACAATTATAATGAGATAAAAAATAAAAAATTAGCCTGGAATTACCTCTTTTTTGATAGCGATACGCCATATTATGTCTATTGTTATTCTTTGACTTGTTCGCATTGTAACAAAATCAAAAATCGAGTTATTGAGCATGCATTAAAGAATCATAATTTCTACTTTTATGAAGATAGTAATTCAACATGTTTTTCTGATGAAATAGATAAAACTATAGGCATTAACGATGTCAAATATTTAGTTATCAAAGGCTTTCCTTCTTTATTAAAAATAGAAGAAAAAACGCTTCAAAAAAATCTCTGCGGTGAAGATAAAATTTTAAATGAACTTAATCTTTAAAATCTTCTTTATGTTGTGCTAGACTATTACAAAGTAATAAAGCACACAATTATGGACTATCGCACATTGTTAAATGAAAACCAATACAAAGCTGTTTCTACTTCAAAACAATATGTCCGAGTAGTCGCTGGCGCTGGAAGCGGAAAAACTCGAGTTTTAACTTACCGCATTTCTTACTTAATCGGCGAAGAGCATGTTGATCCTCATTCAATAATCGCCATTGCTTTCACTAATAAAGTTGCTCTTGAAATGAAACAAAGAGCGTTATCAATTTTAAAAGGAAGCGGTGAAGGTTTACTTGTCTCCACTTTCCATAGTTTCTGTGCCCGTTTTCTTCGTCGGGAAATTGACTCAATTGGCTTTCCAAATAATTTCACCATCTTTGATGATGAAGATAGTGAAAAGCTTATCAAAGATATTGGCAGTGAACTTGGCTATAAA
This sequence comes from Bacteroidaceae bacterium, assembly GCA_963657885.1. Classification (GTDB taxonomy): domain Bacteria; phylum Bacillota_I; class Bacilli_A; order RFN20; family CAG-826; genus Fiminaster. The sequence continues at coordinate 72,537 of CAVKNZ010000001.1, forward strand.
AGGAATGATGATTTTGTAAAACACGCGATTTCATTTATTGCCTATCATAAATGTTTAGGCCACTATCCATGCGATATTCCAACCAAGGAATTGCGTCATGAAGGTGACAAAGTTGCTTTTAAGATTTTTAAAACATACGAAGAAATAAAAGATAAGAACTTATCGCTAGATTTTGATGATTTATTGCTGAGAACTATTCAAATTTTAGAAGCCTTCGAAGATATTCGCCATAAATGGCAAAGTCGCATCAGCAATATTCTTGTTGATGAATTTCAAGACACTAATGATATTCAATATAAACTTCTGAAACTTTTGATGAACAAAGATACTTCTTTATATGTTGTTGGTGATCCTGACCAAACTATTTATACTTGGAGGGGCGCTAACCAAAACATCATCTTAAATTTTGAAAAAGATTTTAAAGGAGCAGAGACTATCATTCTTGATAGAAATTATCGTTCCACAAAAAACATTCTCGACTGCGCGAATCGTCTCATAGCTTTTAACAAAAAGAGAGTGCCTAAAAATTTGTACACCGAAAACAATCTTGGCGATAAAGTTATCTATAAACATTTTTCAAGTCTTAACTACGAAGCTAAATATGTTGTCGATGAAATCGAAAAGCTTCATTTCAATGAAGGCGTTGAATATAAAGATATTGCTATATTATACCGGGCTGCCTATTTAACTTTACCTTTTGAAAATGTGCTGATGAACGAAAAAATCCCATACCGTATCTATGGAGGACTTAAATTCTTTCAAAGAAAAGAGATTAAAGATTTAATTGCCTACTTCCATCTTTTATACAACCAAAAAGATGATGTTTCCTTTGAACGTATTGTCAATGTCCCTCGACGAGGTTTTGGAGGTCAAGCTTTAGACACTCTTAAAAGCGAAAAAGATTCTCACAACCTTTCTTATTTGGAATATATAAATTCGATTGATGAATTTGACACAGAATTAAAACAGAAAAATGTTGTGGCTTTAAAAAATCTTTTGACTATTTTGAAAAATACCCGAGCAAAATTAGATGAAAATTTAGAAGCTTATCCGAAAATTTTAGAAAAATTTGTCGATGATATTGCTTATATGCCTTATCTAATGCTTGACGAAGAAAAATGCGATGAAAGAACGATGAACGTTAAATCGTTATTTGAAAACATCAATAATTTCAGTAAAGACAATCCATCATCATCTTTTGATGAATATTTGCACAATGTTGCGTTACAAACTAGCCAAGATGAAATAGAAGACGTTGATAAAGTTTCGCTTATGACGATCCACGTCGCGAAAGGCTTGGAATTTAAATATGTCTTTTTGATTTCTTTAGTCGATGGAGTTTTCCCATCGCACAGAACTATGGAAGATGATGAAGACGGCTTAGAAGAGGAAAGACGACTATGCTATGTTGCCTTTACTCGTGCGAAAGAAAAACTATACGTAACATCGAATCGCGGATATTCTTTTATCCTTGGCGAAAATTCCAGTCCTTCACGATTTGTAAAAGAAGCAAATCTAACTTCTAACGATGCTTATGATCAACACAAAGTCACATTTAAAAAGAAAAATGATTTCTTTGATTATGAGCCTGACTATAAAGATGATTACAAAAATGATTTTGATGATTTTAGTCAAGATGATCCTACCGATTTCTATGCTGATGAAGAAGAAAATAAGCTTGATTGGCGTGTTGGCGATGGAGTTTATCACGATACTTTTGGAGATGGTGTTGTTAAAAAAGTTGAAGACGGCGGTTCGATAATTGTTGTCGATTTTGTCGATGCTGGGATGAAGACACTTTTAGCTAACCATCCAAAAGTCCATAAAATAGGTGTTCGAGGAGGGGCTATTGCATGAACGAAAAAGAACGAATCGAAGAAATAAGAAAAACCCTTGAACGATATAATTACGAATATTACGTTTTAGACAACCCTAGTGTTCCTGATAGCGAATATGATCGTTTGATGAACGAACTTATTGCCTTAGAGAAAGAGCATCCTGAACTCATTTCTCCTTATTCACCGACTCAAAGAGTAGGAGGAAAAGTTCTTTCTGCTTTTGAAAAAATTAAGCATAAACGAATGATGCTTTCATTGGCTAACGCATTTAATGAAAAAGACATCCGCGATTTTGATAAAAAAGTGCGAGACATCCTCCATGTTGATAATGTCGAATACATGTGTGAGATGAAAATCGATGGATTAGCGATGAGCTTAGATTTTGTTGATGGAGAGCTAAATTATGCAGCCACTCGAGGCGATGGCAATGAAGGCGAAATCGTCACCAATAATGTCATCACCATTAAATCTATCCCCACTTTAGTTAAAGAAAAAAAAGATTTTGAAGTTCGTGGCGAAGTTTATATGTCTAAAAAAGTTCTCAATCAACTAAACGCTGAAAGAGAAGCTTTAAATGAACCTTTACTCGCTAATGCAAGAAATGCCGCTGCAGGATCAATACGTCAACTTGATAGCTCAATTGCAGCGTCCAGAAAGCTTGAAGCCTTTTGGTATTATTTAGTTAACGCCGATGAACTTGGTTTCACCCGTCATAGCGATGCACTTAACTATATTGAAAAAATTGGCTTTAGAACTAATAAAGAAAGAAGAATTTGTGTTGGCGTAGAAGAAGTTCTTAGCTACATCAACGAATACACAGAAAAGCGCGATAGTTTAGCTTATGATATCGATGGAATCGTTATAAAAGTTAACGATATAACAAAATATGATGTCTTAGGTTACACCGCGAAAACTCCTAAATGGGCCATTGCTTATAAGTTTCCGCCTGAGGAAGTTGTCACTAAATTAGAAGATATCATCTTCACTGTTGGGCGAACCGGGAAAATCACTCCTAACGCCGTTATTAAACCGACAAAAGTTGCTGGTTCAACTGTTCAAAGAGCGACACTCCATAATGAAGATTTTATTAAAGATAAAGATTTACGTATCGGTGATTACATCGTCTTAAGAAAAGCGGGAGATGTCATTCCAGAAGTCGTATCTTCATTAAAAGATCGACGCGATGGCAGTGAAAAAGAATTCAAGATGATTGAAAATTGTCCAGTCTGCGGAGCCCCGTTAGTTAAAAAAGACGCGATGCATTTCTGCCTATCTTTAACTTGCCCTGCTAGAAAAATTGAAGGCATGATTCATTTTGCTTCTCGCAATGCGATGGATATCGACGGCATGGGCGATAAAGTTGTCGAAGAATTTTTCAATGAAAATTTTATAAGCGATATTCCTTCAATTTATGATTTAGCTAAATATCGAGATGATATCATCGCTATCGACGGTTGGAAAGATAAATCAGTCGATAATTTATTGCATGCGATTAATGAGTCAAAGAAGAATTCTCTTGAACGACTTCTGTTTGGTTTAGGCATTAAAGAAGTTGGTGAAAAAATGGCCAAAATCTTGGCAAAACGCTTCCTAACGCTTGATAAATTCAAAGACTTGAGCGAAGAAGATTATTTAGCAATTCCCGATGTTGGACCAGTGAGCGCTTCTTCTTTGTATACTTATTTCCATGATGAAAAACGTTTAGAAGACATTGAACGACTACGAGCTTTTGGACTCAATTTTGACTATCTTGGTCAAGTTAAAGTTGATGAAAATTCGCCATTCTTCAATAAGACAGTTGTTCTAACTGGAACTTTATCTAAATATGGACGAAAAGAAGCAACTGAACTTCTTGAAAATCTTGGAGCGAAGGTAAGCGGATCAGTTTCAAAAAAGACAGATTATGTCATCTATGGTGTTGAAGCCGGTTCAAAATTAGATAAAGCTAATGAACTTGGCGTTAAATGTTTATCTGAAGAAGAGTTTTTATCTCTTCTTGGTGAGAATAATTAATTATGTTATTATGAGGACTGCTTATGAAAGAATATAACAAAGAAGTCTTAAAAGATGCGGCTCATCGCCTCTTATTTGATATGTCAGAAGAAGAATATGACACTCTTTTAGATGAATTTAGCATCATCATTAAACAAATGAATGTTATTGGCGAACATCCTGAAATTGATAATTATGAACCAATGACTTTTCCTTTTGAATGTACGACTTCATATTTAAGAGAAGATGTAGCTTCCACACCTTTAAGCAAAACAGAAGCTTTAAGAAACGCGAACAATAAAGTTGGCGGGCAAATTAAATTGCCGAAGGTTGTCCAATGATAAAAGATTATAAAAATTTATCGATAGTCGATCTTCATAATCTTTATGTTGAAAAGAAAATCACACCTTTAGAAGTTGTTGAAGAAGTTATCGCTTTATTAAAAAAAGACAACAATAACGCGATTGAATATCTAATGGAAAAAGAAGCTCTTGATATGGCTAAAAATATCGGAGAAGTTGAAACGGATAACCTCTTATGGGGAATTCCTTTCGCGGTTAAAGACAATATTTCAATTAAAGATGTTCCTTGCACAGGCAGTAGCAACATTTTAAATGGCTATATTCCTGTTTATAGTGCGACAGTTATCAATAAATTAGTTGCTAAAAAAGCCATTCCAGTTGTTAAGACCGCTTTAGATGAATTAGCGATGGGCGGAACTGGAACTTCTGGTCATTTAGGAACAACATTTAATCCTTATGATAAAAGTCACACTCATCTAATCGGCGGTTCATCTTCAGGAAGCGCTGCTTTAACTTCTGCTGGCATCGTTCCTTTTGCCTTAGGAAGCGATACTGGTGACTCAGTTAGAAAACCAGCGAGCTATGCTGGACTTGTTGGCTTTAAACCTACTTGGTCGAGAATTTCTCGTTACGGCTTATTCCCATTTGCCCCTTCTTTAGACACGATTGGCTATTTTACTCGTTCAGTAAGTGATGCTGCATTATTATTAGATGTTCTTGCCGGACGCGATGAACAAGATTCAACTTCATCAAATAAAGCTATGGAAGAATGCTATAAATCTATCGATGAAGGCGTTAAAAACATGAATGTTATCATCATCAAAGAAATTGTTGATGCTATTGATGATAAAGATATCATTGCTTCATTTAATGAAGTTATTAACAAATTAGAAAAAGATGGCATCAATGTCACTTATAAACATTTAGACGAAGATCTATTACGTTCCTTATTTCCAACTTATTTTGTCATCTCCTGCGCGGAGGCCACAAGTAACAACGCCAATTTAGATGGTATCAAGTTTGGCCCGTATTATGATGGTAAAACTTATGAAGATGTGATGATGAAAGCTAGAACAAAAGGTTTTAGCGAACTCATCAAAAGAAGATTTATCTTCGGTTCCTTTGCCTTAATGAGAGAAAATCAACAAGATTTGTTCTTAAGAGCTCAAAGAAATAGACGAAGAATCGTCGATTCAATTAACAATTTATTAACTGATAACGATTTTATTCTTCTTCCAGCTTCGCCAACAGTTGCTCCAACATTTGAAAGTAAGACTGATAGATTGTCTGAACAATATTTAGTCGCAGATAATCATTTAGTTATCGCTAATTTTGCTGGTCTACCTTCTATTACTTTGCCAATGGGACTTAAAGATAAATTACCTTATGGAATTTCTATCACTGGCAAAGCATTTGAAGATAGTAAAGTTCTTCGCTTTGCGAAAGTGGTTGAAGATATTACTTCCTTAAAAGGATTGCATGCAGATTGAGGTGTAGCGTTATGGAATTTGAACCTATTATCGGACTTGAAATCCACGTTGAACTAAAAACTAAAAGTAAAATGTTTTCCTCTGCGCCTGTCACATATGGGGAAGATCCTAATAGCCAAGTTGCGCCTTTAGATATGGCTTTTCCTGGCACAATGCCAACGGTTAACAAAGAAGGCGTTGTTTTTGCTATAAGAGTTAGCAACGCTTTGCACATGAAAATTGATGATGAACTTCACTTCGATAGAAAGAATTATTTCTATAGCGATTTACCTAAGGGTTATCAAATTACTCAAAACCTTAGACCAATTGGCTCTGATGGATATCTAGAAATTGAAACTTCAAATGGAATTAAAAAAATCGGCATCGAAAGACTTCATATTGAAGAAGATACCTGTAAACAAATCCACTTCAGTGACTTCACTCTTTTAAACTATAACCGCGCTGGCACGCCACTTATTGAAATCGTCTCTCGACCAGAATTAACAAGTGGTCTTGAAGCGATGAGATATGTTGAAAAAATTCGTTCGATTGTCGTCTATAGCGGTGTTAGCGATGGCAAGATGGAAGAAGGAAGTTTAAGATGCGACGTCAATATCTCACTTAAAGAAAAAGGCTCCAAAGTTTTTGGCACAAAAGTGGAAATTAAAAACATCAACTCCATCTCCTATATTCAAAATGCGATTGATTTTGAAATTGCTAGACAGACTAATTTGCTTTTAAATGGTGAGAAAGTTCGTCAAGAAACAAGAAGATATGATTCTTCAACAAATGAAACACTTTTGATGCGCGTTAAAACTGACGCAGTTGACTATAAATATTTCCCAGAAGATAACATCACTCCGATTAAATTAAGTAAACAGTTCATCGATGAGGCCATTGCTTCTTGCCCTGAACTCGCTGATAGTAAACGCGATCGATACATTCATAAATTCTTTTTAAGTGAATATGATGCTTCTCTTTTACTCGCGGATAAAGATGTTTCTTCTTATTTTGATGAATTAACTAAATATACAGATTCATATAAAATAGCTGCGAACTGGTTAAATGTTGAAGTTGCTTCTTATCTAAATAAGAACTTTATAACTATTGATAAATTCCCACTTTCTCCGAAACGATTATCTACGCTTGTAGAACTTGTCTCGAAAAAAGAAGTTAGCTCCAATCAAGCTAAAGAAATATTTGAAAAAATGGTGAAAGATAATATCGACGCGGCTGAGGCTAAAGAAGCTTTAGGTATCGCTAATCAAATATCTGATGTCGATTTCGTAAAAAGCGTCGTCGATGAAGTATTAAAAGAAAATCCTCAAGCCATTATCGACTTTAAAAATGGTCGAGATAGAGCTCTAGGATTTTTGATTGGTTTAGTGATGAAAAAGACAAAAGGTAAAGTTAATCCTAAGATGACTAGCGATATTCTTTTAAAAGAACTCAAGGAGAGATAAAAATGACAAAATTTAAAAACATTCTTGTAACTGGAGGAGTTGGCTATATTGGCTCACATACCGTTATTTGCTTATTAGAAAATGGTTATAATCCTATCATTGTCGACAATCTATGCAATTCGAAATTAGAAGTGCTTAACCGCATCGAAAAGATAAGCGGTGTTCGTCCTTTATTTTATAAAGGCGATGTCCGCGATGAAGAATTGTTAGAAAAAATCTTTAGCGAAAACAAAATTGATGCGGTCATTCACTTTGCGGGCTTAAAAGCAGTGGGCGAATCGGTGGAAAAACCAGATTTATATTTTGATAACAATATCGGTTCCACGAAAGCATTGTTAAAAGTTATGAAAAAACACGATGTTAAAAATATCGTCTTTTCTTCCTCGGCGACAGTTTATGGAATTGTAAAACATGTTCCTATCGTTGAAACTGATCCAATTGGCGAAGTTACTAATCCTTATGCAGACACTAAAGTGCAAATTGAATACATCCTTCAAGACTTAGCCAAGAGCGATAAAAACATGAACATCGCCATTTTAAGATATTTTAATCCTATCGGCGCCCATCAAAGTGGACTCCTCGGAGAAGATCCTAACGGCATTCCTAATAATTTAATGCCATTTATCACTCAAGTCGCAGTCGGCAAAAGAGATGAGCTTAAAGTTTTTGGAAATGATTATCCAACGCGCGATGGTACCTGCATCCGCGACTATATTCATGTTCTAGATTTAGCTAGAGGTCACGTTTTGACACTTAAAAAGTTAGAAACAAATCCAGGTTTAGTAATTTATAATTTAGGAACAAGTGTCGGAACAACGGTTCTTGAACTTGTAAATGCCTTTATGAAGGCAAACGATATTAAAATTCCATATACAATTGTTGGCAGAAGAGCAGGCGATATCGCCGAATGCTACGCCGATTGCTCGAAAGCTTATAAAGAAATTGGCTTTAAGTGTTTATATAATATCGTTGATGCATGTCGCGATTCGTGGAATTATCAAAAGAATAATCCAGATGGAATAAAGTGAGGGAATAGTTATGGCAAGAAACGAAATCAAATTAGATACCAAGTTCGGCGATAGTCTTTATGGTTATGCTTGGACTATCACAAAACCTAAAGGCAATGTCATTATCGTAACTGGCATGGAAGAGTATGCGCTTAGATATGATGAATTTGCTAATTTCTTAAATAAACATGGCTACGATGTATTTTGTATCGATCATTACGGACAAGGCTTAAATGCTAAAACCGAGGCAGAACGTGGAGTAGTTCCTTCATCATTCTTCTCAAAATCAGTTAAAAACATTGACCAAATTGTTGTCGCTTGTCGCGAATCGCTTTTACCAACAACGATTCTAGCTCACAGCATGGGTAGCTTCATGCTTCAAGATTACATTCAAAGATTTACAACTCACATCAACAAAATTGTGCTTGTTGGCACCAATGGACCAAACGCCAAAGTTACTTATAAATTTGGCAAAGCCATTGCTAAATTAACTCTTACAAAGAAGAACCGTAGCAAAAAACATTTCTTCATGGACAAGATGATTTTTGGAATGTATGGAAAACATTTTAAAGATGAAGGACCTTCAAGCTGGTTATCGCTTGATCCTAAAAATGTTGAAAAATATAAACAAGACGAACAATGCGGATATGTTTCAACGCACGGCTTCTATTATGAATTTATGAAAGGCTGCAACCGTATCTATCAAAAGAAGTTCTTAAAGAAGATTCGTAAAGATATGAACATTCTCATCGTCTCAGGAACTGATGATCCAGTAGGTGCTTATGGAAAAGGACCTTATAAATTGTTCCAACTTTATAAAAAACTTGGACTCAACAATGTTGAACTAAAACTTTATGATGAACTTCGTCATGAATTATTAAATGAAGAAAATCGTCAAGAAGTTTACGAAGATATATTAGCCTTCTTAGATAAAGAAGTTTCTGAAGCTGAATTTTATTTCAATAACAAACATTAATTGTTATCAATTTTTACTTTCTTTTTGTCCTTAATCCTTTTAATGATGAAAATTATTAAGAATATTAGAGCTATCAATAATGTCGCGCTTGCATAGCCAAGCGTATCGATGCCAACATCTATCCATCTTGCTCCTCGTTTAGGAATGAATAGTTGAATGAATTCGCTTAATCCAGCGATTGAAAAGCCAAATACTAAAGAAGCCGGGTAGATTAGATAACGGAAATACTTTTTCTTACTATCTTTAATAAGGAAATACGCGCCTAAGGTGGTAAATATTCCATCGACAAAGAAGAGCATTAAGTGACCAATTGATTTTCTAATGATGCTAAAAAAGTCATCTTCATTCGCGGAGTTGATGATTTTTAATGGCGTTACTTCAATTTCATATTCTAGGGTTGCGCTTGGAGAATTAACCGCGTATATCGTGATTTTAGTTTTGCCTGTTTCTATTCCTTTGATGGCGACGCTACTACCGCGGGATTCGATTTCCACTAGCGAGCTATTTTCTGCTTTCCCCATCATCTTTTTATCGCTTGCGTTGATTGGAAGATAATTTGGAGAAATGAGTAAAGTTACTCCTTTTTCAATCTGGAAGCTACTCTTTTCACTCGCGTATTTAAGCGAACTTATCATCACATCTTCGACATCGATATCAATACTAGATGATTGAGATGGATCTAATGCTGATATGGCGGTTATGGTTACTTTTCCTTTTTTACGATATCCGCGAACAATACCAGAGCTATCGACCATCGCGATGAGAGGATTTGATGAACTGTAAGTTAGTTTACTGTCGCTAGGAGTTACTCCATTCCAATCGACAGTTAAAGGAGTGTTATGTAATCCTACTTCGCTATAATCATTTCCATCAAAGTTCATGTCGCCGATATAGGCTTTATTAGTTTTCGATGTTAGTTTCCAATTGTTATTAGGCTTGATAACTGTTTCTGCATTATTTTTAACTGTTATTGTTTCTTTTTTAGTGACTGTTCCATTGGAGACACTTATCTCTACTGTTCCAACGCTTTTTGCAGTTATGACTCCGAGATTGTTAATCGAAGCGATGCTAGTATTTGAAGAAGTGTATTCAAGTTTTGTGCTATCGAAATAACGGACATATTTTAAAGGATCATTTATCGATTCAATTTTACTTATCGGAGTTACATTTACTAATTCTGTTAGTCCGGTTTTTATTTCTTTATTATCTAGAGAAATAGAAAAATCTATTGGGGCGCAGTGCTCTTTTACATAGAAAGTATAGTCAGTATGGATATCGCTATCTTTTAAGTGAGCTGTAACAGTGAATGAATCAATATCTTCATTAGCTTCTATGAAGGCTCCATAGTCAACTTGGATGACGTTGATTTTATCGCTTGAGCAAGTGAAATATATATTCGCGTCAGTTGCATTTTTCGGATTAGGTGAGGCTATTAACTTTTTAGTCGCACCTAAAGGAATTTCGTTATCTTTATAACCTTCAACTCCGTTTAATAGATACCTATCATCTAGTTTTAAAGTTATTGACTCTGTTTTTATTTCATCAACATCTTTATCTATGCCATTGATAAAAAACTTAACTATGTTAGCAATAAAGTCAGACATTTGTCCTGAAACAGTTCCTGGGATAAACGCATTAGCGATGATAAAAAGATTTACCATCAACGATAAAGAAGCAAAGGTTAAGCCAATCTTTAAATTCTTTTTGCTCATGTGAAAATTATAAACGTTTTTCTTTTATTTGCCGACTGTCTGAAGAAGATAAGCTTTCATGCGAATTAAGTTGAGTGACTTATTTCCAAAAATAAAAGAGACGAATCATCTAGATAAAGACCTATTTAAATCATTATTGGAATAAAAAACAATTTTTTCTCCTATGAAAATGGAAGATTTTCTTGTCTATAAGCTATAAAAAGTAAAAATCTTCACGTAGTGAACTTATTTATTTTTCTTCTTTTCGCTTAAAAATGAAAAAATCGCCGAAAAACGAAACTAATAATTTCCTTGAAAACGCTTTCTCGCGCTTTTTTAATTGTAAGTGAACAAATAGTTTCGTCCATAATTATTGGTGTCGCTTGAAAGGAAACCATTATGACTACTGGTGAAAAAATTAAGAAAATTCGCACAGATAATAATTTATCTCAAGACGAATTTGCGAAAAAATTGGATGTTACACGTGTGGCTGTTAGCAAGTGGGAATTAGGCAAATCTTATCCTAGCATTGCTAACCTTAAAAACATGTGTACCCTTTTTAACATCTCCTTCGATGATTTACTTGAAGAAACCAATCAAGAAGAACTTATGGGCAATGAAGATGGAACAGAGCCTCAAGCAGATGATGAAAAGAAATCAAAACTTTCCACGAGAAAGAAAATTGACATTATTGCGTTTTCTATCATCGGCTTGGTTGCTGCGGTAGCAATTTCTTTAATTACCAGCGGACTAGTTTTAACATTTAACAAAACTACATCAGCTCCCGATAACGATGTTATACTCAGTCCAATTGAATCAATATATGTGAGTGAAAAGCCAACTTATATGACTTATTTAGTTGGTCAATCATTTAACAGCGATGGCTTAGTTGTTATGGCCGTTAGAGAAGATAACAACGAAGAAGCAATTGAAGGATGGACAATTGATGTTCCTGAAACATTTGATGCAGAAACAAAGAATGGTGCTTATACAATTTCATACACTGATAAAGATAGTGAAAAAACATTCACGACAACTTTGGATGGCGTGAATGTTTATAGTTCAATGAGAGGCGTGTTTTCTCCAAATGGTTTAATTGCTATCAAAGGACCTATTCCTCAGAAAGCCGGTACAAAATTCAATTCATCTGATTTATTGTTCCATGTCACTTATGATGTTAATGGAGAAACAATTGAAGACACTCAATACACTTATCGCATGGGTGATCAAACGTCAAACAACTCATACGATGTTATTAAATTAGCTAAAGACACTACTTTAACGGATAGTGATACAACTGTTTCTATATATTATTCACAAGGAAAATCCGCGGAAATAAAAATTGATGTCTTTGAATCAATGTCTGTGAACTATAAGAAGAGCTCATTTGATGCTTCCAAAGATAAATTCAATTTTAGCGATGTTGAACTGCTTGGCGAAAAAAGCGATGGCAGTAAAGTATCGGTTGACCCAAATGTCTATACTTGGGTTGATAACATTGAAGATGAACTAAGTGATGGGCAAGCGCTCATATATAATGGTGACCACACAATTGTTCCTAGCAGCGGCAATATATTTAATTTATCTTTTAAATTTAAGGTTACTAACGGTGTTAACATGGGTGATGTCGATCCTAATTTAAATGAAGATTTCTATTTCTCAGAAGCTGAAAATCTTGATTTTGTTGGAAACGTTGGCACATTAGTTCAAACTGGTGAAGACTACACAAAAGACTTTAAAGCTACAAATATTACTTTGGAGAAATTTAGAGCTGCAGCTTATTTAGGCTACACTGGTCGATATGAAGCCAGCGGAAAAGGCTTTGTTCTTGGCTTTGATGTTGCTACTCCTGAACGAAGCATGTCATTTACATTTAATGCTCCTGGAGGTGGATTTGGAGATTTAATTGTACGAGGCTCTACAAACGTAGAAGACACTAGCAACAAGTATCGTTCAAAAGATTTGATAGTTACTCAAGCTGCGAAGATTTATCTAAATAATGTTGAAGTAACATCTCAACTCGACCAAACAGCAGTTTTCGAAGGTGTTAAAAATAGCGAACCAGATGAGCAAAATAGAACAGGTACTGTCGAAGGCTATGAACTCGAAGGTCGTTATAAATTTGTTAACTGGACAGAAGTTAATTTAGGCAAACTCAATTTAAAACGTGGTAAAAATACAATTAAGTTTGTTCCTAATAACAACTATAGAAGTGGTCAATGGGACACTGTTAAAGTTGATATCACCCCATATAAAGATGGTGGAAGCTCTAGCGATGAAATCTCATTAAGCAAAACTGAGTCAACACTTAATGTTGGTGAAAGTGAAACGCTCATTTGCTATAAAAGCAAAACCGGAACAGTTAATTGGACCAGTTCTGACTCAACTGTCGCTAGTGTTGATCAAGATGGCAAAGTCACAGCGATTTCTTCAGGCAACGCAACTATTACCGCTACCTTCAATGGTAAATCAGTTTCATGCACGTATGAAATCATCGATCCTGACGAAAAGCCTGATTTAAACGATGATACATATACATTTGAATGTGAAGATATGACTTTGACTGGAAAATCATCGTATCTAAAACAAACGGGCGATGATTATACAACTGATTATGTAGACAGCAATTGTAGCTGGCCAGCATTCCATGCGGCGGCTTATCTAGGCTATACAGGCGATTACGCCGCGAGTGGTAGAGGATTTGTTCATAACTTTGATGACGCCAGTTCAACAATGAGTCAAACATTTACTCTCCCTAGCGGAGGCGATTGTGACCTTACTATTCGGGTTTCTTCCAACTATGGTGTTGAAGGTAGCACATATAAAACCAATGCTTTAAGAGCAAATAAGATTGCTAAATACACTCTTAACGGAGTCGATATTACAAGCATGTTTACTGATGATATGGTGACCAAAAATATCACAAGCGACACTCCTGATGCTCAAAATAGAACAGGAACAGTTACGTATAGTCTTGATGGTAGATATCGTTTTGTCTATTGGACTGATATCACAATTAAAGGTGTCAGAATGAAAAAAGGCGAAAACACCATTGTCATCACTTCCAACAATGGCTCCCAAAGCGGTCACTGGGACTGCGTGTCACTCAATTTCAAGCCTTATAAATCGAATTAAATTTGAGGTCATTAAATATGAAAAAGTTAGGAAAAATAATTTGTTCAGTTAGCATAGCTCTACTTGCTGGAGTTATGATTACCGCCGATGTTTTAAGCGTTAAATATTATGCTTTTATCGATGAAGGCATAAATGGCTCAGGTGTCAACTATAGCAATGCATCCTCGGCCCTTGCTAAAGGTGATGCCTTTGTCAAAGAAATCATGGAAGAGGGCATAACAATGCTCAAAAACACTTCCGGAAAAGCTCCTTATGCCTACGATGAATCTAATCCTTCCGCGAATCGAAAAGCCAACGTCTTTGGTTGGTCGAGTGTTGATGCTGGCTTTTTGATTTCTGGATATGGATCCGGCATTTCTCGAATTCCTGAAAACAAACGTGTTCTTTTCTATGATGGTTTTGATAAATATAACGATATCTATCCTAAGAAAAAGATTGAATACAACGCAAACTTAAAATCTTTCTATGAAGATTGGTGTAAATCTCGGGCAGTCACTGAATCTTTAGGTGGGAACGATAAGCTTTACACCAACTATAATCCAAAAGTTGATGTTTATACCTCTGATGAGAACAAAGTAAATGGAAAAACACTTTTAGAAGATGCAAAGGAATTTTCTGATAACGCAATTGTTGTCATCTCTCGTCAATCTGGCGAAGCGCAAGATTGTCCTCAGATGTATTCATACGTTGTTAATGAAAAAGGTGGCGCGCCTACGCGTGTAGAACGAAGTTACCTCGCCTTAACTGATGAAGAATTGGATTTAATTGATATGGTGAAAAACAATTTCTCAAATGTCACTATACTTTTAAACTGCACAAACATGGTTGAATGTGGCGCCTTTAGCGATGAAAAAATTCAAAACGTTTACTATATTGGTGTCACCGGACAATCAGGCGCAAGAGCGATTCCATCCGTTTTAACCGGTGATGTCAACCCTTCTGGAAGAATTACGGAAACATGTGTAACCGATCATAGCGAAAATCCATCATTTTATAATTTTGGTCGTGTCTCATCTGCATCCACAACATATGTTGAAGATATTTATGTCGGTTATAAGTTTTTTGAAACCGCAGACAAGGAAGGCTATTGGGATGGATACACTAATTCGGATAGCAAGAAGAGCAACGGAAAAACAGGCTATGATGGAATTGTTGAATACCCTTTTGGAAGTGGCTTAAGTTATACGACTTTCTCTTATGAATTTGCTACAGATAGTGAAGAAGACGCTATTTCTCCAACTAAAGGTAGCTCAATTGACTTAGATACAAAAATTAAAATAAATGTCAAAGTAACTAACACTGGTTCAGTTAAAGGCAAAGATGTTGTAGAAATCTATTACACCGCTCCATACACCAAAGGTGGAATTGAAAAAGCATCAATTAACCTTATGGATTTTGGAAAAACAAAATTACTTAAACCAGGTGAAAGCGAAATTTTAAGCTTTGAATTAGATCCATATTATATGGCTAGTTATGATTGCTATGATAAAAATAGCAACGGCTTTAAGGGTTATGAACTTGAAGCTGGAAAATACGAAATTAAATTAATGAAAAATGCTCATACGTTATTGCTTGATGGCAATGATGGAGTCATCGAATATAACGTTGATAGCACGATTAAAATCGACAAAGATGGTGTAACTGATAATGAAGTTAAAAATCGTTTTACCGGCAGCGATGCTTTCGATGGAACAAGCATTGATAGAGATGATCAAACATTATATCTATCAAGAAGCGACTTCAAAGGAACAATAAAAAAAGAAACAGTAGCTAACTACACGAAAGCTGGAACTGTTAAAGCGACAAGATCTTATACTTTGCTTCCTACATTTAATCAAGATAATGGTTTATATCTTTATACTGATATAGATGGCAACAAGATTACAGATAGTAACTTACTACATTCACCAACTAGCGATAAAGTTAAAGCTAATACTGAACTTATGAAAGAACTTGGCAATGACTACAACAATGAAAAATGGAATTTGCTTTTAAATCAATTAACTTATACTGACGCGACAAATCTCATCGTTATGGGCGGCTATTCGACAATCGAAGCCGAAAGTGTAGGCAAAATTTGGATGCGAGATAACGATGGTCCAATGGGACTTACTAGATCAAATGCTTCTGTCACCGAAACTAGCCAATGGACCTGGTTCCCGATGGCGGGTTTAATCGGCAACAGCTGGAATAAAGAGCTAGCTAAAAACTATGGAAAGACCATCGCTAATGAAGCTCAAGTTACTGGCGTAAATGGCTGGTACGCGCCTGGATGCAATATTCGTCGCTCTCCTTTCGGAGGAAGAAATAACGAATATTATAGCGAAGATCCTATGCTTTCAGGCTATATGTCCGCCTATACAGTTAAAGGCGCTCTATCTGGAAGACTTACAACTTATGTTAAGCACTTCGCATTAAATGAATGTGAGACTAATAGAGGTGGTATCAAAACATGGACCACTGAACAGGCCTTAAGAGAAATATATCTTAGATCCTTTGAATTAACTGTTAAGGTTGGAAAAACAAATGGTATCATGTCGGCGTTTAACTCAGTTGGAGGAACTACCGCTCGTCAAAACGGTGCTTTATTAACTTATGTTTTGCGTGACGAATGGGGTTTTAAAGGAACTGTTGTCACTGACTGGATGGGTGGCGCTGGCGATGCAAAACAAGGCACGATGTCTGGCAATAATTTATGGCTCAATGGTTCTCAACAAAACAATCACAACTTTGGCAGCGATTGGATGAATGATGTGCAGATGGCAAATGATATTAGAGAATCTTGCAAATCTATTTTATACATGGTTTGCAATACACAAATCCAAACAGATGAGGTGCCAGTTATTGTTGATGTTGTTAGAAACAAACCTCTTTGGATTATGTCTGTTGTTGGAATTAACTTAGCATTATTTGATGGAATATTGCTATTAACATACTTTGCTTTCATTCGTAAAGGAAAAGAAGGCGATTCATCTACTAATCCAGTAGAAGAGGAGACTAAAGGAGAATAATATGAAGAATTATTTAAAATTTCCTATTTTAATTGCATCTGTGTTAACTACTTTTAATGCATTATCTCTTGTTAACAGCAATAGCAAAGATGCATATAGAACAGATGCATTAAGTTATAAGACACTTCAAACAATTGAAAACAAAGCAGTTATTGAATTTGAAAATGAAAATCATAATTTGCCTGAAGGTGAATCTGCGAGTGTTTCTTATAGTGGATCAGCAGTAAGTTATAAAAATAATGGACAATACACTAATGCACGTATATTTGCGGCGCGATTTTATACTGGAAACTATTCATGCTCCCCTATAAACGAGGAAGAAAAAACAGTATTTTTAAATGGCGAAGAAAGAACTAGAACCGTTAATACTACCGGAGGATACGTACTCTATTTTAATGGAGGCTCTAATTCTAAAGTTTCTGTGACTTATTCATCGTCAGAAGAGAGATATGCTGATTTATATGTTCGCGTATCTACTAACAAAACTTCAAATGTCACTGCTGGTGCCCCGGCTTCGTATTCTTTATCTTTAAAAAATATGATGACAATAAATCTCAATGATGAAGATTTAACTATTAATGATAAAGCTACAGTTTTTGGGCGAAAATATCAGGATCATTCGCTTGATGATGAATTAGGATCTAAAAATGGCACGGCTGATAATTTCGCTTTAGAAAAGGGCGCCGATGGTAATTGGGATACAAAGAACACTGTTTTAAACATGTATGGTCGTTATATACCTCAAGATTGGCAAACTGTATTAGTTGGAAAAGTTTTAATAAAAAAAGGCAATAATTCGTTTGTCTATTCCGCTATAAATGGCGATTACAGCGGTCAACTTGATTGCATGATTTTAGATTATGATAAATACGACAATAAAGATGTTTATGAATTCGAAAACGCAGACGATTTAGGAAACGCTAAGAAAATCGCTAGTTATTCCGATGGCAAAAATGATGCTTTAATTCAAGATTTCGCAACTTACAACAAAGATTATGCATGCTCAAATCATGACTTTGTTAAATATTCTTACAATGGCAACACAATAACCTTTAATAATGTTAAAAAGAATAATTTTACCAACCCTCATTTGGTAATGAGAGTTTCTTCATTGCTTGTAAATCAAGGAACTTATGTAACTACTAGCGTTCAACCAAGTAAATATTTAGAAATCAAAATTAATGATAACGCCATAACAATCGATGATAGTTTATATATCGAAGGTCGTAATGACTCTGCAAATAAAGATCCAGATGGTATTTCCCACGGCATACAAGGATCATTAAATTGGAGCGATTATTATGATTCTGGTAGGGGACCTCGTTATTTATATTTGATATGGAGAACAATTGATTTTGGTCCTATCACTTTAAATGGTGACGTTGATGGCGTGGGCTCAAATAAGTTTGAATTTACGACCATTAATGGAGCGGCCAATACTGAATACATTGGCTTTGACTATTTCTCTATTGTAGATGTTGAAGATGATCGTTACGCTGCAACAGCATTTGCTAATACATATGTCGGTTTATTTGCAAATACATGCAAGCCAGATGGCAACACAAATGTTTCTACATTAAAGACAGTTTGGACATCTATGAGAAGCGACTACAATAATTTAACTACTGCATCTCAAACCATTATTTTAAATAGCTCAGCAAGTAGCGTCTCTCTTGATCCTATCGAAAGATTATTGGAACGTTATGACTATATCGGTGGTAAATATAACACTCAACTTGTCGATGATGGAAACTGGAACTTCTTTGGACGTACTGTAAGTGCAACAAGTTCATATCCATTGCCATATATGTCGATGACAAATAACAACTATCTCTTGTTATTGATAATTATTATTGGATCAACGCTATCTATAACTGCGTTTATTGTTATCTATAAAAAAAGTAAATATAAAAGACAAAAATAAAATATGATTCTCCTTTCCTTTGTTGTTCCCTCTTTTAATGCTGAAAAGTATTTAGATAAAGTTATTCCTTCTCTTTTAGTAGGAGGAAACGATATTGAAATCATCATTGTTAACGATGGTTCTAAAGATAAAACTTTAGAAAAAGCTAATCAGTATAAAGAGAAATGTCCTGATATTGTTAAAGTCATCGATAAAGAAAATGGGGGACATGGGTCAACCATCAATGAAGCTATAAAAGTAGCTCAAGGTTTGTATTTTAAATGTGTAGACGCGGATGATTGGTTAGACAAGGATGCGCTTTTAAAATTGTTAGCAAAGATTAAATATCATCACTCTGTAAATAATTTGCCTGATTTATATCTAACTAACTTTGTCTATGAAAATGTTTCATCAAATCAAAGCCATGTTTTTTCATTGATGGATTATTTTCCTAAAGATGAAAGTGTTATTGGTTGGGATAAAGTAAAGAATTTTAAGTGCAAAGACTTCTTTATGATGCATAGTCTTGTTTATCGGTTAGATATTCTTAAAAGATGTAAATTGCATCTACTTGAACATACATTTTATGTTGATAACATCTTTGTTTATGAGCCTTTATATTTTGTTAAAAGTATTTGCTATTTAAATATTGATTTATATCGATATTACATTGGTCGAATTGATCAATCAGTATCTGTAAGTAGCATGGATAAGAACTACGCACATCAATTCCGCGTCTTTAAAGAAACAATGCTTTATTATTCATTGGATGATTTAAAGAAACTTAATAAAAACCACTTTAAGCATATGATACATGCACTATTTTCTATATTTGTGTTAACAACTTATTATTCAACGATTGGTGACACAAAAAAGAAAAGAAAAGAATTAAATGAGTTGCTTATAGAATTCAAAACTAAGAATAAAGATTTATATAGATTTTTAACGAGAAAGACATTGATTGTTCTTTATTATTATCAACCTTTCTTTATAAAGAAATTTATGGCTAACTTTGTTCATAATTTATTAAACAAAAAGACAGAATGGAACGCCTCATGAAACATAAAGAAATAGTTGATTCACTAACATTAGAAGAGAAAGCTAGTTTAACAACTGGCAAAAACTTTTGGGAATCAAAAGATATTTTAGAAAAAGGCATTCCTTCTTTATTTTTCTCTGATGGACCGCATGGTATTAGAAAGCAAGCCGCGGCCGCTGATCACTTAGGATTAAACGAATCACTTAAGGCAACATGCTTTCCGCCGGCCGCGACGATGGCCTCTTCTTGGGATATTTCATTAGGCGAAGTAATGGGTAAGGCCTTAGCTCAAGAAGCACTGGCTCAAAAAGTTAATGTTTTGTTAGGACCAGGACTAAATATAAAAAGAAATCCTCGATGTGGACGTAACTTTGAATATTTTAGCGAAGATCCTTGTCTTTCTGGCAAGATGGCTGCCTCTTACGTAAAAGGCATTCAGAGTTTAGGCATCTCTGCTTGCTTAAAACATTTTGCTTGCAATAACCAAGAAGAAAAAAGAATGACTATAGATACGATTGTCGATGAAAGAGCGTTAAGAGAAATATATTTAACTGGATTTGAGATAGCCATTAAAGAATCTCATCCAAGAACAATTATGTCTTCTTACAATATGCTTAACGGAGTTCACACGAATGAAAATCCTCATCTTATGAAGATTCTTCGCGATGAATGGCAATATGAAGGCGTTCTTGTTACCGATTGGGGCGGAGAAAACGATAGAGTTAAAGGTTTTAATTTAGGTAACGAAATAGAGATGCCTGGTTCAGGGAAAGATGGTGTCAACGAAATTGTCAATGCTTATAAGGAAGGAAAAATAAGTAAAGAAGTTTTAGATAACAACACTGATAGATTGCTTGACTTAATAATTGAGACCTCTAAGCCGTTTAAAGGTGAAAAGAGTTATTCTCCAGAATATGAAGAACATCATAAGCTCGCCATTAGATGCGCGGAAGAATCAATGGTACTTCTTAAAAATGAAAATAACATCTTACCTCTTAAGAGCGAAACTAAAGTTTGCCTATTAGGTGATTTCGCAGGTAGAATGCGTTATCAAGGCGCGGGAAGCTCGGTAGTTAACGCTTATAAGTTAGAAACTCCTTTAGAAGTAATTAAGGATTATAACTTAGATTTTATAGGCTATGAAAAAGCCTTTCACCGCTTCGGTAGAAAAAGTAAAAAACTCTTAAATAAAGCAGTTAATTTAGCTAAAAAGGCTGACGTTGCTCTTGTATATTTGGGCCTAGATGAAGCGATAGAAGCCGAAGGATTAGATCGAAATAATATCAAAATTAATGAAAATCAAATTATCTTATTAAAGGCTTTGAAAAAAGAAGGCATAAAAGTAGTTAGTATTCTTCATGCTGGAAGTGTTGTGGAAATGGGCTGGGCAGATGATTGCGATGCCTTATTAAATGCTTATTTACCTGGACAAGGTGGCGCACGCGCTGAACTCAACATCCTTTGTGGCTTAGTCAATCCTAGTGGCAAATTAGCGGAAACCTATCCTTTTAGCTATGAAGACACTCCGACGCATAAATATTTCCCGGGAAAAGAGGTAAACACTCAATATCGCGACTCCATTTTTGTTGGATATCGGTACTTCTCTACTATTGGCAAGAAAGTTCGTTTTCCTTTTGGTTATGGGCTTTCTTATAGCAATTTCTCTTACAACAGTTTAAACATTACTCCTAAAGGTGTTTCTTTTAAAATCAAAAATATCTCTAATGTTGATGGCAAAGAAATTGCCCAACTATATATTTCCAAAAAAGAATCAACTGTTTTTAGAGTGAAGATAGAATTGAAAGGCTTTATTAAGGTTTTCCTTAAAGCCGGTGAAGAAAAAGAAGTATTTATTCCATTTGATGAATATACATTTAGATATTGGAACTTACTTCTAAATAGATGGTCAGTTGAGAAAGGCAGATATGAAATATTAGTGGCCTCCTCCTCGGAAGATATCCGCCTTTCTTCTGAATACACTATCGAAGGAGAAAATCTAGATAGAGATTCTTTTATAGTTCAAGAAGAGATACCTAACTATTTCTTTGGAAAGATTGATGATATATCTACTGATGAATTTGAAAAAATATATCTTTCTAAAGTTCCTTCAGAAAAATACTCTTTTATTAAAAAGAATCGTTTAGTTGTTCATTACAATACGACGATAAATGAACTTAAATATGCAAAAGGCTTTGCTGGTAGAGCCTTCTCTGCGCTTATTAAATTTGCTATTAAGTTCCTTCGCATTTTTGGTGATTACAAAACTTCAAACACTCTAATAATGGGTGTATTGCACGCCCCTATGAGAAGTTTAGCGAAGATGACTGGTGGAGCAATAACAACTAAACAGTTAGACGGACTAATTATGATGTTTAATGGTCACTTCTTTAAAGGACTTCATTACTTTAATAAAAATAAAGAACGTAAAACGAAAAAAGGGAAGAAAAATGGAAGAGATTGAAATTAAACCTTATTCAAATAATAAGCTTGTTGCATTAGTTCAGCGAATTGCTCGTTGGTGGCTTGCTCATTGGTATTCTTTTAGCGATAAACATCCAAAATTTGCCAGTCTTTTATATAAAATAAGCTTCTTTTTCATCTTTTCAATGGCGGTTACTTTATGGCAATTTCTCATCATGGTTTTCTTGCCATATGCCTTTGAAGGTATTTGGAATGTACCATTTTGTTTTCCACGTATTTCATTAGGACTTAAAGATGCTTTAGGTAATGATTTATATTTTGGGATTTTTAATGAGCCTGCGCAGGTGATGGTTGGCAACACTTTATCGCAAGCTTATACATCTAACGATGTCGATGTTTTATTAGCTCAAGGAGGAGTTGTTAAAGTTGGCGGACTTGGTAATTTCATTGCTTTTGAAATTGCTGTTTTTACCGCCCAATGCATTAACTTTCCGCTTCAAAGAAACATCACTTATAAATCTAAAGGCAACCCTTATTTTCAAGCCTTTATGTATTTTGTCGGGTGGATCTTTGTTTCTTTATTCACTAATGCCTTATGGGGAATAGCTAATCCATTATTATTATCTTGGCAAGTAAATGATGTCGTCATCGGTTTATTAAAGACTGTTCTTACCGGCGGTGTATCCATGTTTATTTTCTTCTTTATCTTTTTGCTTATTTTCCCCGACTTAAATAAAAGTGCGGAGAAAGCAGCGAAAAGATATAAAAAAGCCGAAAATAAAAATGCTGATGAAAAGAAGAAAGCTGAGCTATTTAAAAAGATGGTGGATGCGACTAATAAAGCTAAGATTGAAAATGCTCGTTTGAAGGCTATTCAATGCGAATCGCTATATAATGGAAAAGCAATTTCTTATCATTCTTATTTAGAAAAAGCGAAGAATCCAAAGCTTGCTGATGAAGAAGTAAATGAATTAAATGATATTGTTTCCAAGAAATATGAAGAAGCTATTAAAGCTAAAGAGAATATGCTTTTAGCAAAAAGCGAATATGAAAGAATTAAAAGATAATAAATATGATTTCTTAATTGTTGGGGCGGGGCTATTTGGCTCAACTGTCGCTAATAGACTAACTAGTTTAGGAAAAAAAGTTTTAGTAATTGATAAAAATCCCTTTGTTGGAGGAAATATTTATACTGAACAAATCGAAGGAATTCATGTTCATAAATTCGGCGCGCACATTTTTCATACGTCTAATAAAAAAATATGGGATTATGTGAATTCATTTATGGACTTTATTCCTTTTGTTAATTCACCAATTGCTAATTATAAAGGCGAATTATACAACCTTCCTTTCAATATGAATACGTTCATAAAGATATTTCCTGAAGCTAAATCAATAGATGAAGTTAAGCAATGCATTGAGCAAGAAAAAAAGAAAGCAAACATAACATCTATCAATAATTTAGAAGATCAAGCCATTTCAATGGTGGGAACTTCTATTTATGAAATATTAATTAAAGGCTATACCGAAAAGCAATGGGGAAAATCAGCGAAAGATTTGCCTGTATCTATCATTAAAAGAATCCCTTTAAGATTCACATTTGATAACAATTATTTTAATGATACTTATCAAGGAATACCGAAAGATGGTTATACAAACTTTATCAAAGCTTTACTTAATGGAAGTGATGTTAAACTTAATGCGAATTTCTTTAAAAATGAAGACGAGTATTTAAAGATTGCTAATAATGTTATCTATAGTGGAAGGATTGATGAATTCTTTGATTATAAATTTGGAAAACTAGAATATCGAAGTGTTGATTTTAAAACCAGTGTTCTTGATAGAGAAGTTTTTCAAGGTGTCGCGGTGATGAATTTCACTGATAGAGAAACTCCATATACACGCATTATTGAGCACAAGTTTTTTGATCGCTTTAACAATTCAAAAAAGACAGTTATATCTTATGAATATCCTTCATTAGATAATGAAAATAATAATCCATGTTATCCATTAAATGATAAAAAGAACAATGATATTTATTCGCTTTATTTAGCTGAATCTAAAAAGCTTAAAAATGTTTACTTCGGAGGAAGATTAGCATTATATAAATATTTTGATATGGATGATGTCATTGAAGAAGCTTTTAAACTTATAGACGAACTAATAAAAAGCAAAGTAGTTTGATATTTAAATATTAGTAAATTCTTATTGGTGCATTTTGGTGCATTTTTTGGTGCAAATAACAGCATTTAATCTTACATCGCAATACAAAAATAACGATAATATCGAAGTAATTTAGCATATATATTTATTGGTGCACTTTGGTGCATTTTTTGGTGTAAATTGTTTATTAATATGATAATATAAAGCTGCAGAAAGGAGCATTTATGGCCTTACCAACAAATATAAATACAATTCTAAACCCTAATATTGTCGAAAGCGTTCGCATTGAACTTAAAGAAGGCTTCAACGTTGAAAGTATTATGCATACAATATGTGCTTTCGCTAACGATATCGATAATTTTTGTGGCGGTTACATCATCATCGGAATTAGCGATAAAAATGAAGTAATTGGTTTTCCTCGAGATAAATTTGATAGTTTACAAAAAGAAGTATTTAGATATTCAAAAAAATGCATAGAGCCATCATATGTTCCTCAAATTGAATTAGTTAACTATGACGATAAAGATGTCGTTGTTATTTGGTGTCCTTCTGGAGAAGAGAAGGCTTATAAATGCTACGAGCATGTTTTCAAAGAAAAGAAGGAAACAAGATATCTATGCTATATTCGTAAAGGATCTTTAACAGTTGTTGCTTCTAGAGAAGAAGAAAAAGAATTATATAATCTTGCTAGTTATACTCCTTTTGATGATCGCGTAAATTATAAATACGATTTAACTGTCATTAATCGAAATATTTTAAAAGACTATTTGATGGAAACTCAATCTCATCTATTGTCTAATTTTGATAATCAAAGCACTGAAGATTTGCTTTTAGATTTAAGAGTTATTGGAGGCCCTAAGGAGGATTATCGTCCAAAAAATATCGCTTTATTGATGTTTACTGATAAGCCTTCAAATTTTATTCCCTATTCTTATATAGAATTAACGATTTTAAAAGATAAAGAAGGGGACGAAATCATTGAAAAAACTTTTGATTCTCCCTTATACAAACAATATATCGATTGCATGGATTATATCAAAAATAAAATCATTGAAAAAAAGACAATTAAGGTCGAAGGAGATTTTAAATCGACTGTTGTTTATAACTACTCTTATGAAGTGCTTGAAGAAGTTATCGCCAATGCGATTTTGCATAAGTCATATCAAATAAATGAGCCAGTTTCTGTAAGAGTGGAATCGGACAAGATTGAAATCACCAATGTTCCGGGCTTTGATAGAACGATAAGCGACTCTTCTATTCAAGAACTTAAACCTAAATCAAAACGCTACACCTCTCGTCGAATTGCTGAATTCTTAAAAGAATTAGGCATTGTCGAAGCTAAAAATACTGGTTATCCGCGCATCGTAAAACGAAGCAAAGAAAATGGCTCCCCCTTACCTATCATAGAAATGAATAAAGAACGTGATTATGTCACAGTTATCATTCCTATACATAAAGCTTTCTTAAACGAAAATTTATCATTACGGGACCGTATTATTGACTATTTAAATGAAAAAGATATGAGCAAGACTGAACTTGCTAATGCGCTTGGCTATCCGCGAGTTACAAATTCTTTGACGTATCAGTTAAATAAGTTAATTGATGAAAAGAAGGTTGCTGTTCATAATCGAAAATATTATCTTTGTTAATCTTAATTAGTTAATTAAAATACAATAACGTATCTCGATGCAGTAGATATTCGCTTTGTTCAAACAGTGAATAGTTTATCTTTATATCAGTTGCTGAATCATATATTTCTTTTGTTGGATACAATGCTTTTATTTGACTGATAGTTTTTATGTTGTTGTCTTTATCTTTTAGTTCAGTTGTTTCACTTATAAGAGTATGAGTTTCAACAGTTAATATGCCTAAGAAAGACGAATCATTTTTCAATGCATTTAAATCTGAATATGAATAATAACTTAAAGCGGGTTTACTAGAGAAAAGCATCAAAGTGAAATTTGATTTTGATAGGCGATAGCTAACTTGGATGCTATTTGGTTCGCCATTTTCTAAATCAATATAGAAAAGTAATTCATAACGGTTTGCTTCATTAACAGTTAGTTTCTTGTTACTAGAATCAGCTTTTATAGAAATTGGTTTATCATCACCTATTGGATAAACTTGGTTGTCGTTATTTATAACTCCATTTCCGTTTGCGATTTGATTATTTAGAAAATCAATTAACGTTGATTCCATCGGAGTGAAGGTAAACGAAACTGTTGATGAGGTGACAAACTTAGAATATAAAAGCGATAAAGTTTCGTCTTCTTCTAAAGAGGTATCGCGAGTGAAATAAAATGTTTTAGATTCTGTTACTGTTACAAAATTATGCCTATAGATGATTGATTCTGAGGCATCTTCATATTTATCTAATGAACCGCTTAAATGGGTGCCGGCTAAGCGATATTCATATTGTTTTCTAATGCCGATAACATAGACAAGAGGATAGCCGTTAATTGTGGCGTAGCCATATTCATCTGCGGTGTTTTTAGAGCCTATTACTTTTATATATTTATTTGTCGCATTAAAGGAGTTGACGGCATTTGTGACATTTGTTGTAGCTATAGTTTTATCATAGTCATCATGCGCGTGAGCAAAATATAGATCAAAGCCATAATAGCCTTCCTCTAATGACAAGTTCTTTATCGCTTGATTGTCTAACAAGCTAGTCCAATTGCCTGACCAAGAGCCATTATAGTCTAAAGGGTCAACATCCAATTGGATTGAGAACGTTTCATCACTACTTATATAAACGTTATTTGTGAAATAGTTTATCCCTCCAACAGTGTTATTACTTGTTTGTTCTAAAGGGATTGTATATCTATTTGGATAAGAAATTTCATCGTCTTGCTTCTTATTATAATTAGTTCCTGGATTAACTCTAAATTTCATAAAGGAGGTATACATATTATTAATAAGTTGAGGCTTTCCGCTGTTTTTCGAGGCAAAAACTGGATAAAGATAGATGGTGTTATCATTTAAGCTTGATCCATCGATCGCTATAGAAGTGCTTCCGGTCGCGGTTAAGTTATCAACATAAGATAGTGACGTTGAAGAAGTTATAACTTGATCGGTGGTGACATCTTGTACGCCGTAATCGCCAATTTTATAAGGCGTTCCGCTTATCGCGGCTCCGCCTTGCCCAACAAGAGTGCCACTTGTTTCTGTTTCATATTTATCCCATATGGTATAACGACTTCTTTCTTCCGCTAAAGCTTTATCATAGGTCCAACCGATAAATTCTGGACCAAAGCCAAGATAGTCTTTATATACTGATTGAGCAATTATTTTTGATAATTTTGAGATAGGGATGTTGTTTTCAGCTTCTATCATCACGTATTTGCTAGTTTCAACGATATTTAACTCTTCATTAGGAAGAATATAACCTGTCCATCTTCTTTTTGGATGACGTTTTATAAGTTCAGTATCGTTATTATTAAAACTTAAATTCGCACCTGTTGAAGATTCTACCGATAGATAATAATAAGATACATCTGTCCATGGATATTGAGGATTGTAGGTGACATTGCTAAAATCAGCTCCGCTTTCATTAGAATGTCTTAAGCAATAAGGCTCTTCGCTATTGTAGGGATTATCAACGTGCTCTGCGATTTCTAATGGATCAGTGACTGTGCTTCCATCTTCTTTTATTAATTCTGAACCTGTTGAATAATATGGTGAAGCAAAGAAATAGACGCGGAAGACATTACTTTTATCGACGCTATTAAGATGGGCGTTTTGCCCATATGTATCGATATTTTCTTTCTTCACCTCTTTTTCAGGAAAAACAAACAAAGAAAAAGCTACTGATGGAACAGTTAGTAATAGTAGTGATGCTAATGTTAACAGTATGTATTTCTTCATTTATTTATACCTTTGCTAGGAAAAAGGAAATATCGATAGATGAGTTATTGATAGCCTCGATGTTACTTTTCATCTTCTCATTTAGCATCTTTTCTGAATGGAAATATGAAGGAGAAAAGGAGCCAGAATAATTCCTGGAGTTATATACTCCGTTAAATCGAGAATATTTAAAATCGATGGAAAAATGGTGATAGCTGACTAATTGTCCTCCTAATGGAGTGAATTCTAAAATCTTATTTGTGTAGACAATGTTATTTACGTTATCGACTTTTTCGATAAATGATGATGATGAATCAGTGTCCAAGTTAGTTACTTGTTTAGGCGAGATTATATCTAAAATTGATGATGATTTAGGATAAGGAATCTCTTCTCCAGCAATTGGAATGAGATTTACCCCGCGAGTATCACTATCTTTTAAAGTTAATTGTAAGTAAATCGCAAGCGGACCATTTTCATACATTGTAGGAGAAGTATATTCGATGATGAAATTTCTTTTCTTTGTTGGATTATCGCTTCTAGCTAAATCGATGCTTTCATAACCAAGCTCCAAATGCGTTTTTAAACTTGTCTCCTCTATTTCATCTTTATATGTTCCATTATCTAAATAGACAAGGCGCATTTCTCCATAGTCTTGGTTCTTTTCGATTTCTATATTGACTATATTGTTTGCCTTAACTTCTGTGTTTTTAAAAACAAATATCGCAAAACCACTTCCAATAAGAAGGACAGGAACAAGCAAGAAGTATAACGTTAACAAGATTTTCTTTCTCATTTTTCTTTACCATCTTCTTCTTGAGCTATAACCTCTTTTTGCTCTATACATATCGCTTCGATATCTTTTTCTAAGATGAGCATGAAGCGGTGGTTATATGGTTTATTTAGTCGATCTAATAAGAAGGAATATAAGCCCATCATCACGAAAGCGACAAAGACAATGATGATGCCAATGTTAGACTGCATATAAGAGATGAAGTAGCCAAAGGCTAGATTCTTTTCACCATGAAAGTGTTCGCTTTGATGGACCCCAACAATCAAATCTTTTTTAACTTTGATTTCGCCAGTTAATGATGATGAGTTTGCGTCACCTCTAAAGGTGTATAACGGTTCATTGTTTTCATCATATTCAACGTATATAAGTCGATGTACAATAGTGACATAGTTTCCTCCGTTGCTATCTTTTTGCATCTTAAAGGCGACGACATCAAATGGTTTGATGTTATTAATATATTCTTCTTTGTTGCTTATCGAAATATAGGCAAATTGAGGAATTCTATCAGCCTCATTAGGTTTACCATTTTCATCGAGAAGATAAGTGTTACCTTTATAGGCTCTTTCCATTGAATCAGTTTGAATGACTAAGACCGCCTTATCGCCTAACCACATCTGATCGCCACTAGCCTTGATGGATAAAGAGACGCCAATCATGATGGTAAAGTAGACAAATAACAAGGCGATGAGGCCATCACTGACTATTGAAATGATTCTATTTGTTCTTTTATTAGCCTTTATTTCTTTATCGATATCTACAAATGATGTCGATTTATTTTTCTTGAGTCTTTTATAGATATATTTTGATGCACTTTCTCGAATTAGCTCATCATCAAGACCATATTCTAATGATCGTTTTTTCTCATGGAAGAAAAAGGCCGCGAGGATTATAAACGCGGCGCTGAAGAGGATAATTACCAATATTGCGATTAGCAGTATATAAAGATTGATACCGCTAGATCTGATGAAATAGTCCATCTAGCTACCTCCCACGCGGCACTTTTTATTTGATGCGATTATTTTGACAAGACTTCAACTTTGTATTGCACAACGCGCGTAACTGCGGCTGACACGACAGTTTTTAACGCAGTGTATTCTGCCTTCTTAGTTGGTTCTTTTCCCGTTTTATAAGCAAATGTTGCACTGTTCCAATCGAATGTTTTAGCATTTTCTCCTAGAGTAAATGTATAGACACCATTTGTGTCATCATTAGCCTTTGTTGAGCCTGCATAGTTAACATCGACATAATCATATAAATCCTTGCCGAGTGTTAACGTAACAGTCATTTGATAGTAGATTTTATCATTATCATGATCGATTGCATCAGGATCAGTTGTTTCCCTTTCCTTATACACAGTTGTTTCTTTTGCTCCAAGTTCTAAATAAATACCTTTGGCTTCAGCAGTGCTTGTAATTCCTAATTCAGCCCTTTTAGCTGCGGTTTGATCAAAGACAATACTAAATTCGTCAGCAACTTGCTCAAACTCGCCAACATCAGCAAGCTTTGTTATCTTTGCAGACAAGTTTTTTGTTTCAGTAATCTGCGTTCCGGAAAATACCCAAATTGAAAAACCTGATCCAATGACGGCGACTCCCGCCATAAGTGGTAATAAGCTTTTTATTAAAGTTCTTTTCATTTTCTAAACCTCCTTGTTTCGCTTAGTGCTCTTTTGTTTATTAAAAAAAGAAAAATCAGTCAACTATTTTGAGCTTCTATATTAATGAAAGTCGTTTATTATCGAACTTTTTTCGCATAATTGATAGAAAAATTATGAGTCGATTTTTAGCTAAAAATATGAGCGAAAAAGACGCGATATTTACTCATAAAACAACATTTATAAAAATAAAGAATATAATAAATGAGCAAATCATTTTGTATTAGATATTGATTTGCATTATCGTTATAGCCATGAAATATATAGATGACTCATTTGAAGGCGAAAGATTGCTATTCGCATTAAAGAATTCGACGATTGATAATTGTCATTTTCTCTTTGGAGAATCTCCTTTAAAAGAGAGCAAAAATCTAAAGATAAGCAATACTACTTTCGAATGGAAATATCCGATGTGGTACGCATCTAATATTGAATGCGAAAACATCAAATTAACTAATGACGCTAGAAGCGGGATTTGGTATTGCTCAAATATAACAATTAAGAATTCGCTTATTGAAGCGCCTAAAACATTTAGAAGAGCGAAAGATGTTTACTTAGAAAATGTCGAATTTACTAATGCGAGCGAGACTTTTTGGAATTGTAAGGACATTAAAATTATCAATTCTAGCTTTAAAGGTGACTATCTATTGATGAATTCTAAAAATGTTCATATTGATAAGCTTCATCTAGAAGGAAACTACTTTTTTGATGGAGGAGAGAATTTAGAAATTTCTAATTCTTTCTTAGATAGTAAGGATGCATTTTGGAACTGTAAAAACGTAATAGTTAGAAACTCAGTCATTCATGGAGAATATATTGGTTGGAATAGCGAAAACATTACTTTTATTGACTGCGAAATCATTTCTCATCAAGGCTTTTGCTATATGAAGAATGTGAAATTAGTGAATACAAAAGTTTTAGATTCTGACCTCACATTTGAATATAGCGAAAATATCGACGCGGACATTATTAGTAAAGTTCAATCTATAAAAAATCCATCATCTGGTGTCATCAAAGTTAAGGGAGTTGATGAACTCATTCTTGATGATAACTATGTAGACAGTAAGAAAACAAAAATCGTTATAGAACAATGAAATATAATTTCGATGACATCGCAAATTTAAGAGGAACAGATAGTTCTAGATATTTAAATATAAAAAATGATGAACTTAATTTAACTATCGCGGATATGGACTTTAAAGTCCTTCCTGAAATTATAAAAGCTTTAGAAGAAAGAATTTCTATTGGAGCGTTTCCTTATTCAGAAGTGCCTGAAGAATTCTTTACTTCTTTTATTTCTTATCAAAAGAAAAGACATAATAACATCATTAAACGTAGCAATCTTTTATTTTCAACATCAGTCATCGCCTCATTAGACTCAATCTTAGATGTCTATACAGATAAAGGTGATAAAGTGCTCATGTTTATGCCTATATATAACACCTTTTATAGTTGCTTAAAAAATCATGACTTAGAAGTCGTTTCTTGTCCGTTTATTGAAAAGGGAAACGAATATCAAATTGATTTCTCTCTTTTAGAAGAATTAGTAAAAAAGAACGATATAAAAATCCTTCTTTTATGCAATCCTCATAACCCAGGAGGAAAGATATTTTCTAAAGATGAAATCGATAGAATTATAAAAATAGTAAAAGATAACAATATTCTTTTAATTAGCGATGAGATTCATAGCGGAATTACTGACCCAGATAAAGAATATTATTCACTTTGTAACTATTTTAACGATTATAAAAATATCATCATTTTAAATTCGGCGAGCAAAGCTTTTAATCTTGCAGGAATGCAGGCATCAATTCTTATTATTTCTGATGAAGAAATTCGCGAAAAAGTTAAAAGACAATTATATAAAAATGATGTCGGTGAACCTAATTCTTTTGGATGCTATGCCTCTATTAAAGCTTGGGAATATGGACTTGAATATAACAAAGAATTAAGAACGTATTTAAAGAAAAACAAAGACTATTTATCTTCACTCTCTCTTGAAAAGAAATATTCTTTAAAGCTTATCGATGGTGGATCAACGTATCTTCTTTGGTTTAAAGTGCCTCTTATCTTTAAAGATGGTGATGAATTCGTAAAAGATTTTTACAACGAAGAAAAAATTAAAGTTTCTCCAGGTTCTATTTATGGAATTGAAGGAAAAAACTTTATCCGTATTAACACCGCGACATCTTTTAAAAACATTAAGACATTATCGGCAAAGCTAGACAATTTCCTAAGCAAAAGAGTCTCAAAATAGTTATTTTTTGAAATAAATATCATCGCCGTCAAAGCGGTATTTCATTTTGATTTTGTCGGTCAAAAAACCATTTATTGAGGCAAAACCAAAGCCTTTTATATCAATTTCTTTAATTGCTTTTATTTTTGCAATTTCTTCTTTTATTAGTTCATCATCTAATTTGTTTTGTAGATATTTAACTTCGATAATGTCATAGCCATTCTCTTTCTTTATAGCTATATCGAATTCTCCGTTTTTCTTATTTATTGCATCATCGTAATAGT
The DNA here is from genome assembly GCA_963657885.1 of Bacteroidaceae bacterium. Classification (GTDB taxonomy): domain Bacteria; phylum Bacillota_I; class Bacilli_A; order RFN20; family CAG-826; genus Fiminaster. Next base: position 105,757 of record CAVKNZ010000001.1, read on the forward strand.
AAGAGCCAACATTATAGATTCCTTTTAATGTTCTATTTTTAATTAAAAATGAAATGTATTGCTTCACAATATTTTCAAATCTAAAGGAGATGAATGTATTGATGCTTTTTTCGATGTAGGTTTCATAAAAAACTTCTTTCCCTAAAAGGTTAATAATGTTTTCTTTTCCATAAATATAAGTATAGTAAAATCTTAGAACATTATTTGATAGAGAATAAGATATTTTTTTATTGTCGTTTATTCGATTTATTGGAACATTTTCTTCGATGAATTCCATTTCGAATAGATTGTTTAATTGCTTGCTTAATAAGCCGTTTTGCTTATAATGCAGTTCATTTTCTAATTGTCGATATTTGATTTTCCCGTTTCCTATTATTTTGAATATAGTTTCATAATTAAGTTTACTAGAAAGATCGCTTGTATAATTTTGACTTGCATAGTTATAGACGGAACTTAAATTATTTAAAAGTGTCATGCATATATTTTCTTTTAGAGTTTTGCTTTCATCTAATTGAGCTAAGATGTATGGTGAACCGCCAAACACTGAATAAAAGGCAACCTTATCGTAATTAGATAAGTGAGGATAAAATTCACTCGCAGATAGATAATCGAATTCTTTCAAATTGATGATAGTTTTAAATCGTCCATACATTGGATTCTTATCTTTTATTAAAGTTTTCATCATGCCGATGTTTGAGCCAGAAAGGATGATATTTAGATTTTTTGTATAATTAGCTAATAAATTTTGAAAAAGTGAATCTAGTTCATCCCCATTATTTCTTACATATAGATAAGGGAATTCATCTAAGGCAATCACGATGTGTTTATTTAATGTGTTCAAATAATTAAATAAAGAAAAGAGCGAATCAAAGCTGATGTTTGATGGGACGATATTATATTGAGACAACAATTTAGCTAATTCATCTATGTTATCTTTCAATGTTGATTTTAAGCATTCAAAATGAACAAATGTTAAACCTGATTGCTTTAATGCTTCATCGATTAATAGGCTTTTACCAACGCGACGATTTCCATAGATTAAAACATGATTAGAAGGCTCATTTAGAGTATTTTTAATTGCTTGAATTTCTTCTTTTCTTCCGATGAACATCGATTTCTCCTTTTTGTTGAAAAAATTTTCAGTGAAATAATTTTCAACTAAATAATATATCGATTATTTGCTTATAGCAAGAAAAAACCGATATGTTTCAATCGGTTAATTCTTATGTAGCTAATTCTTTTATTTATCTTTTGCTTCAACGTCGATGACTTCTTCTTTGGGTTCACGGCTTAGGGCAATTAAACCTAAAATGCCAGCGGCGGTGGAGAATTCCACGCCGGAAAGCACGCCAAAGATGATGCCTAAGATATGTAACTTTTTACTTGGCTTGTTGAATGCTTTCTTTGAAACTACTAAGTTAACGATTGCAAATGCAAGCGTAAAGGCAAAGATAACTTCATAGATTACAATAGCAGCCACAAGAACTTCTCTATCGTAGGCGTTTCCAGCTGGATCAGTTAAGGTAACATCACCATTAAGAGCTGCACCTAAGCTTGCACCGAAGATAATCATTCCTAATGCAATAAGAGCAACGTAAACAATAGAGATGATGAAGCTAACTTTGTAGAAAGTTTTCGATAATCTTTTTAAGGCCATTCTTTTAGTCCTCCTTTATTAAATTGTCAATAATTTTAGTATACGTATCTAGATTATTTTTACCATAAGCAAATATATAAGCTTTTAATTTTGGTTCAGTTCCGCTTGGACGGATGGTGATTGTTTCGCCATCTTTAAGGAAGAACTTAATGACATTGCTCTTTGGCAGATTTGTTGGTTCATCATGATCTTTATAATGAATCTTCTGTTCTAGATAATCGCCTAAATGGTCAATATTTGGAATCTTTTCTTTAATTGATTTATCTTTAAAATCGGACATGATTTTTTCGATGTGAGCTTTACCCGTTAAACCTTTAAATTCATAGGCATGAGTCGCGGTTTTATAATCACCAAATTCTTGGTATATTTCCATCAAACGATCGTAAACTGTCATGTTTTTATGCTTGTAGTAGTTTGCTAATTCAGACATGAGTAGCGAAGCATTTACTGCATCTTTATCGCGAATTTCCGGATTTGTTAAATAGCCACAGGACTCTTCATAACCGAAGATAAATCTATTAGTTTCATTTTTCTTTTCTAGGAAGAGAATTTGCTCGCCTATATATTTAAATCCTGTTAACACTTCAGCTAGTTCAATGCCTCGCTTGTTAGCCATGATGTTTACTAAATCAGAGCTGACGATAGTTTTAACTGCGAATGGTTTTTCAGGGAGTGTGCCATTTTCTTTTCTAGCAAGATAGGCAAAATCAAATAGAAGAATGCCAACTTCGTTTCCTGTCAAAATTATTGGGGTGCCATGTTGATTTATGACTACGCCCATACGATCAGAATCAGGGTCAGTAGCAATTAAGATATCATCATTTTTTTCTATCAACAATTTGATGCCAAGAGTTAAAGCCTCTTTCATCTCTGGGTTTGGATATGGGGCGGTTGGGAAATTGCCATCTGGATCTTTTTGCTCTTTAACAACATCAATGTTTTTAAAGCCATCCATCTTCAAGATACTTGTGACACATTTATAGCCTGCTCCATTAAGAGGAGTGTAGGCAATATTGAGTATCTTTTCTTCTTTAACAAGAGATTGTTTAAGAGTGGACTCTAAATATTTTTGTTTTACATCTTCAGAAATTGTTTCGATTAAACCTTCTTTTCTTAAAGATTTTTCATCTGCATATTTAATGTCAAACATGTCTAATTTTTCAATTTCTTGATAGACATCTGAGGCATTTTTATCAGTCATTTGACAGCCATCATTGCCGTAACATTTATAACCGTTATATTCTTTTGGGTTGTGTGATGCAGTTACAACAATTCCTCCATCGCATTTTAAATATCTTACTGCGAAGGACAAGGTTGGCGTGGGCATCAGTTCATCGTAAATATAAGCTTTTACACCATTCGAAGCTAAAACAATCGCTGCTTCATTAGCGAAAAATTTAGAATTATTTCTTGAATCGTAGGCGATGGCCACTTTCGGATTTGAAGTTTTCTTTAATAAGTAATTTGCTAGCCCTTGCGTAGCATGACGAATGACATATTTATTCATTCTATTGCTACCTAGAGCCATAATACCTCTTAGCCCGGCGGTGCCAAATTCTAAATCAGCGATGAAACGGTCGATGATTTCTTTTTCATTATCTTTAATGGCTTCTAATTCCGCTTTTTCATCTTTACTTAGTGATGAAGAATTAAGCCAACTTAAATATTTATTTAATATTTTTTGATCCATACTTTCTTCCTTTCATTTTTATCGTTTTAATTCTAGCACATCGCTTCAACGTTTATCTTTGATAAGCTTAATAATATTAAATGCTTTCTCATTAACAATGAAAATAATATAATATTTTCGTTATTTATTTGATATTTTCTTACACTTATTTATCACAATGGTCGAACTTAAAGAAATAATCCTTAAAGATAAGAAATGGAGACAGACGCCGGTTAACCTTTCTTTTAATAATGGCTATAACGAACTTGACTATTCTAAGAAAGCTGTCTTTAAAAGTTTATCTTTAAAGGAAGATTCTTTCCTCGATGGCACGTTTATCGTCGATGGAATTACTTTTTTACCTAATAACATCAATAGCGAAGAAACTCTATGCGTTTTAGCTATTTCTTCACAAGTTTTTTGCTTGACTCTTTCTTTTGTAACTAGCAAAAAAGAAAAGAAAGCTTTTATTGAAGATGTTCAAAATAAATTCATCGAACTTAAGGACATGCCTTTAGAGACATTTATTGATAAAGATAATAAGATAAAGAAAATTATTGAAACTACCCTAAATGTAAAACCTAGCTATGTTTTGATCGATTATAACGATGAAATTAATGCTCTTTATTCTAGAATCATCGATAAAACCATTAAGTCTCACTCTGACGAATTAACCTTTATCATCTTGAAAAAAGAAGAAAAAGAAGCACTGTTTTCGACAATTGATATCGTTAATAGCGATGAATCAGTAAGCACAGATAAAAAGGAAAAAAGCGAGAAAAAGACTAAGAAAATAAATCTATTTAATTCAGCTAGAGGCAAATTATTCTTAGACATCTTAAAGAAAGAATATACATCCTATCTTCTCATTGCTTTTGAAGTGATGTTTGGGGTTTTCTCATCTTTATTATTTCCATCATACTTTACAAATGAAGAAATCTTTTGGGGTGTCATTTTAATCATTGTTTCTGTCTTATGTATATTTACCGAAATCATCTTCGTTTCTTTATCCATTGAGCCTTATTTAAAAAAGGATAAAAAAGACGACCTCATTATTTCTTTATCCTTATTAGGAGCCTTTACTCTTATCGCCATTGGACTAGCTTATTTATTATTTGTGATTTTGATGAACAATAACGTTTTGGTGGAACATGAAAAATATGAAGGCGTGATGTTTATTCCTTCAGTTGTTATAAGCGTTCTTTCACTAGCGATTATTGGCCTAATTAAATATGTTTCTAAACCATATTTTTGGATTCGAAAAAAGTTGTTCCCTCCTAAGAATAAAGACAAATAAGATTAAAAATTTGTTGTTACTTATAAAAAATAATGCCGAATATATCGGCTTTTTTAAAAATAATAGACTCTGATTTGGAAATGAAGTCCAAAATAGATAGTAAATTTATCTTATTTTTCACAAAGGAGCTTATTTTATGGCTAAGTACACTAAGAAGCAAATCCTAAAAATTGCGGAAACGCAGAATGTTCACTATGTTAGACTGCAATTTACCGACATGCTCGGCGTCATCAAAGCGGTGGAAATTCCTGTTGCAAAACTAGAATCTGCGTTAAACGGCGAGATCATGTTTGATGGTAGTTCTATTGAAGGCTTTGTTCGCATCAAAGAAGCGGATATGTATTTAAAACCTGATTTAGATACATGGCTTATTCTTCCTTTTGAAGATAGTTCATTTGGCAAAGTTGCAAGATTAATTTGCGATGTCTATACGCCTTATGGCAAGCCATTTAAAGGCGATCCTCGTTATATTCTTAAAAGAGCTATTAAAAGATTGAAAGATGCTGGCATCGAACAGATGAACGTTGGCTTTGAACCAGAATTTTATTTACTTAAAGATGATAATGGCAACATTAAAGTCACCGATCAAGGTTCTTATTTTGATTTATCACCAATCGATAATGGTAATTCCATTAGGCGAGAAATCGCTCTCGAACTTGAACGATGTGGTTTTGTCGTGCAAACTGCCCATCACGAAGTAGGCAATGGTCAACAAGAAATCAATTTTAAATATGCGGATGTCTTAACCGCGTGCGACAATCTTCAATCGTTTAAACATATCGTTAAATCAGTTGCGAGGAAAAATAACTTCATCGCCACCTTCATGCCAAAACCATTTATGGATTTACCAGGCTCAGGTATGCACACAAACATTTCCATTCAAGATAAAGAAGGAAATAACCTTTTCTATGATGAAAAGGAAAGCATGAAATTATCCAAGCTTTGCAAGCAATTTATATATGGAATCTTAAAACATTCACGTTCTATGAGCGCGGTTACTAACCCAATTGTTAACTCTTATAAGCGACTTATATCCGGCTTTGAAGCTCCGTGCTACGCCTGCTGGAGCGATGCCAACCGTTCATCGATGATTCGCATTCCCGCCGTTAGAGGAGAAGCAACGCGAGCGGAAATCCGTAACGTTGATCCTTACGCCAATCCATATCTCGCGTTAGCGGTCATCATTAATGCTGGACTTGATGGAGTACTTAACCCTGATAAAGTTCCAGTCGTGCCTCCAGTGTATGACAACATCTTCTCTTTGACTCGCGAAGAAAGAGAAGCTAAAGGTATTCCAAATTTGCCTGAGAATTTAAAAGACGCATTAAAAGAAATGGTTAACGACCCTCTTTTGAAAGAGACGCTTGGCGACCACACTTATGGAAAATATTTAGAAGCTAAAAAACTTGAATGGGCCGAATTTTCTCGCATGGTTAGCAAGTGGGAAGTCGATAGATATTTATAAAAGAGCTACTTTCTAATATTATATTTAATATTTAGAGGTGCACTTTTATGGACAATGAAATTTTTAGCTTAATTGAACAAGAAACTATTAGACAAAACGAAGGCATTGAGCTCATCGCAAGTGAGAACTATGTTAGCAAAGATGTCCGCTTGGCCGCGGGTTCAATTTTAACGAATAAATACGCGGAAGGCTATCCAAATAAAAGATATTACGGAGGTTGCGAATTCGTCGACAAAATCGAAGAAATCGCCATTGAAAGAGCTAAAAAATTATTTAACGTAAAATTTGCCAATGTTCAGCCTCATTCGGGTTCACAGGCTAACGCCGCGGCCTATCGAGCACTGCTTCCTGATGGAGGCAAGATTTTATCATTAACGCTTAACGATGGAGGACATCTAAGTCATGGAAGTCCGGTGTCATTTTCATCACATTTTTATAATTTCGTTTTCTATCCTTTAGGAAAAGATGCTCATCTAGATTATGACCTTCTTCTAGAAGTGGCGAAAAAAGAAAAACCGGATCTCATCCTTGCTGGTTACAGTGCCTATCCATTTACAATCGACTTTAAACGCATCAAAGAAATATGCGATGTTGTCAGAGCGAAATTTATCGTTGATATGGCTCATATCGCAGGACTTGTTGCCTCAAACGAGCATCCTAGCCCAATTGGCTACGCCGATGTGGTGACATCTACAACACATAAGACCTTAAGAGGCCCTCGAGGCGGACTTATTCTTACTAACGATGAAGAATTAGCAAAAAAGATAAATTCCGCAGTGTTTCCATTCTATCAAGGAGGACCGCTTGAACACATAATTGCTGCGAAAGCGGTGTGCTTTAAAGAAGCTCTAGAACCAAGTTTTAAAGAATATATAAAAAATGTGAAAGAGAACACTCTTGCATGTGCGAAAACTTTTATATCATTAGGCGATAAAGCTTCACTTAGTGAAAATCATCTATTTTTATTAAACACTCTTGAATCATTTAACCTTACAGGCTTGGACGCCCAGAAAAAGCTTGAAGAAATTGGCATAACTACGAATAAAAATATGCTACCTAATGACACATTAAAGCCAAATAAAACTTCTGGACTTCGCATCGGTTTCGCTGCGACTACAACTCGCGGAGCTACAAAAGAAGATGCGATTAAAATTGCTACCTTAATACATAATTATTTAAAAGATTTAATAACTAAAGAAGAAGCTCAATCTATTGTTAAAGAAATAACTTCTTCTTGGAAAAAGATTGAAGAAATCTAGCAAGGAACGAAATCATGAAAATCATCAAAGAAGCTAAAAACCCAACATTTAGAATCACCTGTGAATACTGCGGAACGATATTTGAATATCAGCAAAATGAATTAGGCTATCGACCTTGGTATCGTCATGGATTCATTTATTGCCCGCATTGTCATCGCCCTCTTAGACACGATCCAATCAATCGCGTCGACGATGTCATCGATATTGAAGAACATAAATAATTATCTTTTTAATTACATTATTATTTTTAAAAAACATTGATTTAAACGATATTTTTTATTTACAAATTCCAAAAAATACTAAAAATAGTTGAAATTGGAATTTTTCTTTTTCATATAATGATTTTAGATAAAAACATATGATATACAAAAGAACAATATTAGAATCAGTTATAAATTCAATAAATGAATATCCTGTAACCTTAATAACAGGAGCACGGCAAGTTGGTAAAACCACTTTAGTCTCATACTTTTTTGATAAAGGAATCGTTATCTATCTTTAGACGATTCTTCTTTATGTTATGAAGCTAAATCAAATCCAAAACTATTCTTAGAAAAGTATGGTAATCATTTGATTATTGACGAAATTCAAAAGGCTAAGGAATTATTTCCAGAAATTGAGCATTTAGTTAACAAAAAAAGATTAGAAGAAGGTTCTATAAAAGCTAATGGGATGTTTATTCTAACTGGCAGTCAAAAATTTTCTTTTATGCGAGGCGTAAGTGAATCTCTTTCCGGAAGAGTAGGAATTATTGAATTAGAACCTTTATCTCAAGCGGAAATAAGAGGATGGAATGAAATTCCTTTTATAGCTAATAACAATGAACTATTTAAAAAAAGTGAAGAAAGAGAATTAACTAATGACCAGTTATATTTATCCATACTTAGAGGCTTTTATCCTGCTAGATGGGAAATAGAAGATAAACCAATTCATAATTTTTTCTCTAACTATGTTAAGACTTATATTGAAAGAGACGTAGTTGAGTTAATCGCAATTAGAGATTTAACTAAATTTGAAAACTTTTTAAAGGCTATCGCTTCGTTAACTGGCGAAGAATATAACCCTAATGCAATTTCAAAAACAATCGGAATTGATAACAAAACCGTTGATGCGTGGCTTAATATTTTGATCGCTTTAAACTTAGTAACAATCTTAAATCCTTATTACGAAGATTCAATAAATAAGCGGATTGTCAAAAGCAAAAAGCTTTATTTCAACGATACCGGATTAGCTTGTTATTTAATTGGCGTCGATTCAGTAAGAACACTCAAAGCCTCATCTTTTAAAGGAAGGCTCGTGGAAACTTACATTCATAACGAAATTAGAAAATCGTTTATCAATAACTCAGTTTCCGCCCAGATGTTTTTCTATCGCGATAACAATCAAAACGAAATTGATTTTATCATCCTTAAAGATGGTGAATTATCGCTTGTAGAAGCAAAGTCTGGAAAACAATATGGTGTTAATGATGTAAAAAGTTTCAGACAATTAACAAATAGTAAATACAATATCGCTGGGCAGTGCATCGTTTGTAGAACAGATGATATTTATCGAATCAATTCATTGGTTTATGCTTATCCGATAAAATGCATCTAAATATTAATTAAATGTAAAACGATAAAATGTCGCTTTATTTGTCGCTTTAAATGTCGCTTTATTTTTATATGCTTTTAAGAACTTGCCAACTGCCTGTTTTCTTTGAACCTGTTCTACTGACCGCCCCGATTGAAATAAGTTTTTTTAAGCATCTTTGAACTGTTCTTCGATTGATATTTCCTTTTTCGGCGAGTTCTATCTGCGTTTGTTTAGGGTTTTCTTTTAAAGAGTTTAAAACCTTGGTTTCAGTTTTAGATAATTTATCTTTTATGGTATTATCGGTTTTTTTATTTCCACTTTTTCCTTTTCGATAGAAGATAAAGGAAAAGCCATCGCTATAAGTTGTATAACTTGTTTTGACGTTATTGGCTTTGCAAGCTGCATATACCTTTTTAAATCCGCTTCCAAACATCTCCACATCTTTGCATTTATATAATGTATTGAGGATCAATTTGTTTCTAGGTTGGCTTTTTCTATTTGAATTAACAAACATATCAGGATTTAAATTCGCTGGGAATTCACCAGGATTATAGATTTCTATCATCGTGGGTGTTATATCTATTTCGTTTTCAGTTACTCCTCGATAATTCGCGTGAGCGAATGAATTAACAACTATTTCTCTTATCGCTTCAACTGGTACTTCTGGGATTTCTTTTCTTGCGATGTTTTCACCTAGTTCGACCCGCCAATCCATTTTCTCTTTTATGTATGAATTGGCATAACGTATAAGGTTATAGATGTTATCTTCCACTCTTCTTATATCTGAGAAATTAATCCTTTCATCGCTAACGTATGTGGCGATTTTTAATACGACAGGTTTTTTGCTCGAGAAAAGATAAAACCCCGCGTTAGTTAAAAAGTTATTTTCTAATAAGCCTAGACCAGTTAATAGAGCTTCTTCATCATATATGCTCAATTCATCTAATCGACCGCAGGAAGTAGCTTCATCGTAAAATGAACGCAAAGCGATATGATCAACACTTTCTAAGCCGTATTTAGTTAAATTGTTTTCCCATTTTGATGAAAAGTCTGTTGAAAACAAAATGCTTCTTAGCTCATCAGGAGTCATTCTTTCCGATCTATCAACAACTCGTTTGTAATATATTCCAAAGGATGAGTATGGTTTTTCTGAGCCGTTAAAATCAACTTTTATGCACATCTTATTATCTAGCGTTACTTCTTTGATTGTTGGATAAATTATTGGCAGTATAGCTTCTTTGCAAGTTCTAGCGATATCATCTAAGGTATGAGAGCCAATTTCTTGGCCACATACATCACCATTGGGCTTAACTCCAAAATAAAGCGTGCCAGATCCATGCTTATTTAAAATCGCGCATATATCATCCATTGCTTCTTTTATTTCACTCGTGGATTTTTTAAATTCAAGTTGTTCGTTTTCTCGTCCTAAGTTCATATTAAACTGTTCTCTCCTGCATTTATTATAGCGCGATGAAAAGAAAAATGTCGCTTTATTTGTCGCTTTAAATGTCGCTTTATTTTTTCCTTTTCTCTATCTCGTTAAAAACAGTAGACATCTAATGCTATCAGTGTGGTTTGTTTACAGTCTTCTTTCAATCAGATTATTAAAAGTCGTCGTTATTATGCTCTAAGGCAAAAGTTAGATAATGGGGAATAGTAATTATTCCGTTTTCTTCTCCGATGTTATATTCGCCTATTTTTATCAATTTCACTTTCCCATAATGATCAGGATGTTTCATGATGGTTTTGCTCGATTTTGTATTTCCGGTTGTAGATTTAGCTTCAATTAGAGTTGCATAGCCATCATAAGATATAACAAAATCAATTTCCAAACCGCTTTCTTTCGCGTAATAGTAAGCGTCAATATCTGCTTTATATAGCGAATCGAAAACTATAGCTTCATAGATTGCACCTTTGCCTTGACCTAAATTGTTATTTAATATCGCTCTTATTGTATCTATTCCATACATCGATGTGACTATTCCTATGTCTGTTGGAAATAGTTTAAATTGTGACGTTATTGCTTCACCGAATAATGGTAGAGAAGGCACTTCAACGTTGTAGACTTTTTTAACAATATGAGCTTGTCTTAAATATTCGATTGCGTCATTTTTATCATATTGTTTGCCAGTTTGAATTTTGCTGACAATATATCTTTTATTTTCTTTAGCTAAAAAGACTGGCATTAAATCGAAAGCATTTTCGATTCTAGCCATCTCACTTTTGTTAAAAATAGGCTTACCATCCTTACTTTTTCTTCTTCCGAAATCTGTTTTCATTTCAAAAACGATATTGTTAAGGACTTTATAAGCCTCTTTTATGCTCTTTGTTTCTAAATATGTGGCAATTACTTTTGGGAAGCCACCTATTGAAGCGTATTTTAAAAATAATTCTTTATATAAATTGTGTATGTTAGGATCTATTTTTTCTCTATTAGCAAAACAATTTATTAGATATTCAATTTGCTTTTCATCATAGCCATTTGCCCAAAGAAATTCTTCGAAGTCCATTGTTTTCATCTCATATATATCTTCTGAACCTGTTGGCGCGGGGCTATTATCACCTTTTACGTAGCTGTTTATGCCTAAAAGCGATCCGCTGGCGATGACAGAATAACGGCCATCTTCTTTGAATGATTTCAAAGACAATCTCGCTTTTGGACAGTCTTGTATTTCATCGAAAAATATCAACGTTGTCTCTGGTTTTATATTAGAATGCGGAAATCTCAATGAAATATTTGATATGAGATCGTCGACATCTAAACTTTTTTCAAAATCAGCGGAATATTCTGGGTGCGTCCAAAAATTTATCATTATTAGTTTGAGATTATTTCGCTTAGCGAATTCCTTAATGCTTTCAGTTTTTCCACATTGCCTAATGCCGACAATCAAAGCAGGTATTTTGTCTTTTTTCTTTAACCAAGCATCTAACTGCCTGTCTATTTTTCTACGGTAATACATTTAGCGAACCCTTTCTGAAAGTATTAGTTTTCTACTTAAAATATAAGAAAAACGAAAGGACTTTTCAAGCAATTTGTAAGAAATTCCGAGGGACTTTTCAGCCTGTTTGTAAGAATTTCCGAGCGACTTTCGACCCACTTTGTAAGAAATTCCGAGGGACTTTTTACTCTGAATTTTAAGATAAAAGTTTTTTAACTTTTAAATACTTTTCACTGGTACAATTAGCACATTTTCTGACAATGCACTTAAAGATTCAGAGGTGCAGACAATGCATCCTCTTCCTAATTCACAATGGCTACATTCTAGTTCTTTGAAGCTTGAAACATCGTTTAACGTATGCGTATCTCCGTATTTAGCTTCAACTGCATATAGCTTTCCTTGTTTAATGAAAACTAAATCAATTTCATGTTGATAGTAGTCACGGTAATAGTAAAATTGGGTTTCATCGCCGGCGTTATCGTAACTCTTTTTGATTTCGTTTATGACAAATGTTTCAAATAATCTTCCTTTTAGGAAACTACGTGCTAACGTTTGCTTAGAATCTATACCAAGAAGATAGCAAGCAACCCCGGTGTCAAAGAAGTAAACTTTTGGAGTTCTTACAACTCTTTTAGTCCAGGAATATTCATAGTAGGGATAAATTAGATGGATGATTCCAGTTTTTATCATTATGGAAATCCAAGTTTTTATACTCGTTGAAGATATGCCAATTTGCTTGGCGAGATTATCATAGTTTAGCTCTTGGCCTGTTAATGAGGCTATAAGGACTAAGAGATTATAAAATTTTGTTTCATCTTTTAATTCGATTAACTCTCTTACATCTTTTTGCAAATATGTTGAAACATAAGATGAATAAAAAATAGATCTTTTTAAACCTTCATCATCGAATAATTCAGGCAGTTGCCCTTTTAGGATTAAATCAAGGACATCGCTTTGACTAAAAGATAGATGTTCACTTCTTTGATGTATTTTTATTGGATCTGGTAAAAATGGAATATTATCTCTAGAAAAAATTTCGCTCATTGATAAAGTCGACATTTCTAATAAAGCAGCTCTTCCAGCGAGCGACTCTTTAGCTCTTTCCAATAAATCTTTGCGGCTTGAGCCAGAAAGAATATACATTCCGTTCGCAGCTTTATTGCCTTCAAGTCGGCGTTTTTCATTTACGATAAATTCGATTTCTTCAAATAACTCTACTGCCTTTTGGATTTCATCGATAATTAATGGAGCAGGGTGATTTGCTAAAAATGATCTAGGATCGCTTTGAGCTAACAATCTATTAGAATAATCATCCAATGTAACATAACAGAAGCCTTGCTTTTCATATATTTCAGTCAACAACGTCGTTTTACCAACTTGTCTAGGTCCGGTTAAAATCACGCAAGGGAAGTGCTTTAGCGAATAATCAATTACTTCTTTTATATGCCTTTTTATCATTTTTCAAACCTCAACTTCGGAATTTCCAAAGTTCAACTTCGGATTTTCATAAGTAGTATATTATTTTTTACCTTCAAAAGTGAAAAAATTCATCGCGATGTTAGTTAAAGACAGAGATGAATATTTCTTTTTTAAATTTTATTTAAAGGACCGCTGTTGCATTAGAAACATCTCATATTTATACCGGAGAAAATTTACATCGCCACCTTAAAATTTACATTGCCAAATACAATGCCATTTACATTGCCATTTCAATTTAAACAGGTCTTTAAGGCTCACTTTGAAGAAAAAACTTTAAAATATTTAGTACCAAATAAAGATTAGAACTTGTCGTTTATGAATAGTTATGTTTTAATTTAGGTATGGAAGTATTGCCGATATTATTTTGCTATGAAGATGTAAAAAATATCTATCCTAATATAAAAGGATTCTATTCATTTTTAAGTCGTTCTTTGAAAAGTGGAAAGATTAAACAAGTTAAAAAAGGGCTATATGCTTTAATCGATCCATCGACTGGAGAGATATATGCGAGCAAGTTTCAAATAGCAAGTAAGCTTTTTCCAATGTCTTATTTTTCTTATCATGAAGCTTTGGAATATTATGGCTTAGCCACCCAAAGTCACATTTCTTCTTTTACATATTTAACGCAGATGCGTGTTAACCCTTTTGAATTTGGTGATGTTACATATTATTCAAAAGTTAGTAAATGCGATTTGGAAATAGTTGACCGCATCAAAGAAAATGGTGTTCGTGTAGTTTCTTTAGAAAGAGCAATTGTCGATTGCATTGATAATTATCATCTTGGAGGAGGGCTAGAAGAAGTGGAGTTAGCTCTAGATTCAATTCAATCATTAAATATTGAAAAAGTGATTACCGTATTGAGATTTTTTAACAAAGCTTCTTTATACCAAAAAGTTGGTTACCTATTTGAAAAGCACTTTGGAAATGAAATTCCTTCTTCTTTTTATGAATTATGTTTATCTAATATTGGCAAAAAGAAAATATATTTAGACTGTGTTCCTGGAAAAACTAAATTAATATCTAAGTGGAATCTATTAATTAAAAATGATGGGGGTTCGATATATGAATTTTTCTAAACAATATATAGCAGAATTGTCTAGTCGAAGTGGTTTTATCGCGAACAACATTGAGAAAGTAATTAGACTCATCGATGTTTTAGATTTTATTTTCACTAAAAGTTCGTTTAAGGACGCCCTCGCTCTTAAAGGTGGCACTGCTATTAATTTAGTTTATACACATTTAGATCGACTCTCTGTCGATATTGATCTGGATTATCATCGACATTTAGATAAAGATAAAGCACTCATAGATAGAGAATCGCTTATTTCTGAATTAGATGCCTATATGAAAAGTAATGACTATTTAATTTCAAGCAAATCTAGAGGAAGCGTCATTCTTGCTTCGAGGACATATTCATATATAAATGCTTCAGGTAATAACGACAATATTAAAGTCGAAGTTAATTTTATCAATCGCATAAACTTGTTCTCAAATTGTGTTAATAGAATCGACTATTTCGGCAAAAGTCTTGATATCATCACGCCGTCAAAAGAAGAACTATATGGCATGAAAATAGCAGCGCTTTTAGATAGAAACGTCCCAAGAGATTTATTTGATGCGGATTATCTATTTAAAAACTTAACTGATATTAATTTAGAAGAACTTAGAAAAATAGTTTTGTTCTACTTATCTCTTGATGGTATTTACGAAGTTAACCAATCTATATTTGACGGCATTAACGCCATAAACGACTCTATTGTTAAAAAAGAACTCCTTCCAGTTTTAAAAAAGGGCGATAGATTCAATTTAAATCTTTCGAAGAGTAGAGTTGTTAAAAATTTATCTAACTTACTAATCCTTGATGAAAATGAATTAATGTATCTAGATGAATTTTCTAAAGACAACTATCGACCTGATTTGTTGTTTGACGCTACTGTCGCTAAAAGAGCAATAAAACATCCAATGGCCAAATGGAGAAGTTTAAATTTAAAATCGCGATAGATTTTTTTAAATAAAACATTTTGTTAAAATGCTATTTTTTTAATCGTTTTTTGGAATAATATGCCCCTCTTTTTATCGGTGACATTATTGGTGACACATTGGTGACATTATTGGTGACATCATCGGTGACATTTGCTAAAATATTGGTGACATGGAGGCTGTATCATGAACCTAGGAAAAGAATCTGAAGTACTTGAATTTAAAGAAACAACAAAAGAATTAGACGAAGCAATAATCGATATTTCCGCTATGCTAAACAAACACGGAAGAGGTCTTTTGTATTTTGGCGTCAAAAATAATGGCGATGCAATTGGCTTTGATATTGGCCAAGATACGTTAAGAGATATTTCAAGAAGAATATTTGAAAAACTAAAACCACAAATATTTCCTATTATTGAAGAAATAACGGATTCAAGAATTATAAAAGTTACATTTGAAGGAGAAGAAAGACCATATTCAGCTTTTGGCAGATACTATACTCGCGTATCTGATGAAAGTAGAGAAATGACTCCAGATGAATTAGCAAGAATGATAATGGAAGTCAATTATAGATCTTGGGAAAAGCAGCAATCAGAAGACACAGTTGATGATGTCGATGAAAATCAGTTAATGATATTTTTAGACAAAGCAATATCCTCTGGTCGCATTGAGCAGATGAAATATGATAAAACCGCACTTTTAGAACAATTAAATTTATTATCTAGAGATAAAATACATTTAAATAATGCTGGTCGTTTCCTATTTTCAAAAAAGCAACCTATTGAATTAAAAATGGCTGTTTTTGCCACGAATGAAAAAAGAACATTTATTGATATGTCTATAGTAAAAGGCAATATTTTTACCCTGCTTGATGAAGCTGAAAAATATTTAAAAAAGAACATACGTTGGAGCGTGGTTATTAATGGCTTTGATCGAAATGATGTGCCAGAGATTCCTCTCGATGCTTTAAGAGAAATATTGGTAAATTCTTTTGCCCACGCTAATTATGCTGGATGGAGCAAAAACGAAATTGATATTTTTCCTAATAGAATAGCAATATATAATCCTGGTGCCTTCCCTGATGGCTATAATCCAGAAGATTTTGTTGATCATGTCGTTTCATCTAAAATTAGAAACGAATTGATATGCGATGTTTTGTTTAGATGCAAGGCTGTTGAAAAGTGGGGCACTGGTTTTACTAAAACTTATAAATATTGCAGTGAAAAGAATATAAAAGTTGGCTATGAAAAAGAGATAGATGGTTTTTGGTTTATCTTTTATAGAAAAAGCATATTTACCTCTGTTAACGAAACAAGAGATAACACCGATACATTGTCTGAACTTGAAAAAATAGTTCTCTTTGAAATCGAAGATAATCCATCTGTTTCGAAAAATAAAATCGCGGAAAAGTACGGAAGATCTAGCAGAACTATTCAACGCGTTTTAGACTCATTAAAAACTAAAAACATAATCCAACGTGTCGGCGGCAATAAAGGCTATTGGTCGTTATCAAAATAGCTATCTTTTAAACGAATTGTTAGAAATAACAAAATTAATCTTGCCGTATAAACATCTTTCTAGCAGTAAAGAAAAAAGTTGGTAAATTGACTTAGTGATATAATGTTTTTGT
>CAVKNZ010000002.1:0-71347 GCA_963657885.1 Bacteroidaceae bacterium
CTAAAATTAGACAAAAAATTAACATCTTTCCTATTTTTTCGCTTTAAGATTTGGCATAATTTAATTAGAAATTATCCTCTGAATAATTTGGAAAGGAGGTATTAATAAATGAAATACCAAATTATTGGTAAAAACATCGAAGTGACCGATGGAATTCGTTCTGCGATTGAAAGCAAATTGTCGAGAATGGATAAATATTTCGTCGCTAGCGATGATGTTTCTTGCCGCGTTGTTGTGAGGTCTTACAAAGTTGGTGCGAAGATTGAGGTTACTATTTTCACTCCTCAAATGGACTTACGTGCCGAAGTGACTAACGACGACCTTTATGCAGGAGTTGACCTTGCCATCGATAAACTCGAAGGGCAAATGCGTAAACTCAAAACGAGAATGGATCGTTCTCGTGGAGGTAAACTTTCCCTGGGAAAAGCTATTGCCTTAGAAAATGTTGTTGCTATTCCTGAAGAGGAAGATAGCGATGAAACAGTAGTTAGAACAAAATCAATTTATCTAGAACCGATGAGTTTAGATGAAGCTATTACAAGAATGGAGGCTATCGATCACCCATTCTTCATCTATCTTGATGACGAAGATGACTGCATCTCAGTCTGCTACACAAGAAAAGATGGAGGCTATGGCGTTATCCAAGCAGAAAATTCTCTTAAATAGAATTTAAATTCAAAGCACTTATCAATTAAAAATTATTTAGTTGAAAGTGCTTTTTTAGTCTCATATTTTTTATGAAATTATTGTATTCTTTAATAAATTAAATAGAATGTTATTTACACATGGCTAAACTAATTGCAACAGACTTGGATGGGACGCTATTCTACCCGAAAAAAAGAATTAAAATGATTAGCAAAAAATCATTAAAGTTTTTGCGTCATCATATCGATAACGGGGGAAAGCTAGTTTTAGTAAGTGGAAGAAATAGCGAATATCTAAAAAAAGTTGTTCGCCGAATTGACCGCCCTGTCGATTTAATTGGTTGCAATGCCGCTTTTATTATTGCTGACAACAAAATAATAAAAGATTCGCATTTTGAGCCAAAAGAAACGCGATTAGCCTTAGATGAAATAGAAAGAGATTTGCCTGTTAAAGGATTCTTTATTATGAGCGAAGACAACCGCTTTATTTGTCGCGATAAATTCAAAAGTTTTATCTATCGTATAGCTTATAAAATGTGGAATTTCTTCCAAGGAGTTTATCGCGAGCCTTCCATCGTTTCTAAAGAGCAATTTTATGAAATTATTGATTCAGGAAAAGCTAAAAAAATCATGGTCTTTTTCGGAATCGGCAATAAGAACATCTTACGTTCAAAAGAAGCGAACAAATATTTAGTTGAACGTTACAGCGATTTATTCGAATCAAGTTGGTCTAATGAGTTCATTGAACTTTCGCCAAAAGGATGTTCTAAATCCTCGGGGTTGAAATATTACGCCGACTACATTAATATAAATCACAGCGACGTTTACGTCGTCGGAGATTCGGGCAACGATATCTCCATGTTCAAAGAATTCCCAGAGAACAGTTTTTGTATGTCTCACGCATCGCTATCGGTCTCGAAGTATGCTAAACATGTCATTAAATCGTTTGATGACCTCGAGAAATTCATTGACTATGAAAGGAAATAAAAAATGAACAATTACACACTTGCAATCGCTAGTTTCATCCGTTTCGATGTAGTGGTTTTTAACACTCTTGAATATGTGATGAGAAAGGATAATTACGACATCAACGCTTACAATGCTCGTAAGGAAATCATCACTACGGAAATTAGCAAAAACACTCCTTTAAAGAATTGTTTAGATAATTCTGGTGAGGCTGGAGAAAAACTTTTAAACAAAATTAAAGATTTATTAACCACAGTTTATTCTGATGAATCGACAATCGTTCGCGTAGCTGGAGATGGTAAAGAAATTAGAGTTGATTCCGCTCAGCACATTGCTATTTATGATGCGGTTTTACCAATTCACGAAGAACTTAGAAGCATCATTGCTGCGCACGTTGCCCAAGCTCAAAAAGAAGATAAATATGATGAGCCAACTTATCCTCTTGTTTTAGAACAAGAAGAATATTTCTATCGCGGATTAGTTAATATGCTTTTACTCGATGATTTAGATCATCTTTTCGCAGAATATAACAAAGCCCGCGCTGAAGCAAAAGGTGCGATTACTCCTCAATCTAACTTCATCCAAAATGATATTGGTCGCATCGTCAATTTTATGAATGCTTCACGTCAACAATCTCCACTTAGAAGTGCTGATTATTATCAAATGATTGATCCTCTTTTTGCTTTAATTGAAATGACAAGTGGAAGAAGAGATCTTCCTGAAGGTAAAAATTTTGGTGAAGTCTTCACTGAAACCAAGAATATTGTTCGCGAAAAAGTTGTCAAATGGGAAACGGCTTGGAAACCAACTTATGATAATTTCATTAAGCATTTTGCCGATGAAGCAAGCAAAGTTCAAAACAATCAAGCTGATTCAAATAATAACGATAACGGTAACGCGGAAGCTTAATTTTATTGAAAATTAATAATTATTTTGATAGGATAACTGCATTATGAAAACTAAGACAAAGATGAGTGGAAAAGAATTCGCTTGGTATATCACCGGAGGATTATTTGGCATGTTTGGTTTAACATTGATTGTTTTTGGCATCATTGGTCACCATTTAAGTGTTCCTCAAGCGGATAATTTTATTAAAAACGCTGAAAGTGCAGTTATCGAAGCTATTAAAATTCCTTTTGATTTTAGAATTTGGGGAATTTTATTCTTAATCCTTGGCATGTTTATTGTCATTTTGACTTTAAATTACAACGCTAAGAAAACTGATAGAGAAGTTGAAAAGACTATTCGTCGTCAGCAAAGACTTAATGCAGGAATGAATACTTCTATCGAAGTTAAATCCGCGGTCGAAGTTATCGAAGAACCTAAAGTAGAGGTTGAAAACAAACCTGAATAAAGGAATAGAAGATGTGTCGAAAAGGCACATTTTTCTTATATATTTATGACCTTAGAAATCATTGTTCAAATCATTTTATTTGGTATCGCCCTTAGCATGGATGCTTTTGCTGTAAGTGTTATCGATGGATTGATTTATGAAGACATTAATAAACCTAAATCAATTTTTATTGCAGCCTCTTTTGGCGTTATGCAAGCCATCATGCCTTTAATTGGTTTTTGGCTTATTGAATTAATTTCTTTTATTGCTGGACAAAGCGGTGGAACCGAAGCTGGAAAAGTTTTATCGACTGTGGTGGCATGGATTTCCTTTGCTCTTCTTTTAGTCATTGGAGCGAAGATGATTATCGAAGCTATTTTAGAGATGAAAAAGCCTCAGGAAGAGAAGCTTCCGCAAAAATTTTCATATAAACAAGTACTACTTATGAGTGTTGCCACCTCTATCGATGCTTTAGCAACAGGAGTTGCTCTACACAATCAAACTAGCGCGGGCATATCTATTTCAACAACTTCAACGATTTGGCTACATGTTGCCATCATTATGGTTATAACATTTAGCATTTCTCTTATTGGCTTATTATTCGGCCATCTATTTGAAAAATTATTTAAAGGTAAATATGAAATTACTTCCATCATTGGCGGGATTATTTTGATCTCTTTAGCGGTTTGGATTGTAGTGGAACATTATGTTTCTTTTTAATCTTTTTTAAAGATTTAAGTAAACACGTCTTTTAATATTTTTCGGCAGAAACAGCATTGCAATGCTAATATTGCCGAAGTTTTAAGCTATTTTATTATTGAGGTGATAAGTGATGTATTTAACTAGAACGATTGAAAGCAAAATTAATTATATTAAAGATGAGTATGCTGCTATAACGATTTATGGGGCTAGACAAGTCGGAAAATCAACGATGGTTGACAATCTTTTTGGTAAAAATATGAAAAGTGTATCTCTTTATGATTTAGAAAAAAGAGCGCTTGCTAATTCTAATCCAAAATTGTTTTTAGAAACTTATCATTGGCCAATCATTATTGATGAAATACAAAAAGCTACGCCTTTATTAGACGCCATAAAAAGTATCATTGATGAAGAAAAACTTAGATGTTTAAAAGAGAACACAAAAGTACCTTTAATGTATGTTCTAACTGGTTCGAACCAATTTGAACTTCAAGAAACAATTGCTGATTCGTTAGCTGGCAGAACCGCAATTTTTACAATGTCGTCTCTATCTAACAACGAAATAGAAAAAATCAAAGGTCGTATTTTTAATCCTCATTTAGAAATTATTAAAGAAAAATATATTTCTCTGGATGCGAAAAAAATATACAGAACTAGAAAACAAATATTTGAAAAAATCTTTAAAGGTGGCATGCCTGAGTATGTTTTAAATAATATGGATAGGGCGACTTATTTTAATTCTTACATATCTACTTATTTGGAGAAAGATGTTAAAAAAGTTATTGCTGCTGATAAAGAAAGAGATTTTTTGAGATTTCTTGATTTTATGGCTTTAAGAACGGCACAGCAACTGAATTATGAAGATATCTCTAGAAATGTTGGAGTCGATGTTAGAACTATTAAAAAATGGATATCTATTTTAACTACATCTGGTATTGCAATTACTCTTGGAGCTTATGCAAGAAATCTTTCTAATAGAGTGACTAAAATGGAAAAATTTTACTTTTTAGATACAGGATTATGTGCTTATTTATGCAAGTGGCCAAATGCAGAAATGCTTGAAAATGGTCCTTTGAGCAGCGCTTTTTATGAAACATATGTTGTTAGTGAGATTATAAAAAGTTACATGAACGCCGGCGAAGATTTCAGAAAGAATATTTATTACTATAGTGACCGAGATAACAAAGAAGCGGATCTTATCATTGAATTTTCAGATCATATTTGTCCCATTGAAATAAAAAAAGGAATACAACCAGTAAATAGCAAATTTAATTTTGATTATCTTAAAAAATATGGGAAGCCAATTTCAAAAGGCATTGTAATTGACTCAAGAGAAGATTTATTCCCCATAAACGAAAATAATTGGTATTGTCCTATCTATATGATTGGGATTTGATTATAAATATATAAATCGCACACATTATTTAGCTTACCATCGTAAACATTTAGAGCATTTACAATTAAAAAACACGCATTGTAGCGTGCCAATTTCATCATTGCTGGCGGAGGATAAGAGATTTGAACTCTTGCGACCCTTTCGAGCCCTATGAGCTTTCCAAGCCCACCCCTTCAGCCTCTTGGGTAATCCTCCGCGTCTTTGTAATTATATGTTTAGTTTCCTTTAATTTCAAACGAAAGATATAATGTTTAAATGGTCGAATTAAAAGTTACTTCTAAAGACGCTAACCAACGAGCGGATAAATATATCAAAAAATGCCTAACTAACGCTCCGCTATCTTTTATTTATAAACTATTTCGAAAGAAAGATATTAAAGCTAATTCACATTGGATAAAGCAAGACTATCTCATCCAAGAAGGAGATATAATTCGCATTTATATCGATGAAGAACAGCTTAAAGAATTTTCTGAAGTTAAAACTGCTATTAAGAAAGATTTAAAATATCCGATTATTTATGAAGATGAAAATATTCTCATCATTAATAAACCGCGAGGAATACTTGTTCATGGCGATAGAAATGAAAAGAGTAAGACATTAGCAAATGATGTTTTAAATTACTTATATTTCAAAGGAGAGTATGATCCAAATAATGATAAAGGATTTATACCTTCACCCGCTCACCGCCTTGACAGAAACACTTCTGGACTTGTCATTTTTGGCAAGAATGTAAGTGCTCTTCAAGAATTACAAGAACAATTTAAAAATAAAGATGAGATTGAAAAGAGTTATATTGCTTTAGTTGTAGGAAATCTTACTAAAAGAATTGAAATAGATTCTCCTTTGCTTAAAGATAGTTCAACTGGCTTAGTTAAAATTGCTTCTTTATCCGAAGGAGCTAAAAGCGCGTTTACAATTGTTTCGCCTTTAAAGCAATTTAATAATTTTTCATTAGTTGAAGTGCAAATCTTAACTGGACGAACTCATCAAATTCGCGTCCATTTATCTAGCGTGAATTATCCGGTTGTTGGCGATAGTAAATATGGCAATTTTTCTGTCAATAAAATGGTGGAAGAAAAATACCATTTTTCCAAGCAATTTCTACACGCTTATAAGATATCATTTAAAAATATCGCTGGCGTTTTGCATTATTTATCAAATAAAAGTTTCACCGCTCCTTTAAGTAAAGAAGAAGAAAAACTTTTAAATTTACTAGCCTAATAATTGGCCTTTGAAGAAAGCTTTTAAAGTATAATAAATGCCGTTATGATTATTGTCTTTTAAGGATATGTATTTGGCGTGCTCTTTTAGACTGTCTTTACCATTTTTCATCGCGATTGAATATGAGGAGATGTCAAACATTTCCACGTCGTTTTCAGCATCGCCAAAAACGATGATATGATCTTTATCCATTCCATAATAATCAGCAATTTCTTTAATAGAAGCGCCTTTAGATGTTTCTTTATAAAATAGTTCAAAATACGGGCTTCCAGTCCAGAAGCGGATATCGATGTCTTTATATTTATGGGTGATGTCGATTAATATCTTTTTATCAATGTTTTCATCTTTCATTTGCACAATCATCGTCATCGGATTTTTGTTTAGAATTTTTGTTAAATCTCCGTGGTAGATTTTCATGTCTTCATACCAAAAGAATTTAGCAAGATATTTATCTTCTTTATCTAAAAATATTTCACTATCTGTTTCACACATCACGTTTTTGCTATACGGAAGCATTTCTTTATATAAAGATTGAATTGTCTTTAAAGGAAATTCGAATTCATGGCTGTTGAAATTATTATCTTTAGGTGAAAAAGTGTAGGCACCGTTATAGCAAATTAAAGGAGTACTTAGATTCAATTCATCATAATATTTTTTCATTGCTCTAGAAGGGCGACCACTTGCAAGGATGATTTTATGGCCTTTTCTAGTGAGCTTTTTTAAATATTTTTTGGTCTTAAAAGATATTTCTTTTTTATTGTTTAAAAGAGTGCCATCCATATCGAAAGCAATGATGTAGTGATTATTCTTTTCCATATAAGCCAACAGCTTTTTGCACTCTTAATAAGGTTTTGTGAGCTATGTTTCTTGCTTTTAGAGCACCTTGTTTTAATACTTCATCAACTAAATTAGATTTACTAATTTCTTCATATTTTGCTTTGAAAGGTTCCATTTCTTTTATTAAAGCGTCAGCGACAGCCCTTTTAAAATCGCCATAGCCTTTTCCAGTAAATTCTTTTTCGATTTCTTCAAATGATTTGTTAGTTAATGATGACAAAATTGTCATTAAATTAGAAATTCCGGGTTTATTTTCTGGGTCATATTTAACTTCGTGGCCTAAATCAGTAACCGCAGACATTATTTTTTTGCGCATTGTTTCTAGCGAATCGCTTAAATAAATGTCGCCTTTATGGTCTGATTTTGACATCTTTTTTGTGGGATCAGATAAAGACATTATTCTTGCGCCAACTTTAACCATTTCCGCTTTTGGAAGAGTTAAAACATCGCCATAACGGTGATTGAATCGCTTTGCTAAATCGCGAGTTATTTCCACGTGTTGAATTTGGTCTTCACCAACTGGTATGCGTTTCGCATCGTATAAAAGAATGTCAGAGGCCATTAAAATTGGATAAGTAAATAGACCTACGCCGATAGCTTCTTGATTCATTTTTTGTGATTTATCTTTAAATTGAGTCATTCGCGATAGTTCGCCCATATACAAATAATTTTGCAAGATGATGGCGAGTTCACTATGTTCGCTCACATCACTTTGTAAGAAGATAACTGTTTTATCTTTATCTAGTCCAGCCGCTAAATAATAGGCAGCAATATCGTGAGTGTTTTTTCTTAATACTTCTGGATCGATTGGTAAAGTTAAGGCGTGTAAATCGGCGATAAACACCATAGTTTCACCTTCATATTGAACGCGAGCAAAGTTTTTAATTGCCCCAATGTAGTTACCTAATGTTAATTGACCTGTTGGTTTTATACCGCTGAAAATACGATCCATAATGAACTCCTGAATATCATGTTAATTATACGCGTGTTAATAATTTTATGTCAATTTAACATAGTTAATTGACTTAATTATCATTTATTTGCATAATTGATTTGTATGATAAAGATTTATGTTTCACCATCTTGCTCTAGTTGCCGTAAGGTCAAGAAATGGTTTGATGAAAGAAAAATTCCTTACGAAGAAAAGAATATTTTTACTGCTAATTTAAAAGAAGATGAATTGCGAGATATTTTGACTAAATCAGAGAACGGAACCGATGACATCATTTCCACGAAATCTAAAATTGTTAAAGAACAAAAAGTAGATTTTGATTCGATGTCTATATCGCAAATGATTGCGTTTATTCGTGAAAATCCTTCTGTTTTAAAACGACCTATCATGGTTGATACCGAAAAAGATCGCATGCAAGTTGGCTATAATGCTGATGACATACGCATTTTTATTCCTCGCGCTCAGCGAGAACTCGATATGATGTGCTACGCTCAAAAATGCATGGATGAGGAAAAGAAAGAAAAAGAAGCTACTTCCTTAAAGAATTCTTAAATCTTTCTAATTTAGTTATTTTGTTTTCCTTAAATTTAATATTGTTGAGGCTTAAAAATTCAACAATATTTTTATTTGCCTTTTCAATAGTTTTATCTTCGGCTTCAACTTCGTAGTCAATTAGCGAATTATATTCATTTTTATCAATAGAAATTAAAGATGATTTGTATCTAATATCAGTTCTTGTGGTCTTTAACTCTCCAATTATTCTTAATTCATTTACATCAATTATTAGTCTTATAAGTTTATTTTTAACTTCTCCTATTGGGAATGAATGCTTTTTTAAGAAATTATTGAAAGTATCTTCTGTTATTATTTGATTTGTTTCTAATTTAGCATCTTCAAAATCTTCTTTTAAGGTGAGTTCATATCGATTAGCTTTATATCTTATTCTTAAGCCGTATTTAGTATCAATTGGCTTAATAACGGAGTCGATGTAGTAATTTATTTGAATATATGATTGTTCTTGATATTTATTTGTTAAAAAATGATAGTCTTTTTCAGTAATTATTGCTTTAGTTTCTATTTCAAGATTTGTAGACATAAATATATTTAATTATGATACCATAATTGCATGAAAATATTTGCTGACTCAGATCCAACATATAATCCCGTAAATGAATTCTTTAAAAATTACGGAATGTGGATTGCTATTGCCTTCGCTTCCTTAATACTTACTGCTCTTTTAGTTTTATTTTTTATAGCTTTTAAGAAAAAAGGGAAAAGCGAAGCATCATCTAAATCAAAAATTGAGACTACTTTAAATAACGGTAGTTTCCTTCTCGCCTTAGGAGGGGAAGATAATATTCTATCTTTTTCTAACAATGGTTCTCGTTTAAGTATTGAACTTAAAAATTATGATTTAATCGATGAAAATAAGCTTAACGAAATGGGCGTTAACTCTATAATAAAAATGTCAAACAAGGTTGTTTTGGTAATTAAAAATAATATGTCGACTTTTGTTGATATATTAAAGTCTTAAAAACAATGTTTTTTAATATCTTCAGTAGGAAGTCCGATTACATTATCTAAACTTCCTTCAATATGATTTACTAAATCAAAATCTTTGTCTTGAATGCCGTAAGCGCCGGCCTTATCCATAGGTGAGCCGGTTGCAATATATTCATCAATTAATTTATCACTAAGGTTATTAAAATAAACATACGTTTTAACAGTTCGCGTTATTTCTTTGTCTTTATTGATATAGGTGTAACCAGAAATGACAACATGTTTTTTGCCAGATAATTTTTTAAGCATTTCTTTTGCTTCAGCTTTATCTTTAGGTTTCTCCAATAATTGACCATCTAAAATGACAACTGTGTCACAAGCTAAAACTGTATCATTTGGATATTTAGAAAATATTGAATACGCTTTTAATTTTGACAATTGGCTTGGTAAATCATGCGGAGGAATATGCAAGGCTTTTTCATCTATATTTGCAGGAATTACCATGAAATCAGAAACTAATTTCTTTATTAGTTCCCTTCTTCTAGGAGATTGTGAAGCTAAAATAATCATACGATTTTGTTTAAAATTGTCAGGGCAATCATTGGCTTTCTTTCGGTTTTACGATAGATGTATTGACCAGCGGCTGTCCTTAAATTAGATTTCATTTGTGAAAAATTAGCATTGCTAGCCAATAGCTTTTCGGCTTCATTTTTGATAAGCGTTTCTAAGTTGCCAACTAAATTTGGATCATTATAAATAAATCCTTTAGTTGTTATTTTTGGATCGTATGGTATCAATTTTTTCTGGTTGTCTAAGCAGAAAGAGATAGAAACTAATCCTTCATCTTTCATAATTTCTCTTTCGCCAATTACTCCAGTGTTATCTCCACCGAATGTTCTACCATCAATATAGACAGGACCGCATGCGAAAGTGTCATCACGAGTGACTTTGTTGCGATATAGTTTAATCATATCTCCATTATTTAATACGAATATATTATTTTGTGGTATGCCTAAGCTTTTAGCGATTTGTCCATGAATTTTAAGCATGCGATATTCGCCATGTATCGGCATAAAGTAGGTTGGGTTAATTAGCTTAATCATCAATCGAAGTTCTTGCTTTGAAGGGTGACCAGAACTATGGACGGCGTAAAGAATTGAATTCGTTAAAACCTCGGCGCCTTTTCTTGTTAATTGATCGACTACTTTATCGATGAGAACGCCATTGCCTGGAATAGCGCTTGATGAGAAGACAACTGTGTCACCAGGGATGATTTTCATGTCTTTATTTTCGTCGTTTGCGATTCTAGAAAGCGCCGCCATTGGTTCGCCTTGTGAGCCGGTGCATAAAATGCAAACTTCATTTAATTTATGCAATTTCACTTCTGAGATTGGGATTAAACGATTATCAGGAATTTTAATGTAGCCAAAGTCGCGAGCTATTTGAACTGCATTTTCCATACTTCGACCAATAATAGCAATATATCGATTATTTTCGATGGCTACTTGAACGACTTGTTGAATACGTGAAATGTTGCTAGAAAATGTTGAAAGTATCATTCTACCGTGTGCGGCTTCAAAAATTTCTTTAATTGATTCTAAAACGTTTGTTTCGCTAGGAGTGTAGCCTTCTATCTCTGCGTTTGTCGAATCACTTAAAAGTAAGTCAACACCTTCATCACCAATTCTAGCAATTTTCTTAAGTTCTATTTCTCTTCCCACTGGAGTTAAATCTATTTTATAGTCGCCAGTGTGAACAATTCTTCCTTCGCTTGTTTCAACAACTATTCCATAGGAATCAGGAATTGAGTGAGTTACATAAAAGAAGGAAACTTTAAAATCAGCCACATTGATGATGGAATTTGTGTCGTATTCAATGATGTTTACAGGTTCTTTAATGCGCATTTCTTGCAATTTTTTCTTTATCAAAGCAGCAGCAAGTTTAGGCGCATATATTACTGGGATATGAACATATTGAATTAAAAATGGTATTCCTCCAATATGGTCTTCATGACCATGAGTTATAAATAATGCTTTAATTTTTTGTCTAACAGTTTTTAGTCTAGTGTAATCAGGAATTACATAGTCAACGCCAGGCAAAGATGCATCAGGAAAACGAACACCGGCATCAATGATAATTAATGAATCTTCATTTTCAATGCAATAAGTGTTTTTGCCGACCTCGCATAAGCCTCCGAGGGCGTAGATATAAATAGGTGTATGTTTTCTTTCCATAAAATAAATTAATGTGATCAATTATTATCGAATTACCTTCGTTAATGTTTGATGGGATAATTATATTTAAATAATTATTTCTTGTCAAAATTATTTAGATTTTTCGATGTATTTTTAGTTACTATATCTTAGTTATAATCGAACTGAATTCGGTTTCATTTCGAATGGATTTTCTTTATTGATGTGGTCGTAATAAAGTATTCCATCTAAGTGGTCAATTTCGTGTTGAAGAACAATTGCTTCAAATCCATAAGCGGTTATGATAGTATCTTTTGCTAATTCGACATCGTAGGCCTTAACTTGAACTTTGTAATGTCTATAGACATAACCATCGTGCTTCTTGTCTACTGAAAGACATCCTTCACCAGCTTCTAGATAAGCTAATTTAACGCTTTCTGTAATTATTATTGGATTTATTAGGCGATGGTCGATAATAATGACATTACCGTCTTTATCTTTATCTAAATAATAAACAACGATGATGCGGATGTTTTTTCCTATTTGAGGTGCAGCTAGGCCAACACCTTCTCGAAGATGATATTTTTCGGCTATTTTTTCATCTTGGCTAGCTATTAAATAATCTTTCATCTTGTTAGCTAGGGCGATGTTTTCATCATTTATCTCAGCGACTGCAGATTTACCTCTTATGGAGGTAGCGTTATCTTTAACAATTTTAAAATATTTTTCCATGTGTTTTGAATTGTATCATCATCTCGCTAAATTTGGTAAGATTTATGCATATATGGATGCATTACTTTATTCAAAAGTTCTTGATCTTAAAGCCTCGATTGAAAAAGATGAACGAATCATCGCTTTAAATAAAATTGAAAAAGAAATGGAAGAATGTGATGAAGTCATGGAATTGTCATATAGAAAAGATATGGCTTGCATGGCTTTTAACGATGCATTGAAGCACTTTCCTAAAGATAGCAAAGAAGTAAGAGAGGCTCAACACGCTTTATATGAAGCTAAATTAAATCTTGATAGTCATCCTTTAATCGAGAAATATAACAAAGCCTATAAAGATGTTAAAAAAATATATGCTTTAGTTAATAAGGCTTTATTTGAACCTTTTACTAAAGAGCGAGGCGACCTTTATGATTAGAATTACGGGTGGAGCATTCCGCTCTCGCTTAATAAAAACTCCAAATAGCGATAGAACTAAACCGACGATGGATAAGGTTCGTTCTGCGGTTTTTTCCTCTATTTCTGACTCTACTATTAACGCAGATGTTCTTGATTTATTTGCTGGCTCTGGAAGCTATGGCATCGAAGCTTTGTCTCGTGGCGCTAGAAGCGCGACATTTGTCGATAAAGGATTGATACAAATTAAAACGATTATCGATAATTTAAAAACTTTAAAGATTGAAGGCAAAGTGATTAAAAGCGATGCTTTTTTATTCTTAAGAGATTGTAAAGATATGTTTGATATTATCTTTATTGATCCACCTTATAAAGAAATTGATTATAACCTCTTATTAGATGCAGTGTATATGGCAAACATCTTAAAAGAGAATGGTATAATTGTTTTAGAAAGCGAGGATGATCTCTCTTTTAATAATAAAAAGATAAATAATATAAAGAAATATAGATACGGTTTAGCTAAAATCTATATATTGAGGTAGCAAATGAAAATAGCAATATATCCTGGAAGTTTTGATCCAATAACAAATGGACACCTAGATGTTCTTTCTAGAGCAAGCAAAGTATTTGATAAGGTTATTGTTTTGGTAGCTGATAATAGCGAAAAAAAGTATATTTTCTCATCTTCTGAAAGAGTAGAAATGATAAAAGAGGCAATAGCAGCTTTTGATAATGTTAGCGTTGATTCAACATCAGGTTTGACAGTTAAATACGCAAAAGATGTCGGCGCTTGTTGCCTTATTCGTGGTTTAAGAGCAGTTACAGATTTTGAATACGAACTTAAATTAGCTGCGGCCAATCGTTTCGTCGATAAAAACATCGATGAAGTGTTTTTTATGGCAAGTCCTGAGCATAGCTTTATTTCTTCATCTATGGTTAATGAACTCTTTTATAGCGGTGTTGATATCGCTAAACTCGTCCCTCCATCTGTTATTAAGATGTATCAAAATAAGAAATAAGGTAATTAAAAAACGCGAGTCGATTGTGACCGCGTTTTTACATAGTTTTATATTAGATTATTTACTTTCGAAGTCCCCTTCGTGGTTCCAACAATCAAGGAGAAGTTGAGCTTTTTCGTAATCGTTATCGCCGGTGACACCGAACATCATTTCGCTAACACCTCTAATAGGAGAATTGTCTGTAAAGTCAACTAACATGATAGTTGGTGTTAAGAAATCATCAGGATCACATTGTTCAACGTTTACGATATCGGAATCGCTTATTTTGCCATTGATGTAGTATTCAGTGTTATAAGCATTTCCAGCAGCTTCTTCAAAGAAGTTAGAATTTCTGTCCATGTATTTGACAAACGCAGTAGTGCTACTTGAAGTATCACTGGTAACTTCATCAGAGAAAATTGTATACATCTTAAATGGAAGTTTATCGTTTGGTTGAAGCTTACTAGAAAAATTATCTTCTAAAGTTGCAAAGCCATTTTTGGCTTCTTTGCATGATGAGCAATCTTCGCCGACAAATACAAGGAAGAATTTTTCACCATATACGCTTGTAGCGCTAGAATCATTTGCCACATCAACAATATCTTTAGTTATTTTATCGGCATCACTATCCGACCCACCTACAAGAGATTTTTGGAAGCGGTGATAATAAGCTTCGCTTGATGACATATTGTCGTTTAAATCTTTAATTCCATTGACAATTGATGGAATAGAAAATATAACACCGAAGATAATGCCGACGATGAGAAGAGGTTGAACCCAAGCTGTTTCTTTGATCCAACGCCATATTTTTGTAAAGAATGCACCGATACTTTGTAAAACTACCATTTTCCTATCCTCCTAAGGAGATATGCGAGTAAGATTTTAACACTATATAAATATAGTTTCAATAATGGAATTTCGCTTTTGGACAACGCCAATCGAAATTACTCGAACATTATAAATAATTTTATTTATTCGTGCATCAGAAAATTTGTAATTTTGCTCATAAATTTGTGACCGCCACCTAATAAGAGCATGTAAACCTAAGCTTTATGTCGTGTCAAAAGGGAATTATCATTCTAGTTTTAATCAAAAAAGCAGTTTTTACTATTTCAGCTTTTAGAAACTTTTTGTTTTAATGCTGAGCCAATAAAATGCAATCTTTTTTTCTTTGATAATCGCCTTTTTTCTATTAATAACTGTTAATAATTATAAAAAATCTATTAGTAGAGTTCTTCATGCAATTAGTGCTCGTTCAAATTGCTTCTTTTCAAAATTCTCCTTGAATATCGCAAAAAAAGACTTGATTTCATCGAAATAAGACAAAATGTTCTCGTAATAAGAGAGTTGATTAATTTATCTCTTATTTATAGAGTTCTCTACTCTTTTTTACTAAAATTTGTATTTATTTCATTCGTCGATAACATAGTTATGCTTTTAAAAAGGAGAACACAATGAAAAACAAAAAATTTCTAACTGTTTGTTTATTATCAATTACTGCTTCCACACTCAGTGGTTGTGGTGGGGCTTCGATTCCTGATGTCAGCGATGGCAAGGATACGATTGTAGATCAATTAAAAGGAAAGCCTGATGAGAATGATGCTAAAAATGTTGTCTTTGCTACTCTTGGAAAACTAAATACTTATCAAACTTATACCAAAACTAGCGAAAATCATGTCACTGCTTCGAAAGGTTTCATCAATTATAATCAAGATTCGAATGCAACTATGATTAGAAATGGTGATGAATACTATGTTGATTCCGTTTCGAAATCAGCTTTCGTGGATATGCAACATATTGCTTTAACTAAAAATAATAAGGTTGCTTATCATAATAAAGATGGTGAAATAAAAAACGCTAATTACGATGATTACCATTCTGTTTATGGAGTTACTCCAGATAAACTTCTCAGCGGACAAATCTTCAATCAAGAAACTATTCTTTTAGCTTCTTTAACTGAGACAAGTGACAATAAATACACATATAAGTTGGTTTTGGATAAAACAAAAGCTAACGATTTAATTGCTCATCAGACCCAAATGTTTGGTGGCTTAAATGGACTTCCAACTTATTTAGACAACACTGAGTTTGATCTCGTAATTGATGATACGTATACTCCTATTTCTTACACATATAAGGCTAAATATACAATTTCAATTAATGTTTTAGGTGACTTAACTTGTGAAGAAACATGCTCTGCGACTTTTGATAAGTTCAATGAAACAGTTGAGATTCCTGATAGTGATTCACTAAATGAAGCGATTAACGAAACCCCAACAAAGATTGATGTTATCACTCCTGAAACGAAAGATGAAAATTTAACAGCAATTGTTAATGCTTTACTTAATTTTGATTTTAATAATGGTGTTTCACTAAATGGTGTTGCTGGAATTAATGATTACAAGCTTCCATTAAAAATCTCTACTAAAGTTGATGTGGATTCTTTATTAAAAGATGGATTAGACAAAGCCCTATCTGATATCGACTTTTCTTTAGAAATCAATTTACCATTAGGTGTAACTAAAGTTAGTTATCACGATAATGCATTCTATGTTGATGCCTTTGGTAATCAAACCAAATTTTCTGTTCGTGATGAAATCGATACCGATTTTGATTTTGCTACAGAAGGCTTATTCTCATTCTCTAAAGATGGAAATGCTTACATTATCTCGCTTTCTCCACTTGTTAAATCAGTGTTATTTGATTACTTAGTTTCTATAAATCTATTTGATGAAAATGATTCTGAAAATTTTGTCTCTCAAATTGAATTCTATATTGTTGACGGAACGCTCGGCTCAATTAAAGGAGAATTTGGCGTTAAAAATAGCAAATCCGCTAAATTTGATTTCACAATTGGTAACGAAGCTTATGTTAGCCCAATTTATGATGATTACTCTTCGACCTTGTCAATTGTTTCTAAGGGTTCAACATCGTTATTTTGCGAACTTGTAAGCGGAAAACAATTTACACTACCTTACGAGATTGCATTTGCATATGATGATAATGCTTCTTCATTTATTGATGGTTTAAGTTTCGATTTAACAACATCTATTGCACAATTGTCATCATTGATGTCTATTATCAAATCAATGATTCCTGGAGCTGATATTCCCGATATTATTACTGTTCTTCCAACTTGCAAAAATGTTTCTATATCATTAAGAAGTGGTAAATTTTATCTAAGTGGGTATGACGTTGCGGATAATGGGGATTATTGTTTCAAAGTTCTTAAGGAAATAAGCTTATCTTCAAGTTTAAACATATCTTTAAGTGACAAAGCCAAGGAACTTATTGGCTTAGTATTTGCTCGTGCCTTTTCATATGGACTAACTTCCTGTGTTCTTGCTGATCAAATATTCTACAAATTAGTGGAATTGTTTGTTGATATTGATAACAGCGCCTCAATTGGAATAGCTCCTGGATTATTTAATTATTTTGGCTTTAATCGTCCAATCAAGGCTCAACAAATTAGCAAAGAAGAAGATGGTATTCACATTAATGTTGTTGGTTATGATTTGAATTCAAAAACTATTTATAATCCCGCTTTAGCTTCTACTTATAGCACAATTATTGTATTTGATTTTATAATCTCCAATAATAGTGAACTCACTACATCTAGTGAAAAACTAACAAATTTATTAACTAACGACAATCTTTCACTTGCTTCTTCAATAGATGTCTTAGTTTCGGAATATAAGTTCTTGAGCAATAAGGATAATTACTCTATTGACGATGACTATCTTGCTAGAGTCGATAGTCTTGAATCATCATTTAAAAAATTAACTATTGATGAGGAAGGGAATGAAATCGAAAAAGCTACTTTCTATGCTTCTTCTTATGGTTTAACGCTTAAAAATATCACATCTTTAAAAACCACGCTCACCAATTCTAAACAAGCGGTTTTAGACTTTGTCGATGCGTTAAATGGTGAATCGCCTGACGCAAAAACTTTAGAGACTTCATACAAGAAATTTGCTACATATCAAATCACATATTTAAAAGAGAATTATAACGAAGCCTTCGAAAGTTATTACAATTTAGATAAGACTTATAATGAGAGTAAGATTCAAAGCACTGTTGATAAGATAGTTGCTTTAGAAGATGTCGATTTATCTTCCTATACTGAAGCACAAATTAAAACACAATGGAAAACATTGGCTACTATTAAAAAGGAAGTTGATGCATATCTTGATGGCTTTATTGATGAAGAATATATTTCAAAAGTAGATAAATATATGAGTAAAACAGCAGATGCTTATGCTCAGCTTAAACTTAATACATATAGCCTAGAAGTAGTTGATTTAGAAACTCTTAGTGGCGAGGATTTATGCAATAAAATTTATTATTTAAACACTTTTAAAACTACCAAATTAAATTCTTATGTTGTATTTGATTATGTTAGTGAGGAAATGGCTGCGAAATACAATCAATGTTTGAATGACATGGTTGATTATTATCTAGGAATCGCTTTGCCATTATACGAAGAAGATGTAAATGCTATATTATCTTTAAATGAAAATGATTCAGTTGATAAATTTGTAGAAGTTTATACAAAGGCTTCAAATGATTTCGCTAATTATTTCAAAAAGTTCAATGGCGTTTCTTATGCATCATTATTTGGTGATAAGTTCAACGATTTCTATTCCAAATGCACTATTTTCTATATCTTAGCTGCCAACGCAAGTTATAGATGTATAGGTGGTTATCGCTATGCTGTATTTGCAATCGAAAAACAAATCGATGCTTTAGTTAATAAAATCGAAACTGAACAATTAACTGATGATCAAATTAAAGAAAACGAAGAAATTAAAACTGCTGTTGAAAGCATTGATGCATTAAGAGAAATCATCAAGTTAGATAGTTGTATCTCTAATTTAGACAAACTTACTGCGATTGAAATAAAATTAGCTTAGCTAATACTTCAATCATTTGTTAATTTCCTTTCTTAAAACCAGGTCGCTCCTGGTTTTTTGAATTGCTGAAGAAGAATTACTTAATGTAAGAATGAAATGATAATGTTGTTTATAGATATGAAACACGTTGAAAATAATTTCATCGAAATAAATTTAGGCAAATTGTTTTTAATCGAAAGCATTCGATAAATAAGAACCTTTAAATAAAAAAACGGCTTTGAATCCGTTAAACATTTTGTGGCGGAGGATTAGAGATTCGAACTCTAGCTGAGCCGTTGGCCCACTATCGGTTTTCGAAACCGACCCCTTCAACCGCTTGGGTAATCCTCCACGTGAGAGTTATTATATCATAACTTTTAGCTATTCAATCTTTTTCTAGATAAAGCGATTTATTGCTTTATATCCTTCTTTGCTTCGTTGTATTTATAAATTAAAAATGTATAATTTAATCGTGTTTTTACTAAAGGTTTTTGATTTATCAACTTTATTACTTACTATCGGCATTACTTTGTCATCTTTGGTTTTGATTGCTTTAGTGATTGTTATCATCGTTGTTTATAACAAACAATATAAATTCGAGAGCCTTTTAAAAGATTCATCTAACTCGATAAGAATTTATATCCTCGATTTAGCTAATGATAAAGTTAACTTTTTTAATAGAAGCAATCTTAGAAAACGTTACACAATCCCGATGGTGGAATTTTATAACCATTTTCAAGAAGATGAACGTGAAGATTTGATCTCTTGGATTCACGATTTAATTGACAAAGAAAAAGAAACGACGAATTTTAAAGAAGTTCATGTTATCACTAAATACCGTAAATCGAATTTCTATTCGCTACTACAAATTGAAAAAGTAAATTATCGTAAGCAGCTCATTTATATGAATAGCTTCCTTATTAAACCTAGCACTTATAAAAAGAGCAATGTTAAGGACAATTCCTATAAATTTTCTTCACAAGAAGCTTTTAATAAGATTGTTTCTTCATATTCTAAAGGTGCTACATTCGCTTTTAATTTCTATGATAAAAGGAACAAAGAAGAAGAAATATCTCGCCTTATTTATCTACAATTTGTAAACATTTTTAATAACTATATAACCAATAGCCGTCCAATGATTGAATATGGGACGCATCAAATTGTCGTTTCTGAATTGCATTCTTATTCAAAGCAGCAACTACTTCAATTGATAGTTTCAATTAAAAGCGATATTAACACTTATTTAATGATTTCTTCTTTACAAGATAAGATTGGCTACACTATCGGAGTTGCAGAGAATAAATACTTTGTTCGTGAAACTGAAAAATTAGTAAATACAGTTCTTGCTCTTGCTTCGACTGCCTTAGAAGATGAAGAAGAAATGCTAATTTATGAAAAAGGAAGAAAACTAGAAGGCAACGATCAAGAAGATTATCGAACCGAAGTTGAACGCATCATTCGCGATAAAAGAATTAAATATCTATTTAGACCTATCATCAATTTGGAGAAGTGTAGCATCATGGGCTATCAATCCTTTGCAGAGCCTGAAGATAGTTTCTTTATGAATATAAAAGAATTAAAAAATTATGCTTTAAGAACAGAAGATGATAGAACGTTGTTCGCTACGATTGCTAGAAACACTATTACGCGATTTGCTTTAGAAAAAGATGGTGATACTGTTCGCTTATTTTTCAATTTAAATAATCTAGAAAAGAATTATGTCAATCGAACTCTTTCCCACATTCAAAATATTAAAGATATCCATATTGTCTTAGTTTATAGCGAAGATGAACTAGTGGATTTACCAGAAAACGGTGATGATGATCTGGTAAATGAAATTAGAATGTTTAAATCGCGAGGATATGAAATTGCTTTAGAAATTTCCGATAACGATTTAACTTTGTCTTCAATTATTTATGGGGCTTTCGATTTCTTTATGGTTGATGTTAACACCAATTTGAAGATTGGTAGCAAATACTCGCAACGCAATTTATATAATTTTAGAGGACTTGTGGAAAAACTGCTTAAATATCATCGACCGATCATCGCTTTGGATGTTCCAAGCTGGGACAGCGTTGAACTCATTGATAAGTTAGGAATTAATTACATTTCTAGCGATGTCGTTTCTATGAAAAGCGAAAATGTTTTGCCGATTCCTACAAAAAGTGCAATTAGGATTAAAAATATTAAAAAATAAGATTAAAATATCTTATTTGGAAATAGAGGTTATTTTATGGACAACAAAAATGAAGCAATTACTAGACAAGAAGATGACTTTGCTCAATGGTACACTGATGTGTGCTTAAAAGCTGAGCTCATGGATTATTCTTCTGTTAAAGGATTTATTATTTATCGACCTTATGGCTATGCAATTTGGGAAAATATTCAAAAATGCATCGATGAAAAGTTTAAACATAATGGCGTAGAAAATGTCTACATGCCTTTAGTTATTCCTTCTTCCTTATTTTTGAAAGAAAAAGAACACGTTGAAGGCTTTGCTCCAGAAGTTTTAGTGGCCACGAAAGGCGGAAAGAATGAGCTTGATGATGAACTTATCATTCGTCCCACAAGCGAGACTCTTTTCTGTGATCATTTCTCTAAAGTCATCAAATCCTACCGCGATTTACCTTTAAGATATAACCAATGGTGTTCAGTTGTCCGTTGGGAGAAGACAACTCGTCCATTTTTAAGAGGAAGCGAATTCCTTTGGCAAGAAGGTCATACTATGTATGAAACTGAAGAGGAAGGAAGAAAAGACGCTTTGAGGATGCTTGAAGTTTACGATGAAGTTGGTCGCGATTTATTAGCCATTCCTTTTGTTAAAGGCATTAAAACTGATAAAGAAAAATTTGCCGGCGCTTTAGAAACTTATTCCATCGAAGCCTTGATGCCAGATGGCAAAGCTCTACAAAGCGGAACAACTCATTTCTTCGGCGATGGTTTTGCTAAAGCGTTTGGCATTTCTTACTTAGGAAGAGATAACAAATTGCACACTCCATTTCAGACAAGCTTTGGAGCTTCAACTCGTCTAATTGGCGCCTTAATTATGGTTCATGGCGATGACAATGGTTTAGTCTTGCCTCCTTATGTCGCGCCTAATCAAGTTGTCATCATCCCTATTCAGATGAAAAATCCTGATGTGCTTAAGAAAGCAAAAATGTATTATGAATTATTAAAGAAAAATGGCATTCGTGTCAAGCTTGATGATTCTGATCACACACCTGGATGGAAATATTCTGAATACGAAATGAAAGGTGTGCCTCTTCGCTTAGAGGTTGGACCTCGTGATTTAGCTAATGGGGTTGTTGTTTTAGCTAAACGAAACACCGGTGAAAAAATAACTGTTAAGGAAGATGAACTTGTTAATAAAGTAAATTCTTTATTAAGCGATATTCATACCGAGATGTATCAAAAAGCTTATCGATATCTTTTAGATCATACAACAGAAGCTCATTCTCTAGATGAATTAAAAGCTATTTTAGACCGTGGAGGTTACGCGAAAGTCATGTGGTGCGGTGATGAAGCTTGCGAAAACAAAATTAAAGAATTATATCAAGCGACTGCAAGATGCATTCCTTTTGCTCAAGAAGCTTTTGAAGACAATTGCTTAGTGTGTGGCAAAAAAGCAAAGAAAATGGTCTTCTTTGCTAGAGCTTATTAAAAATAATTTCTAAAATTTTATTAAAATCATTTGAGAGGGGATAATTAGCTATCTCCTTTTTCTTTAAAAAGAAAACTTTTCCTTCTAAGCTTGAATGGATTTCTCCTTTATATTCTCTAGCTATAAACAAAATGGAAAGATGTCTTTTATTATCTGGTGAATCATTCCATTCGATATAGCCAACGTTTTCTAGCTTACTAACATCTAAGCCAGTTTCTTCTTTCATTTCTCGAATTACTGCTTCAGTTATATTTTCACTATCTTCGACATGACCGCCGGGAAATGTAAGACCTGGCCAATCTTTTTTATTTCGATATTCAAATAATAGTTCGCCATCTGAATTTAGCAAGGTGCACATAACTGTAAGAACGATTTCTTTTTGCATAACTCTTTTATTTTACCCTATTCATCTTTTATAAAACTAGTGTTTTTTCAGAAGCTTTTTTCAACAATTTTTATATCTACTTTTGCTATTTTCTTAACACCTTCTGTGTTATACAAAATCAAAAAAAGTGTCGATTTTATCGACACAATTTCATGTGGAGCAGATGACGGGAATCGAACCCGCATAATCAGCTTGGAAGGCTGATGTTCTACCACTGAACTACATCTGCACTCTGGCGGACCATAGGGGGATCGAACCCCTGGTCTTCTCCGTGACAGGGAGACATGTTAACCGCTACACCAATGGTCCCTTCGCGCTTTAAAAATATAGCACAACTATTTTTTATTTTAAAGTCGAATTTTTCGCGATGAATTCTTTTAAGTGATTTAAAGGCATGTAACCTAGCGATTGATTAACTAATTTATTGTTTTTAAATAGCAGAAGTGTCGGTATTGACATCACGCGGAATTTACGGGCAATATCAGGCAATTCATCGACGTCTATTTTTAAAACTTTGATGTCAACTTCTTTATCTAATTTTTCGATTTCCGGCGTCAACATATTGCATGGTCCGCACCAGGTGGCGTAAAAATCGACAAGAACTAAGCCTTCTTTGACCTCTTCATCGAAATTCATTTCTTTAGTTAAGTGGATAATCATTTTCTTTGCTCCTTGTTCTATTTATATATTAGATAAAAGATGATAAATATGATAACGATGTGCAATGGAAAATACAAATAAGCGCCGTATTTAAACCATGCTTTATTGTAGCCTCGCTTGCCGTTATATATTAATAAGAATAGACAAGCACACATCGACCAAGTTTGAATTGAACTATTCCAGATATCTAAATTGCTATTTAAAGCTAATAGATAAATAAGTAAATTAACAAGTAGCAAAAAGAAGCAATCTATTATATTTGTAACGGTCCTTATAGATGATTCGTCATCAACTAAATTGTTACTTTTAAGGAAGAGTTTTGATAATGAATTGGCGTAATAAAATCCTAACGTTAATAATAGCGAGATTAATGAATAACCAGGACGTAGATAAAAAGGAAAGAAAGTAGCGCTAACTTGACAACTTTTTTCATAGATTTGAATAGCAAAACTAAATAGCAAATAGGCGATTGGTAATATCGACAAAAACGAAAATTTATCTTTTCTTTTTAGTAGGTAAAGCATGACGGCACAAAGTGAAAGATCAATCAAAGGCGAATAAGCATTTTCGATGCTTTTATCGATGAAATAATAGATGATGATTTGCGATATCATTAAAACGGTTGTTAAAATGCCGATTCTAAGTAAATATAATTTAGTATTTTTACTATGTAATATTCCTTCAACAAGCATGAGGATAAATAAAGGAAATGCCAGCCGACCAACAGAGCGGAACACTAACGCGACATTATTTATAACTTGATCAGTGTAAAAGGTTTGCATGAATACGCCGATATGGTCAAGTGTCATTAAAAAAAGAGCTATTATTTTTAAATAAAATTGGTCGAGAATTAAATGCCTATTTTTCATTGTTGACTAGCAATGAGAATAATGGTTGATAAAACGCTCACTAAATTGTTTGTGATATGAGCGCTTAGCGAAGCGGCAAAGCCATATTTTTCGTATAAAAAGCAGAATGTGAAAGCAGCAAAAATATAGTAAGGCATATTCAAAAATTCATTTGCTATTAAAGATGAATTATTGCTCGACAATGAGGCGAAATCGAAATGAATAAAAGCAAATACCACGATTGTTACTATGAATGCTAGATATTTATTAACTCTTCTTAAAGATGAATATAAGCCAATACGGTA
Source organism: Bacteroidaceae bacterium (assembly GCA_963657885.1). GTDB lineage: Bacteria > Bacillota_I > Bacilli_A > RFN20 > CAG-826 > Fiminaster. The sequence goes on from CAVKNZ010000002.1 coordinate 24,615, forward strand.
GGTTATTTCTTCACAAACAGGACCAATAACACCAAAGATTATTACCGATAATATAGGATAAGCCTTGACGATGGATGTTATGCCAGATTCATTCGCGTTGTTACTAATTGATAAGCCTGAAACATTCAAAATAAAAGCATACATATAATTGAAAGCTAAGATTGAAATATAGCCAATTATTGCAGCGACCGGGGCAACCCAGTTTTTAAATGTTTTTAATAGACGGATGTTATCTTTAAATAAGATTAGAACTAATATAGCGAATAAAACTGCATAGATTGAAAAATTCAAAATTGCACTTAATTCAACACTTTTTAAAAATGTAGCTAATTCATCTTTGCTATGAGTAGCGCCATAGACAAGAGAAACGATTAGCTGAATAATAATTGAAATAACTTGTAAGCCAAATAAGCCGACGGCAAATAAAGTTAATTGCTTCCAAAGCGATAAAAACGTTACACGGTTTGTTCTTTTTTTAACCAATGGCTCATCGCAATATGGACAAACCTCTTCGTGTTTATCAATCTCTTTAAAACAATTAGGACAGTTTTTCTTCATAACTAAGTAAAGATTATATAATCTTCTTGTTAAATTGTATAATCATAATTATGTTTACCATCTTAGAAAGAAATGAAGAATCATTCGTCGTTAACCGCAGCGAATTCATCGGCGTCGTTTTGCATGTGGATTCGACAGAACTTGTTAAACGTTATCTTGAAGAAATAAAAAAAGAATATCCAAAGGCTAAACATTATTGTTATGCCTATATCATCGGTGATAAGCAAAAGGGTTTTGATGATGGTGAGCCGAATAAAACAGCAGGCAAACCATTGCTTGAATTATTGAAGAAAAAGGAACTAGATGAAGTTCTTTTAGTGGTAGTTCGCTATTTTGGCGGTGTGCTTTTAGGCGCCTCTAGATTATTAGGAGCTTATGTTGAGGCCGGAACTCGCACCCTTTCAACAAGCGATTTTGTTTCGATTAAAGAAAAATATATTTATAAAGCCAATTTATCGTATAAAGACTTCGAATCTTTAAAACGGATTAGTAAACTTGAGGATATTTCATTTGAAAATATCCTTTATGAGAATAGAATTAGTGTGGACATTTTAATGGATGAGGATAAAGCTAGGCAAATTGCTGAAGACTTCCCACACATTGAAATGGAATTATATGGAAAAAAGAAAGTGTATGGTAAATGAATATGATTGAACAAAGTGAATACATTATTAGAAGAGAAAATATGTTAAAGAAGTTAGATAATGGGTCTATCGTTTTACTTTTTGCTGGACAAGGTCGAAAGAAAAGCGGAGATGAAAATTATCCATTTCAGCCAAATAGAAATTTCTATTATTTAACTGGCATAAAACAAGAAAATTCAGCATTGATGCTTGTGAAAGCTGATGGTGAAAGCGGTGCATTTTTATTCATCGATTATAAAGATCCTAATATTGAAAAATGGACCGGCATTAAACTTAGTGATGAAGAAGCTCATAAGATTTCTGGAATTGACAATATTTTAGTTAGAACTGCATTGGACGCTAAAATTGATGTCGCCTTGAAAGATATGACATTTTTTGGCGATATCAAAAAAGTTTACCTCGATTTAGAAAAAGAATTAAAAATCGATGAATGCAAATCCACACATGAATTGATGATTGAATTAGCTAATAAATATTCAAACATCACCATTGAAGATGTTAATGATAAAGTTTTTGAACTTCGACTAGTTAAATCAAAAGCTGAAGTGGAAATGATTAAAGATGCGATAAAAACAACAGAAATTGGTTTAAATAACGTTTTAAAAGAATTGAGCGCAGGTCGATATGAATATAACATGCGCAATGTTTTTGAATTCCATGTTCATGAAGATTTAGACGCAGGCTTAGCTTTTGATAGCATCGTTGCCGGCGGGAAAAATGCAACCATCTTGCATTATCCTGACGCCAAAGACTTGCTTCATGGAGGCGATTTAGTTCTTCTTGATGTCGGCGCGAGCAAAGATTATTACTGCGGTGATATATCTAGAACTTATCCAATAAGCGGAAAATATTCACCTCTACAAAAGAAGATTTATCAAATTGTTTTAGATTGCAATAAAGAGACAGCTAAGTTCTTTCGTCCAGGAATTACCTTAAAAGATGCTCAAGAATTTGCTAAAAACTTCCTCGCACAGGAATGTGTGGAGCAAGGATTATTAAAGACAAAAGAAGAAATTACTAATGTTTATTATCATGGTGTTTCTCATCATTTAGGCCTCGATACCCATGATGGACCTTTATCAACGAAAGAGATTCCACTTGTTCCTGGAAATGTCGTCACTTGTGAACCAGGACTATATTTTAAAGAATATGGCATCGGCGTTAGAATCGAAGATGATATTTTAATTACCGAAAAAGGCAGTGAAGTTTTATCTAAAGATATTATTAAAGAAATTAAAGATATTGAAAAAATCTTAATTTCAAAATAGTTTCACTTAATAAAAAACATTCGATTAAAAGTAGCCATTTATTTGGCTATTTTTAAGTTGTATTCCTTTAAGCAATCACCTAAACGGCGGATGAGCAAAAATTAATTAACTTTTTAAAATTTTTACACGCGCGTACGCGAAATTTTGATGGCAATTTAGAAAATTATGTTTGATAATTGTTTATATGAAGAAGTACATTTTAGCCCTTGATCAAGGAACTACATCCTCTAGAGCCATCATTTTCGATGAATGTGGTCACAAAATTGCCCAAGCCAGTCGAGAAGTTGCTTGTCTTTATCCAGATGAAGGCTACGTCGAAGCTAATCCAATGGAAATTTGGATTTCTATTGTCGATGTCACTAATGAAGTCTTAATTAATTCCAATTTAACATGGAAAAGCATCGACTCTATCGGTATCACCAATCAAAGAGAAACAACTATTATTTGGGAAAAGAAGACCGGCAAGCCTGTCTACAATGCGATTGTTTGGCAGTCTAGACAATCTGCAAGCATATGCGACCAATATATTAACAAAAAAGATTTTATTCATAAAAAGACTGGTTTACTTTTAAATCCGTATTTTTCTGCAAGTAAGATTCGTTTTATTTTAGATCACATTCCTAACGGCCAAGAAAGAGCGGAAAATGGTGAACTTATGTTTGGCACAGTTGATAGCTGGCTAATTTATAAGATGACTAACGGTAAGAAACATTTAACTGATGTTAGCAATGCTTCTAGAACGATGTTATTTAATATAAACACGCTTAAATGGGATAAGTCATTACTAGATTTATTTAATATTCCGAAAGTTATGCTTCCTCATGTCTGCGATTCGTCTTTTGATTATGGCGTAGCTTCTGCATTTAACAATCGTGTACATATTCTTGGAGTGGCTGGCGATCAGCAAGCTTCTTTGTTTGGCCATAACTGTTTTGGAAAAGGTCAATCTAAAAATACTTATGGAACAGGTTGTTTTATGCTTATGAACATCGGCGATAAACCGATCTTATCTAAAAATGGGCTTTTAACCACAATTGCCTGGAGCATCGATAAAAAAGTTAGCTACGCTTTAGAAGGTTCGGTTTTTATCGGTGGAGCGGCGATTCAATGGCTTAGAGATGGCCTTAAAGTTATCTCTGACGCTGCTGATAGCGAGCATCAAGCTAAAAAAATATCTGATTCTATGGGCGTTTATTTAGTTCCAGCTTTCGTTGGACTTGGCACGCCTTATTGGGATGATGATGTTAAAGGAGCGATGTTTGGCATCACCCGTGCGACGACAAAAGCTCATATTATTCGTGCAACATTAGAATCAATTGCTTACCAAAGCAAAGATGTTTTTGACATCATGGAAGAAGAATCCAATATAAAAATCAAATCGCTTCAAGTTGATGGAGGAGCTACTGCAAACAATATTCTTATGCAGTTCCAAAGTGATATTTTAAATATAAAAGTTTATAAGCCCGAATGCTTAGAGACGACCGCTTTAGGTGCCGCTTATCTTGCAGGACTAAAAAGTGGTTATTGGAAAAGCGTTGATGATATTTGTTCTTCTCATAGCTACAAGCAGACATATTCGCCGAATATGAGTAAAGAGGAAATTGCTAGAAGATATGCTGGTTGGAAAGAAGCTATTAAAGCGACGATGATGTTTAAACCTGGGAAATAAAAATGAAAATTAGCAGAGAACAATTCGATAAAATTTATCCTTTATTGCATATTGATGAAAGATTAAATAAGGATTTTATTTTCGATTGCCTTACATTTGCTTTAGAAGGAGCGGATGAGCTCATCAATAAAAATATATTTGGTAAAGTTGTTCCGTTAAACCCAGTTTCTTTATGCTTATATATCGCCCATGAATATGGCTATAATTTAAAACTTAATGATTATAAATTAGACGAAAACGATGAACTTATGGAAAAAGTTGTTTCCATGTCACTTGATAAATATTTCACTAATGAACATCTTAATTTTGCTAATAAAGCTTCGATTACTAAATATGATCCAGAAATTTCTACATTGGCAACATATTTAAACTTTGTATTAAACGTCTTATCAAAAGTGAGTAGGCGCAATCCTAGCGAAACACTTATTGTCGATGTGCTTTATAAAGCCTTTTCAATGTCAAAAGCTATAATTGAATTGCTTGATGATGGATTTGAAACTGAAGCCTTTTCTACATGGAGAACGCTTCATGAATCTGAATGCGTTTTAGCTTTATTAGTTAAATATGACAAAGATATTCGTAATGCCTATTTAAAACACATCAATTATATGATGGCTTTTAGAGGCATTATCGCCGACAAAGATAAGGTGGATCAAATCTTTGTGGAAATTAAAGATGAGATGAAAGCCTTATCTTTAAAGAGCAAAGATATGAAAAAATACATCGAATATGGATGGCTAACTGCTATTCCTAATTATTTAGATGTTGAACAATTCAAATTTAATTTCCGCGATGGAGTTGAACGGCTTGCTGGTTTAAGTCAATATTCTAAGACTTATGAGATGGCAAGTGAAATTGCTCATAGCTCACCAGTTCTTATTTATTCAAAGAGTACTTTCTTTTATCAAATTACTTTGATTAATTTATATGAATCGTTTTTTAGATTAGAAGTTATTTTCTCTAATATTTATAAAGCCATTGCAAGCGAAGAGGAATATTCGCGTTTCCTCACTATGAAAAATATTTATTATCGAAACTTGATGGTAATTTATGAATATTCTAAAAAGAATTTTAAAGGTCAATAGGTTTTCGAACAATCTAAGATTGTTCGTTGATTAAATACATCTAAATATATCCAAAATTTAGCAAATAAAAGGCCCGCGAATAAGCGGGCACATTTTTTATTTATTAGTCAGCGTAGCAGCTTCCTCCGATGAATTCGCGCATAAGTGAGTTGCATGGAACCCATTCATCTGGCATATCATCGAAGTATTTAAGCATTCTTATTAAGCGTTCTGCGATTGGGAAATACGGATCAAATTGGTCAATCGCGGTGAGCAATGGCATCGCGTATTTCTTCATGACGCATAATTCGTATGAAAGCATGGAATTGTATACATAATCTGCGCCTTCTTGAGTGTCATAAATCCATTTGAATTCGCCTCGACGAACGCTTGGCCACATCGACATTGTCTCTTCTGCGCTGGCAGCTCGGAATTTGAAGTCGCGAACAATGCGGCGAAGAAGTCTTAAGTCGGTGATAGAAATTGGATTGGTATTATCAAGATTAATCTGCGCTTGAGGAGCGATAAAGATTTTGAATTTTTGATGCTTTGGAATAAGTGTAGTCATTCTTTCGTTCAATGCGTGAATGCCTTCAATGATAATAGGTTCATTTTCACCTACACGAAGAATTCTGCCTGGAACGCGTTTACCAATTTTGAAATCAAATTTAGGAAGTTGAACAGTTTTTCCAGAAATTAAATCGAGCATATCTTTATTAAATAATTCAATGTCGAGAGCTTCGATGCTTTCTAAATCTGGTTTACCATCTTCATCTTTCGGCGCTAGTGTCTTCGGCAAGTAATAATCATCGATTGAGATTCTAATCGGCTTAATTCCGCGACTGAGCAATTCGATTCTTAATCTGTTAGCAAAAGTCGTTTTGCCTGATGATGATGGACCGGCGATGCAGATGAGACGGATATTTGAAATATCACTTTCGATTAAATCGCCTAAATGTGAGAGCATGCGGTTGTGGCGGGCTTCACATAATTGGATGAAATCGATGACACCATCTTGTTTGATATGTTCGTTGATGCCTGCAACTGAATCTGCCCCCGCAATTTTGCCCCAGGCGTGCGATTCTTTTAGTGTTTTTCCAAATGTTGGAGCATCGACGAATTCAGGAATTGTTCCTCCGCATTCCGCACGAGGATATTGTAAGATGATGCCCGGTTGATAAAGACGAACTTTAAATTCTTTTAAGTAACCTGTTGAAGGCACCATGTGGGAGAACATGTAGTTTAAATAACCGTCGCAGTCGTATAAATGAACTGTCTTTTCTGGACGATATTTCAAAATATCTAATTTATCTTCTAAGTCATTTTGCTTATATATTTCTTTTGCTTCTTCGTTAGAAACAACAAAACGCTTAAGGGGATAATCGGCGTCGACGATGCGACGCATCTCTTTTTCAATTTTATTGACCATATCTAAATCGCTAGATTTCTTGGTATTTGTAAGCTGAATGAATATTGAACGAGAAACGTTATAGCAAAGTCTAATTTTCAATTCGGGATAGATCTTATGAAAAGCCATCGCTGTGACAAAGCGAAGTGAAGCTTCATAAATCTTCGTTGCATCATTATCTTTAACTGTTAAAAATTCAACAGTCGCGTCGTAATAGACCTCATAGGTGAGCTCGCGAACGCGATTGTTGACTCTTGCACAGATGATAGATTTATCATTATTTTCGATTAAGTCTAATAATTTAACCTTTTTATCGAATTCTTTTTCTTGTCCTAAATACTTTAATTTAAATGACATTTTTTGACCTCCAAGTTAACGAAATTAAATATATATGAAAGCGCTTAAATATTCAAGGATATAAACTCTTAAATAGTTCACAAATATTATTTTAATATATTCTCTTTTTATATAAATAATTATATAGATCTATGCATTGAAGGTATAATTTAAAAGAAGAATTTTTTATATGGAAAAGAAAAAAGAAAAAATCGTTGTCATCGGCGGTGGAATAAGTGGTCTCAGCGCTTCAATTGAAGCTTTAAAGCAAGGATTTGATGTCTCTTTATTTGAAAAGAATCCATCATTAGGTGGCTTATGTTTCTCTTTCTTTAGAAAAAATTATTATATTGATGGTTGCCTTCATTGGTTAACTGGAACGAAAGAGGGAACTTACCTCAACAACATTTGGAAAGAGTTAGATGTTTTACGTGATGATGTTTCGCTAATTCAATTAGAATCATTAGTGTCATATAAAAATAAATTTCATTTATACCGAGATTTTTCTAAAAGTGAGGAAGAATGGGTGAAAAGTGCGCCTGAAGACGCTATAGAAATACATCACTTCTTTAAAATGTGTAGAAGATTTTCTCTCCTTCAATTAGCGAGTTTAAATCGACCATATGAACTTCTTGACGCCGATAGTGTCTATTCGATGGTGCAAAAGAAATATCCAAAGTTATTGCCCTATATTGATGAATTAAGAATTTCTAGAAAAGAATATGCCTCAAAATTTAAGAATGAGGATTTACGTTTCTTCATTGAAAATGCACAGGTATCTTTTAACGATTTATTTTGCCTTTTGTTTGTCTACACTAAATTTGTTCAAGACGACGTTGATATTCCAGTAGGTGGTTCATTTAAAATGATTGAAAGAATGAAAAATTTGTTCCTATCATTAGGTGGAAAACTTCATTTAAATGAGGCGGTGGAAGAAATACTTGTTCAAGATGACACTATATATGGGATTAAAACAAGAAAAAACATTTATGAATGCGACTATATTATCGCTTCGCTAGATCCAATCTATACTTTAAAAGAATTATTAAAAAACAAATATCATTATCCAAAAATAGAGGAAGCTTTTTTAGATAAGAAAAACTATCCATTACCAAGCGCTTTTCAAATGACTTTTCTATTAGATGAAAACCTTGATATTTTTGATGCCTCTAATGTAATTAAAACTAAATCAATCCGCATCGGAAAGAACAGCTACAATGCATCTTTACTGAGAAATTATTCTTATGATAAAGAACATTTTTCAAAGAATGGTAAGACAATTTATCACATCTTTTTTAATCAAAATGAAGATGATTATCTTTATTGGAAGAGTCTAGATAAAGAGAATTACCTTAAAGAAAAAGAAAGAATAGCTTCTGAAATTAAAGATGAATTATTCAAGTTATATCCTTCAATGATTGATAGCTTCGAATTGATTGATATTTTTACACCGTTAACAATTTCTCGATACACAAATGCAACTTCTGGCGCTTATATGTCCTTTCCAGTTTTGGGCAGGAAAAATGCTCTTTTCTTTAATAGCAAAGTAGATGGGCTTAACAATTTTGTTTTCGCAAATCAATTTTTATCTTCGCCTGGAGGCTTACCTAACGCTGCACTAAATGGTAAATTAGCTATTTCACGCCTATTAAAATAAAGTCAATTAAAAGAGTAAAATCGGAATTTTCCGCGACTTTCAGTCGGAATTTCCTGTGATGGTTTCTTCGTTTTTATCGGTATTTCATTTTAAAAAGTATGAACTTTTTGAGATAGTTTTAAAGGCAAATTTATTTAGTCAATAAAAAATGTCAATATACAGCCCAAATTATTTGTTAAAAAATTGACTAGGTTTCTTACTTATTAATCGCCTTTTTCCTATTTTCCAAGAAAAAAATTTCATTGAATTATTCAATTAAAAATTATGAGATGATACAATAATCAAGGCTTATTTTTAGGAGATTTACGATATGAGTAAAAAAGCGATGGTTTATATTCAAAGTGGAGGTCCAACTTCCGTTATTAATTCCTCTTTGTATGGTGCGATTATTGAAGCTAGAAAACATAGCGATAAAATCGATAATATTTATGGTTCTCTTCACGGTATTGAAGGTTTGCTTGTTGATGATTTAATCGACTTAAATCAAGAAGATGATAAAACAATTGAACTTTTTAAGCAGACACCTGGAGCAGTGCTTGGAACAAGCCGTCATAAACTTCCTAAAGATCATCATGACAAAGAATATCAAGCTATTATCAATACGCTTCAAAAGCACAATATTGGATATGTTTTCGTTAACGGTGGGAATGATTCGATGGACACTTGCTTTAAATTGTCCAAGCTTTGTGAAGAACTCAAGCTCGACATCAAAGTTATGGGCGTGCCAAAAACTGTCGATAACGATTTAGCGGAAACTGACCATTCCAATGGTTTTGGTAGCGCAGCGAAATATATCGTAAATACTGTTAAAGAAATTTGTATTGACGCAAAATGCTATAAAAAAGGTAAAGTCTACATCATTGAAATCATGGGTAGAAATGCTGGCTGGCTGACGGCATCTGTCGATTTACTTGAAGGAGAAAATAGACCTGATTTAATTTATCTTCCAGAGAATAAATTTGATTTAAATGCTTTCTTAGATGAAGTCAATGCTTTATTTGCTAAAAAAGGTCATGCAATAGTTGCCATCAGTGAAGGCATCGAATTTGAACGCGATGAAAGCAAAGTTAGAATCGATTCTTTTGGTCATAAGCAACTTGGCGGAGCTGCATATGATTTAGCAAAAATTGTTGAAGATAAACTTGATTTACCAACTAGATCCATTGAATTATCTTTGACGCAGAGAGCCTATTCTTTTTTAACTAGTAAAGTTGATCAAGATGAAGCTATTATGTGTGGTAAATTAGCGGTTATTAAAGCTCTTGAAGGTTCTACTGGTCGCATGATTGCTATTAAACGCGTTAGCTCCAATCCTTATCAAGTTCGATATGAAGAGGTTGATATTTCTAAAATTGCCAATGTTGAAAGAGTGGTTCCAACTTCAATGATGGTTGATGAAACTAAAATGGCACCATCCTTTAAAGAATATTGTCTTCCTTTAATTCAAGGAGAAATTGATGTTGAATATGAAAACGGCATCATCAAAAGTGCAGAATTAAAGAAGGTAAAAGTTAACTAAAAATCATCGGGCCAAACGGTCCGATTTTTATTAAAAATTGAACTTATTATTCTTGTTAGTCCATACTTTAATTTTTCTTTTGACAAGAGAATTTATCTTTAAGATAATTATTGTTGCTTGAAAAGAAAAGTATGAAAAAGTTCCTTGATAAATTAAATGAATTAGAAAAGATGCTCCTGCTAGCCTTAGCTGTTGGTATTTTTTTGATGCTTTTTTCACTTATTCCTTTATTCGTTGTTAAGCAAGCTGGATGGCTAATCGGCATCGCCATTGGAACAGTCGTTGGCATCATCAATATCTATTTGACATATTTAGGCTCGGAAATGGCTTTGAAAACTTTTAAAACATATACATTTTTATTATTTTATTTTTTAAGAGCGACTCTAGTTATTGCTTCTTTAGTCGTTACTGCAATGTTCCAATTCGGCTTTTCTGTTGGTGAAGTGAGCTATGTTGAACCTTTAAACGCTTTTGATTTTTCTTTATGGGCATTCTTGATTGGATATTTTCCAATGAAAATCGTGATGATTGTTACGATGGCTAAAAGCAAAACTAACGACGTGACAATTTCTGATAATTTGCACAAAAGCGAGGAGAAGAAGGATGACTAGCTTTTCTTTAGCTAATCTAATTGGGCCAGATAATCTTAAACTCGCTCCTAACTTAGAAACGCTTATTTGTTTGGCTATTTGTTTTTGTTTAGCGATTGTTTTTATTGTTGTTGGCATCATCGCTAGACACGCCGATTATAAGAAAAGCCCGAAAGGATTATTGTTTGTCTTTGATTTTGCTGTTGAAAAACTTGATGGTTTTACTAGCGACACTATGGGCCCAGGTTTTGAAAATTTCGGTGGAATACTTCTTGGCATCATTTGTTTTTTGTTTTTTAATTTCATAATTGGGTTAACAGGTTTGCCAACGCCTATGGCTTATTTGCCAGTTCCATTATCTTTAGGTTTGTTTACCTTTTTGATGATTCATTTCACGGCGATTAGAGAGAACAAATTTAAATATTTCAAACGTTTTATTGATCCTTTTCCCATCTTTTTACCTGCCAATCTATTAAGCATGTGGGCTCCGTTATTGTCATTGACTCTGCGTTTATTTGGCAATGCGGTGGTTGGTTGGGTTTTACTTACACTTATCAACTGGGCGTTAGAAAACGCTTCAGCAATGATTTTAATGGGCACGGTTGGAAGTGCAAGCGACTTATTATTAGTCCCAATAGCCACGCCATTACTCCATGCTTATTTTGATGTTTTCTCAACTTGTATTCAAACATTGGTGTTTACTTTCTTAACAGCTTTGTTTGTGGCTCAAGAAAAATCAGAACCAGAAGAGGAAGAAGTTAACTTAGGTTCTAGAAAGGAGGCTATTGAACATGACTGATTTAGGTATGATCGCTCTTGCAGCAGCTATCTCTATTTTCTCATCCGGTTGTTCTTCACTTGGTGAAGCTATGCTTATCACTAAAGCTATTGAAGGAATGGCTAGAAATCCAGAAGCTAGCAAGACTCTTCGTTCTAACATGATCATCGGTACCGCACTTGTTGAAACTTGTGGTATTTATGCATTGTTAGTTTCCATTTTGCTCATCTTCGTGATGCCAGGCAATATCGTTCATTAATTTGTTTACTTTTTAGGAGGGCTTTTATGAAAAAAAGAATACAAAGAATTTCACTTCTTGCTTTGTTTTCTTTAACTCTTTCTTCTTGCTCGGAAGTTCCTTTTAAAACAGAAGACTTTACAAGCCGTATTTTCTTCAATTTGTGGGATTTCTTAGCAGTGTTTTTAGCGTTTATTATTCTTGTTACTGTCGGTTTCTTCTTTGCTTATAAGCCGGTGAAAGCTTACATTCAAAAACGAAAAGACTACATCAATAACAACATTAAAACCGCTGAAGAAAGAGAAGAGAAATCACGCACTATCGTTTCTGAGGCTGAAGTTATTAAAACTAATAGCCAAAAAGAAGCTTTTGAAACAGTGAAAAAAGCCCATGATGATGCTTTAAAAGAAAAAGAAGTCATCATTTCTAACGCCAAAGAAGAAGCTAAACAAATTAAAAGAGTCGCTCAAAAGGAAATTGAGCAAGAAATTGAAGCCAGCAAAGACGAAATTCATTCTCAAATTGTCGATGTGGCTTTAGATGCATCTAAGAAAATACTTGATCGCGAAATTAACGAAGATGATAACCGTAAATTTGTGGAAGATTTTGTTTCAGATATTAAAAAGGATAAGTAATGGATTCATTAGCTTTACGATACGCTAGAGCATTGCTTTCCATCGCCATTGATGAAAAGAAAGTTTTAGAATACAAAAATGCAATGAACGAATTAGCGGATTATTTTTCGAATAATCTCGATGTTGATGAATATTTGAAATCTTATTTTGTTACTGAAAAAGAAAAATATGACGTCATCGATAAAATCACTAATCATTTTGCGTTAGCTAATCTATCGTCATTTATCAAATTATTGGTTAAGAAACACCGATTCGATAATTTTAGATATATCGAAAAGGAATTTAATAAATTAGCCAATGAGGAATTAGGCATTCATTCAGGAATCCTCTATTCCACAATTCCCTTATCCAAAAAAGAAATTAATTCTATTGAAGAGGCAATTTCTTTAAAAGAGAAGCATGAGGTTGAACTCGTTAACAAAATCGATGAAAAGCTCATCGGTGGAGTAAAAGTTTGCATCGCGGATAAAGTATATGATGGATCAATTAAAAACAAATTAGAGATTTTAAAATCTCAACTCAGCGAAAGGAGAAATGTAGATGAAAATTAATTCTTCAGAAATAAGCGCTTTAATTAAAAAGCAAATTGAAGATTTTTCTCATAAAGCTCAAGCACTTGATGCCGGAACAGTTATCACTATCGGTGATGGCGTTGCTTTAGTTTATGGTCTTGATAAAGCAATGCTTGGTGAACTGGTCGAATTCCCTCATGGAATTTATGGCATGGTCATGAATCTTGAAGAGGAACATGTCGGCTGCGTGCTTTTAGGCGATGATACTGAGATTAAAGAAGGCGATTTGGTTAAAAGAACTAATCGTGTTGTGGAAGTGCCAACTGGTGACGCTCTTTTAGGAAGAGTAGTGAACGCTCTTGGTCAACCTTTAGATGGTTTAGGCGAAATTAAAACTAAAACAACACGTCCAGTCGAAGTTATCGCTCCTGGAGTTATGTATCGAGAAAGCGTGAATACTCCTTTGCAAACTGGCATTAAAGCAATTGATGCGATGATTCCAATTGGTAGAGGACAACGTGAACTTATTATTGGCGATCGTCAAACTGGAAAAACAGCGATTGCAATAGATACAATCATCAATCAAAAGGGACAAAATGTGAACTGCATTTATGTGGCAATCGGTCAAAAGAATTCAACGGTAGCCAACATTATCGACAAATTAAATAAATGTGGAGCCATGGAATATACAACTGTTGTTTCTAGCTCTGCAAGCGAACTTGCTCCATTGCTTTATTTAGCACCTTATTCAGGTATGGCAATGGCAGAGGAATGGCTACACGCTGGTAAAGATGTTTTAATTGTCTTTGATGATTTAAGCAAACACGCGGTTTCTTATCGAACTTTATCACTTCTTCTTAAACGTCCAAGCGGCCGTGAAGCTTATCCAGGCGACGTTTTCTATCTCCATTCCAGACTTCTTGAAAGAGCATGTAAGCTCAATAAGGAAAATGGTGGCGGTTCGATTACAGCTTTACCAATTATCGAAACGCAAGCAGGCGATATTTCCGCCTACATTCCAACAAATGTTATATCGATTACTGATGGACAGATATTTTTGATGAGCGATTTGTTCAATGCTGGCCAACGCCCAGCTGTCGATTCTGGCTTATCAGTATCTCGAGTTGGAAGTGCTGCTCAAATCAAAGCTATGAAGCAAGTTGCTGGATCGCTTAAGATTGAACTTGCCTCTTATAACGAACTTCAATCCTTCTCACAATTTGGAAGTGATTTAGATGAAGAAACTAAAAAGACTCTGCATCACGGAGAAGTGTTGCTCGAAGTTTTAAAACAAGACCAATATGATACATATGATGTAAATCGTGAAATTATTGAACTTTTCGCCGCAAAACACCGTTATTTAGAAGATGTTGAAAAGGCAAAGATCAAACCACTTCTTAACGATTTATATTCATATATCAAATCAACACATAAAGAAATTTTAGATGAACTCACCATTAAAAAAGAGTTCTCTAATGTACTTATCGAAAGCTTAAAGAAAGTTATCGAAGAATATTTAAAAGCAAATAAATAAGATATGGCGCAAAATTTAAATAAGACAAAAAGAAGAATTAGTAGCATTAAATCGACAAAAAAGATTACGAAGGCTATGGAGCTTGTTTCTACAGTTAAACTTCGTCGATATAAAAACGTGATGCTAGAAAATAATCTTTATACTGATGAGATTATCTCTTTAATGAACCTTCTTTTATCATTTCCAACATCAAAAGATGATGAAGGAGAAAGTCTTTATTTAAAAGAAAATATTGAGGCAAATGACACTTTATATCTTGTTATTACCTCGAATTTAGGTCTCTGCGCTTCTTTTAACAATGATGTCTTCCATTTCGTGAAAGAAAATATTAGTAAAGATAATACACTTATTGTGCCTATTGGATTAAAAGGCGATGAATATTTTCAAAAGGAAGGCTATAAGATTGATGAACGTTTCGTTAAAGCTAATGAACGCATCAATTATAGCGATATAAAACACATTTCAGATTTTTTGCTTAAAAGCTTTTTAGATAAAAAATACAAGTCCATAAAACTTGTCTATACCCATTACATCAATTCAATCCGTTTTAAACCAACATTAGTTAACATCTTTCCTTTAGAAGGTGTTAAAAAAGTTGATTTATTAGCTTATCCACCTATTTTTGATAGCGATGTCTCTTCGCTCATCGACGAATTCATACCTTTGTATACGACATCACTTTTATATCAAAGAATAGTAGAAGCTCAAGTAAGTGAGCAAGCTAATCGACGCATGGCGATGGAAAATGCGAACGACAATGCGGATGAACTCATCAATAAATTAACACTTGAATATAACAAAGCGCGTCAAGCACAGATTACTCAAGAAATCAGTGAAGTTATCTCTGGCGCGATTGAATAAGGAGGCAATAAAAAAATGGAAAATATTGGAAAAGTTGTCCAGGCTGTTGGACCGATTATCGACGTCAGATTCCCTGATAATCATCTGCCAGAACTATTAACGGCTTTGCAAGTTAAATTAGCTAAGGATAAAAAATTGACAATTGAAGTCGCTCAACACATCGGTGATGACACTGTTAGATGTGTTGCTATGGGGCCAACTGAAGGAATTACGCGTGGCTTAGAAGTAATCGATACTAAAGCTCCGATTTCTGTGCCTGTTGGCGAAGAGACTTTAGGCAGAATGTTTAACGTTTTAGGCGAACCAATCGACGAATTAGGCGATGATTTCTCTAAATCTAAAAGAATGCCAATTCATCACAAAGCGCCTTCTTTAAAAGAACAAAATGTTTCAACTGAAATTCTAGAAACCGGTATTAAAGTTATCGATTTACTTTGCCCATATGTTAAAGGTGGAAAAGTCGGTTTATTCGGCGGTGCTGGTGTTGGAAAAACTGTTTTAATTCAGGAATTAATTCACAATATTGCCACCGAGCAAAAAGGTATCAGCGTTTTTGCTGGCGTTGGCGAAAGAAGTCGTGAAGGTAATGACCTTTATTATGAAATGAAGCGAAGCGGTGTTTTAGAAAAAACTGCTTTAGTATTTGGCCAAATGAATGAACCTCCTGGTGCAAGAATGCGCGTTGGCCTTAGTGCTTTAACGATGGCGGAATATTTCCGTGATTATAAACATCAAGACGTTCTTCTATTTATTGATAACATTTTTAGATTTACCCAAGCCGGGAGTGAAGTCAGTGCTCTTCTTGGACGCATGCCTTCCGCGGTTGGCTATCAGCCAACTTTAGCTACCGAAATGGGACAGCTTCAAGAAAGAATTACCTCCACAAAAGATGGCTCAATTACTTCTGTGCAAGCAATTTATGTCCCTGCAGATGACCTTACCGACCCTGCTCCTGCAACAACATTCTCGCACCTTGACGCTAAGACTGTTTTAGATAGAAATACTGCCGCGTTAGGAATCTATCCTGCCGTTGATCCTTTAGATTCAACAAGCAATATTCTTGACCCTCGCATCGTTGGGAAAGAGCATTATGAAGTAGCTCGTGAAGTTCAACAAATCTTACAACGTTATAAAGAATTGACTGACATCATTGCTATTTTAGGCATTGATGAATTGTCAAATGAAGATAAAGTTGTGGTGGCTCGCGCACGAAGAATTCGTAACTTCTTATCGCAACCATTCCATGTCGCTGAAGAATTTAATGCGATGAAAGGAATTTATGTTCCTGTCAAAGATACCATTCGTTCTTTTAGAGCGATTCTTGATGGTAAATATGACCACTATCCAGAAAGTGCCTTCCTTTATGTTGGAACTATCGAAGATGTGGAAAAGAAAGCTGGAAAGGTCGAATAATGTCTTTTAAAGTTGATATCATTACTCCTAAAGGCTTATATGCATCGCTTGATGTTGGCTCTTTAACTTTGAAACTTATCACTGGTTATCGAACTATTTTAGAAGATCACGCCCCATTAATCGGGTCCCTTGATTATGCGCCGATGCATTTAGTGGCGAATGGAAAAGAAGAACATTACACTCTTTTAGGTGGAGCTATTAACGTTAAAAAAGATAAAGTAGTTTTGCTTACTAATGCCATTGAAGCTAAAGATGAAATCGATTTAGATAGAGCATTTGCAGCGAAAACCCGCGCTGAAGAGCGGCTTGCATCAACTGATCCAAATTTAGATGTTAAGCGAGCGGAACTCGCTTTAAAAAGAGCACTTGTTCGCATTGAAACAGCAAAAAAATAATTAAATTATCAATTTAAGTAAGTAGCGAGAAAATCGCTACTTTCTTTATTATCGCTAGAAAATACAAATTGTTTATTTTCGCTTTTAATAATTCCAATAGGAGAGGACAAATCTGTAAGGGCGTATTCTTCCTTGAATGAGGAAATGTTTTCATTGTCTAACTGCACAAGAGCAACTTTTTTGTC
The DNA here is from genome assembly GCA_963657885.1 of Bacteroidaceae bacterium. GTDB lineage: Bacteria > Bacillota_I > Bacilli_A > RFN20 > CAG-826 > Fiminaster. The sequence goes on from CAVKNZ010000002.1 coordinate 41,879, forward strand.
ACTATTTTGTATCTTTTCTTCAATAAACGATCGATATTTATTAATAGAGTTTGAATTTGAATAATCGACAAAAATTGTCAATAAATTTTCTTCATTTTCTAAGAAGGCTTTATAGCTATTTTGTAACGAAAAAGTATATACGTTTGTGAGATAAACGTAATCTTGCATAGCTTTATTAAACATTAAAGATGATGAATATCTCGATTGAGGAATCAGTGTCATTTTCTCCTTACTTTCAATGAGATAGACTCTAGGAGTGTCTTCTAAATTTAGTAATGTCCCATATTTGTCATAGAGCTTATAAGCTACTTCACCTTGATTTGTCATATTGACTTTTATAACAAAAGCCGAGGTATCTTTTATGTAATTTAGCATCACATCTTTAAAATCTTCACAAGCATGGCAATTTTCTTGCATAAAATAAAAGAGAAATCTTTCTTTTTGTTCTATGAGATTTTCGATGTATTCATAGCTTCCAATTTTGTAGGCGTTATCTTCATTTATTTCTTCTAAAGAAGAAAGTTCCCCATTTCTATTGATGTGTGGATTATTATTATTTTGTCCGCAACTAGTTAGGCAAGAGGCTAATAAGATTGTTGCTGTGAGAAATCGCTTTTTCATTATGTGTTTATTATAGAAAATAAAAACGTTTTAGAGTTAGATTTTTTTGTTTAATTAAAAATCCATATACGTATTGTTTTTTCTTTATATTTTAACTTTCTTTCATTATCCTTATAGATATGAAAACACTTATTTATTTCCAAGATGCTGACACCATTAAAACTAGCGGAATCGGCAGGGCGATGAGCCATCAATTAGAAGCACTTAAAGATGTAGGCGTTGAAACAACTACTAATAAAAAAGACAGTTACGATATCGCTCACATCAATACGTATTGGGGCAAATCTCACCGAGCCTTAAAACTTGCTAAGAAACGTGGCGTTCCTGTCATCGTTCACGGACACAGTTCCTTTGAAGATTTTCGAAATTCTTTTAGATGTTGGAAACTTGTTGCTCCCATTTATAACCATCAATTGAGATATATGTATTCTCGTGCAGATTTAGTCATTGCTCCAACTCCATATGCTAGAGATTTAATTTCCAGATATGGTTTAACTAAAAAAGTTATTGATATTTCTAATGGCATCGACATCAAAGGCTATCAAAAAAATGATGAATGGGTGAGAAAGTTTAAAGAAAAATTCGATATTAAAGAAAATGAAAAATTCGTCATGGGCGTTGGTTTTCCTTTTGAAAGAAAAGGAATCATCGATTTCTTTGAAGTCGCTAAAAGCTTTCCAGATATTAAATTTATTTGGTTTGGCCACTTAGCTAAAATTTTAACTAATTCGAAGATTTTAAAAGCTATTAAGCATAAACCTAAAAATGTTATTATGCCTGGTTATTGTAAGGGTGAACTTATTAAAGGCGCTTATCAAAGTGCGACTTGCCTCTTTTTTCCTAGCTATGAAGAAACGGAAGGCATTGTAACTTTAGAAGCGCTTGCCTCACATTGTCCGTTGGTGGTTCGCGACATTGGAGTTTATTCGCCTTGGCTAAAAGATAACGTTAATGCTCATTTATGCAAAAATAATGATGATTTCATCAATACTATTTCTCATTTATTAGAAAATGGAGAAGATGAAGAAATTCTTAAAAATGGTTATGAAACCGCCCTTGAAAGAGACTTACCAAAAATTGGTGAGAAATTAAAAGAAGCGTATCAAAGTTTGCTTAAATAAATTAGCCAATTATTTCTTTCCACTTATTTAGAATTGGCTCATCGCCAAGTCTTTTTGAGGAATTGTAAGCTTTTATTTTTAATTCTTTAAGTGCATCACGATTACTTAAAACCTCGATGATTTTATCACCATAATCTTTTGGGTCACGACTTTTGATGATATAACCACCTTCTTTGTCGATAAGCGCTTCATGAATTGGACCAGCCCAAAATGATGTTATTACAGGTAAACTTGAGGCATTGGCTTCACTTAAAACAAGGCCAAAACCTTCATACGTTGAGGTACAAAGTAGTAAATCGCTATTTAAATAGTCTGTTTGAGCGGTGCTATGATGGGTGATGATTTTTACTTCATCTAAATGATTTTCTTTTTGAAATTCTCGCATCTTAATTTCTAGATGCCCTTCGCCATACATTATTAAATTAAATTTAAATTGTTTATCATGAAGATATTTAGCAATCTTTAAAGCGAGCATTGGATCTTTTTGTTCGGTAAATCTTCCAACAAATAAAAGTGAATTATTATGAAACTCCACTGATTCGACAGGCTTAAATTTAATTGGATTATAGACATATGTTGTTTTACCTATTAACTTTTTATTTTTCTTTAAAACTTCTTCCTCTGTTTTCTTAGCTAAAAAGATATATTTTTCAGGCTTTACAGAATGATGGAAGCCAAAGCGATTAACAAATGAAAAGAAATAGGATGAATTGAAGTGAAAATGAAAGAAAACTTGTCGATCTTTTGGAGCGAAAAGATACGAATCTAGAGCACTTCCGATGTAAATATCATCTTTGTCCATCATGTTTTGGATTATTTTCCGATATTTTCTTTTTTTGTAAAAATAAGTGGAAATTGTTTTATGAAGAAGCTTTAAAAAACTCCATATTTTAAATTTCTTTAAACACAATAAAGAAAATTGATCAAATCGAGAAACCTCGGGGTCAATATTTAAGCAATGGATGTGAATTCTTTTATCTATTGGATATGAGATTTCCGATTCTTTATATTTAGATGAACATATTAGATGAATTTCGTAATAATCCGTTAGAAGGTTCATTATTTTTATAGATATAGTCTCGGTTCCTCCGATGCCTACAAGATTTTGAATGCCCCAAAAGATTTTTTTCATAATGAAATTATCGCATGAAAGTTCGATTATATCTAATCTAGTAAGAAAAGTGATGATGAGCTCTCTATAAAAGCGCTTTCTTTTATGCTATATTATGTAGTTGTTTGGAGGTCTAAAATGAACATTTGGCATCGAGTAGATCCTAAAAGGATTTCCCCTGAATCATTTCTTGCTTGCATTGAAATATCTAAAGGCAGCAAAAATAAATATGAATTAGATAAATATTCTGGCGCGCTTTATCTAGACCGCATTTTATATACATCCACCCATTATCCGCAGAATTATGGCTTTATTCCGCGCACATTAGCCGATGATGGTGATGCGCTTGACGTGTTAGTTATTGCCAGTGAAGAAATCGTCCCTCTTGCGATTGTCGATTGCTATCCTATCGGCATCTTAGAGATGATTGATGGAGGTAGCAAAGACGCAAAAATACTTGCTATTTGCAAAAACGACCCTGTTTTTAATTGCTTTGAAGATATTAAAAATATTCCTGATCACATACTTTTAGAAATTAAGCACTTTTTCTCGGTTTATAAAGAACTTGAAGGAAAGCAAACAGTGGTTAATAAAATCCATGGCAAAGCTAAAGCTATGGAAGTTATTCAAAAATGCATCGATGCCTACACTGATAGATATGGTGATGGCTCTAAATATTATTAAGTTTATCTTTGGCGATTTCTAAAAAGATTGCCTTTTTATCTTTTTGATACGAATGTTTGGCCCAATAGTACCAAAGCACATTTTCAAAGCGGATCATCGTATATATTTCTTCTAAAGGATAATTAAATTTACTTACTACATATTTTATCGCATCAACTGAAGCATAGTTGTTTTCGCTTAGAAGGCTAGCGATATCGAATAATTCGATATTGTTTCCTGAATATTCATAATCTAATAGGTAGGCTTTATCATCTTTAAAAAGAATATTTCCTTTAACTAAATCGTTATGAGAAAAGCATTGAGGATATTTCTTATATAGCTCTTTCGCTTTTTTAATGATTTCTTTTTCTTTTTTTGGATCAATTTCAGATTCTATTTCCTTTTTGTAATAGTTAATTCTTTTAAAGGCCTTGAAGGAAAAATTAACTTTTACTTCTTTATGAATTGTTTTGATTATATCGATGATTAAATCAAATTCTTCCTTCTTCCATTCTGAAGAAAGTCTTGTGGTGTTTTCAATGTAAAGTGATAGCTTTCTGCCAGTTAATTTATCGTAGTCAATTACTAGTTCGCTAAATGGAAATTTTTGAACTTTTTTAATGGCTATTGCTTCATTTTTAGCTTTATTAAAAATATCATCTTTTCCTTTTTTATCGCGGTAGACATATTTATTTTCAACTAAATAGGATTCGTTGGTGATTCCTTCATTTAGCAAAATAGCATTTTTTATGGAAATATCTTTGATTTTCATCGCTCTAATTATATTATGTGTTAGTTATGATTCACATTATTTTATATCATCCTGAGATGCCGATGAATACTGGCAACATTCTTCGAACTGCGATGGCCACAAATTCAATTGTTCACATCATCGGGCCATTGCCTTTTACATTAGATGATAAATCATTAAAAAGAGCAGGAATGGATTATTTATTAGCTGCAAAATATATTTATTATTCAACTTACGAAGAATTTAATGACAAATTTAAAGATAAAACTATCTACTACGTTACAAAATATGGGACACGTCTTTATTCTGATGTCGATTTTAGCGATATAAGTGAAGATGTTTATGTGATGTTTGGTAACGAATCAACAGGCATCGATAAAGAACTTCTTCATCAGAAGCGTGATTTCACGCTAAGAATTCCAATGCTTTCTACAGCGAGAAGTCTAAATTTAGCTAATTCAGTTGCAATTGTTGTCTATGAGATACTTAGACAGAAAAAGTATCCATCATTAGCTACTTTTGACATGATTCATAAATATAAAATTTAATTATCTCTAACTGCAGTTAGATATATTTTTTTAGCTTCTTCACTTATTCTATTGATTTTAAAAGATGAATAATTTTTTAAGATAGCTTCTCCTAAAGTTTTTCCTCGACGAACGTTTTTCTTTTTTGTAATAGAAATGATTCCATCGTTTACTTTAGAAAGTAGACAAGCAAGTTCACCTGCTAGTTGGATTTCTTTTTCAGTGGCCTTTTTATTAGCGATTACAATGTGTGAACCACTTAAATTTTTGATGTGGAGCCAACTAAATTCACGGTCAAGCTTTTTAACGAAAGAGAGATAATCATTTTGACTGGCGTTTTTGCCAAAATAGATGATGGTTCCGTTGAAATTTATTTTGTATGGCTTATTAAATGGGGTTTCTTTAATTTCGCATTTCTTTTTAAAGAAGTTGCTTTCCAAAATTATTTTTTCTTTTTCTTTTTCGCTATTTGCTAAATTAAAAGCGTTTAAAAGATTTTGATAATTATTTAATTCTTCTTTAGCCCGCGCAATATTTTCATCGCTTAAGCGAATCGTTTCTTTAGCTTTTTTAGCTAATTTAAAGAAATTATCGATATTTTCTTTTAACCTTTTTGATTCGTCGAGCTCAATTATTTTTCCGTTTATTTCTATTTCTTTATAATGGGATTTTAAATCGAGATTTAAGCAATAGATTTCATTTGCATAGTCGGTGTATTTTAAATTTCCCAAGGCTTTATTTTTATCTAAGAGAATGTTTTCTATTTTCTTATTTGCTCGTTTTATTTTTCCTTTTAGAAAAGTAGTAAAGTAAGCATATTTTTCTTTTTCGCGAATTGCTATTTCATTTTCAAAATGTTTCTTCTTTTCACTATCGTTTAAACATTTTATATGTGATGGTTTCGTATCTTTTATTGATTGATTGTCCTCATCTTTATGGAAGCAATCAATTACGTAGTCATCTTCTTTGAGATAGAGGTTTGTCTTATAAGGAACAAGTTTAAGCAATAAATATTTATTCGAATTTAGAAAAGACATTTTTAAAACCGCTGATTCATCAATTGCTTCAACCTTTAATATAGTGCTTCCTTTTATTTCTTTTCTTAGATTATCAAGCAAGTTTGATTCGAAGGAAGAATAGAATTCAGTTTTATCTAACAGATAGATATTTGGATCTAAGTGGTTTAAAGAGACAATGAATTTTTTCTCTTCTTCATTAAAAAGGAACATAAAAGTTCTTTTGTTTATCAAAATTATGTTATCTATTGTCTTATCTTTTAGATCTTGATTTATTGCCTTTAATAACTCATTCATAACTGCATCTAGATTATAGAAAAAAATTTATTGTTATTCTATCGTGGCTATTTTTTAGCATTGAATATGAGTTAGAAAAATGAAACTTAGTCTCAAACATCATAGATGAGTTGTTTTTCTCGTGGCGTTTTCTTCTCTAATGTTTGATAATTGTAGATATGAAACGCGGATTACTTATTATTATGTCCGGCCCTAGTGGAGTCGGCAAAGGCACGGTTCGCCTTGAACTTGTAAAAGATAAATCTTTAAATCTTTTTTACAGTGTTTCAATGACCACGAGGAGCCCTAGAGCTAATGAAGTCGATGGCTCAGATTATTATTTTGTTTCAAAAGAAGAATTTGATAAGCAAATTAAAGAAGGCAATCTTCTTGAATGGGCTGAATTTGTTGGTAATAAATATGGCACACCTAAAGATAAGGTGGACGCGAAACGTAGTGAAGGCAAAAATGTTTTGCTAGAAATCGAAGTGAATGGCACATCTCAACTTTTAGAAAAACTTAAAGGCGACAAAGATGTTGTCTCAATTTATATAATGCCTCCATCGTTAGAAGAGCTAGAAAATCGCATTCGTGGTAGATCAAGCGAATCTGATGAAATCATTAAAAAACGATTAGCAAGAGCGAAAGAAGAATTAAAACTTAAAGATCAATATGAATACGCAGTGGTAAACGATGATTTAGCTACATGCGTTAATAAAATTAAAGAGATCATCTTTTCTAGGATGAAATAAATTTTATATGAGACTACTCGAAGTATTAATTGAACGGAAAGTCCAGTCTCTTAACCGCTCGTTCACTTACGCATATTTAGGTGAGAAGAATATCGATAAAGGTTTTCGTGTTCTTCTTCCTTTTAACAATAAGCAGATTATTGGCTACGTAATAAGTGTTGAAGCTAGTGATAAAAGCAAAGAAGAAATTGAAAAAGAAAAAGGTTATAAGATTAATTTTATCGATGATGTGCTAGATGATAAGCCCTTATTGAATGAGGAATTGATGAATTTAGCCAATGAAATTAGCGAGTATTATCTTTCGCCTTTAATTGCTGTTCTTCAAGCAATGCTTCCTAAATCGCTTAAACCGGCATCTTCATCTTTAAAAGGTCCAAAAATTGCTTATGAGCAATACCTTCATTTAGAAGATGATAAGGAAGATGATTTAACAAGTAAACAAATCGAACTTATTCGTCTATTAAAAGATAATGGCGATATTTTAAAGCGCGACTATAAAAGCATTTCAGTTGTAAACAAGTTGCTTGAATTGAAAAAAATTTCAATTAAAAAGGTCGAGAAGAATCGTTTAGTTTTTCCTTCTATTAGCGAAGAAAAGCCTAAGAAATTGACCCCAGATCAGTTAAAAGCAATCGATGAAATTTTAAAAAGTGAGAAGATGGTATCGCTCCTTCAAGGTGTGACTGGTTCAGGAAAAACTGAGGTTTATTTAAGCTTATCCGAGCATTATCTAAACGAAAATCGAAACGTTTTGATGCTCGTTCCTGAAATTGCTTTAACTCCAGTTATGGTCGCTTATTTTAAAAGACGTTTCAAAAGTGATGTTGCCATTCTTCATAGCGAGCTTACTGATGCGGAAAAATACGATGAATATCGCCGCATCTCAAGAGGCGACTGTCGAATTGTCGTTGGGGCTAGAAGCGCAATTTTTGCACCTTTAGAAAACATTGGTCTCATCATTTTAGATGAAGAACATGTTGAATCTTATAAGCAAGATAGCCTTCCTTATTATCACGCTAGAGAAGTGGCGTTGATGAGAGCAAAACACTATCAAAGCAAAGTCGTTTTAGGAAGCGCCACTCCATCGCTAGAAAGCAAAGCTCGCGCGGTAAAAGGCGTTTATAATTATGCTCATCTAGATAAGCGTATCAATCAACGAGAACTACCGGAAACGCACATCGTTGATATGTCAAAAGCTAAGAATTTAACGCGACTTTCTTACATGTTTAGCGAAGAACTTATATCTTCTCTTCGTGAAGTTTTATCTAGAAAAGAACAAGCAATTTTGCTTATCAATCGACGCGGTTTTTCTGGCTATATAACTTGTCGAAATTGTGGACATATGGCGGTTTGTCCAAACTGTGGAATCGCTTTAACTTATCACAAAAAAGACAACATGCTTAAATGCCATCACTGCGGTTATGTTGAAGTTGCTAGCGACACTTGTCCTGAATGTGGTTCACATTTCCTTTCTCATGGAGGTTTTGGAACTGAACGCATCGAGCAAGAAGTTAAGAAAATATTTCCTGAGGCACGAACTATTCGTCTCGATAGCGATATCGGGCAAGTGAGAAACAATATTCAAAAAACTTTGACATCTTTTGCTAATCAAGAAGCTGATATTCTCGTTGGCACCCAGATGATCGCTAAAGGTCACGATTTTCCCAATGTCACCTTAGTTGGTGTCGTTTTAGCCGACATTGGTCTATCGATTCCTTCTTTTAGATCGAGTGAAAGAGTTTTTGAACTTATTACTCAAGCGGTCGGTCGGAGCGGAAGAGCTAATAAAGTTGGAAAAGCGATAATTCAAACTTACAATCCATATCATTACGCGATTAGATACGCTTCAAAGCAGGATTATGAATCATTTTTCAAGCAAGAAATGGCGGTTAGAAAACTTAGATTGTGCCCACCCTATCGATATTTAATAAGCGCGGAATTATCTAGCAAAGATGAAGCACTTCTTAGTTCTACTGCCTTAGAAATTGCTCAAGAGATTGAGAACAATAAATTTGAAGATGTTATCCTCATTGGACCTGTAACGCCTTTCATCGCTTTTGAAAGAGATCATCATGTTAGAGTTATTTTAATAAAATACAAAAATAGTGATAAAATTAAACCGTATCTTGAGTCGCTGTTAGTTAGAATGAAATCTAACTATCAAATTGACATCAGGATAAATGTAGACCCATATAATTATTGAGAGATAGGAGATAAAAATTATGATTACAATCGATATCCTTGGACTAGATCAATATGTGACTGGCACTTATTCAAAAAACCATAGTAAAAATCTCGCCTCTTTATTTGAAACTAGCGTTGATGACATATCTTTTTACGCACCTAATTCTTACATCTTCCACGAAGGCGTCGAACAAACAAGTTGGAATACAATTGTCCGTATTCACGCCCCAGAAAGATACGTCATTTTTGAGAAAAAAGTTGCCAAATATATATTAGAAACATTGAAGGAATTCGCGATTAATATTTCTATCGAATTTTATTATTATGAATCAGAACATCGCTATGCTTATAATAACGACAAATATCCTCATTTTTTAAGTGATGACAATCTGGTTAATGTTGAAGAAGAAACATTAGAAGATGGTGAAGAACTTTATGAGGGTAATATATTCGAAGATTTCGAAAAGAAACTTGAGGAAGCAAAAAAGAATAAATAGAGGTGATTGTGATGAAAGAATTAACACTTGCTCGCGACGGATTGGTCAAAATAGTTAATGAGGATGTAACTTTTAAAAAAGTTCTCAAGCTGCTATTTCCTCGCAATAGCCAAGACAAAAAATATTTAAGTTCAGTATCTTCGCTTTTAGGATGCGAACTTCGTCATCATCTTTTATTTACTGAACTTCTCAAAAGTGAAGAAAATTTAACGCCTGAAGAAGACGCTTTAACTAGACTTGCTTTAGCAAATCATATGTTTTTACATCGACTTGAAGAAGATAAAGTTCTCGACTTTGTTAAAGAAAATCTAAAAGAGAAATATAGCCAAAATTTAGAAAAACTATTCTCATTTAAAGGCTCGGTTTCAGAAATTATCGACATCGATCATTCTTCGGTTGAATATATTTCTGTTCGCTTTAATTCGCCGACATGGCTTATTAAAATGTGGAACAAACATTTTGGTAAAGGTTTAACTTTTAAAACTTTAAAAGCTAATTCTTCACCGAGCCAAAATTATTATCGAATCGATGCGAAATTAAAAAATGAAGAACCATTTTCTGATTATTCAAAGTTTGTTCCAACTGACGTAGAAGATGTTTATAAATATGTTGATAAAGAATCTATTAAGAAATTACCAGCATATCAAAACGGTTCTGTATTTTCTTTGAAGCCAGCCATTAAAGCGGTGATTGATAAATATTACAATCCTCTTTTAAATGAATGTCTTCTTTATAGCGGAGAAGATGATGCGATTGTTAAAGAATTTTATCTTAGAAGTGAAGGAAAAACTGGCATTAATTTAGTAGTTCCTGATATCTCTAAAAGAGCGGAACTTCTTCGATTGATTCGCATGAATAATATTAAAAATATTAATATGTTTATGGCTAATGATCCTATCGCCTATCAAACCGGTATCTCTCACGGTCAAGAATTGGTCACTATTTTCCCAACTTCTTCATCGTTATCTCGAATTCAAATGTATCCTGATTATTTGCTCCATTTTAAAAGAGATTCTTTTGATGAATTAATTAAAAAGCAAAAAGAAGTTTTATCGGATTTATCTAAATTTGTTCTTCCTGGAGGAACACTTATATACATGGTTGATACTTTAAACAAGAAAGAGTCTTCCTCAATTGTGACTAATTTCTTGCTGGACAACACGTCATTTAGCTTAGTTGAAGAATTGCAGTTATTCCCATTTGAAAAGGAAAATAGCACTTTCTACTACGCTGTAATGAAAAAGGCGGATAATGATTAATTGTTACGACTACACTTTAGCTAAATTAGAAGAGTTGCTAATTAACAATTATGGCCAAAAGAAATATCGGGCGAGCCAATTATTCTCTTGGATTTATAAAAAAGAAGTAACTGATTTTTCTTTGATGAGTGATGTTGCCATCTCTTTTAGAGATGTTTTAAAAAATGATTTCTGCCTCGATTTACCAAAAATTTATCAAAAACAGGTAAGCGACGATGGCACGATTAAACTCCTTTTAGAACTTAATGATGGCAGTAAAATTGAGACTGCGATGCTTCCATATAATTATGGTAATGCCATCTGCGTCACTAGCGAAGTTGGCTGCTCTATGTCTTGCGCTTTCTGCGCTTCAGGACTATTAAAGAAAAAAAGAAATTTGACAGTTTCAGAAATGGTAGGGCAAGTTCTTGTCGTCAATTCTTTGCTCAAAGAAAAAGGTGAAAAAATAACTCATGTCGTGGTCATGGGGACTGGCGAACCGTTTGATAATTATGATAACGTATTGGACTTTGTGCGCATTATTAACGATCCTAAGGCTTTAGAAATCGGCGCTAGACATATCACAATTTCTACCTGTGGATTAGTTCCTGGAATCTTAAGATACGCCGATGAAGGATTACAAACTAATTTAGCCATCTCTTTGCATGCGAGTAACGACGAGTTAAGAAATTCGCTCATGCCAATAAATAAGGTTTACCCTTTAAAAGAACTTTTAAACGCGATTAAATATTATCAAGAGCACGCTTCACGTCGCGTAACTTTTGAATACATTCTTCTAAAAGGAGTCAATGACTCATTAGAAAATGCAAAAGAGCTAGCTGATTTAATCGACAATAACCTCACTTATATTGTGAATTTAATTCCATATAATGCAGTTAAAGAGAAAGATTTTGCTAGAAGCGATGATAAAACTGTTCATGCTTTCTTCTCTTATTTAAAGAAAAGACATATCAATGTCACGATAAGGAAGGAATTTGGAAAAGATATCGATGCTGCTTGCGGGCAACTTAGAGCAAAGGAATATTATGCTTCAAAAAAACATTAGAGGACAATTTGCTAGCAAAACGGATATTGGTCGAGTTCGCATAACTAACGAAGACCAAGCGTTTTCTTTGATAAATGCCTCAGGAAATATTCTTTTAGGTGTCTGCGATGGTATGGGCGGTCATAACAAAGGTGATTACGCTTCTAGAATTGCGAAAGAGACGATTATTGAAGAATTTAGAAATAAAAATGGCTTTTTAAATAAATGGAGTGCGAAATATTGGCTATCCCATGTCGTTAAAAAAGTTAATACACGCATTTACAACGAAGCCTACACTAATCCTGAATATAAAGACATGGGAACAACTCTTGTCATGGCTCTACTTTATAAAGATTTAATTTTCATTGTTAATATTGGCGATAGTCGCGCATATTGGGTTAGATATAACGATTTAAAACAGTTAACTGAAGATCAAACATATGTTGAATATTTATATAAGACAGGCAAAATTAGCTACGAACAAACAAAAACAAGCGCTGAACGTCATATTTTAATGAATGCATTAGGAACTTTTCCTTCTGTGAGTTTTAAAATTATAACTTTGCAAAATTTGAAGAATCCAATTTTGCTTTGCTCTGATGGGCTATATAACAATGCGACCAATCAAGAGATTCATTCAGCTTTAAGAACTGATGAAAGAATCGAACAAAAAATCGATACATTAATTGCCATTGCAAATTCCAATGGCGGATCCGATAATATCGCTATTTCCTATTTTGAGGTCAGTAAAGATGATAAAGATTGGTGAGCGAATTGATAACCGTTATAGAATTACTGGCCGCATCGGAACTGGTGGAATGGCTGAAGTTTTTGAAGCTACTGATTTCATTTTGAAAAAGACGGTTGCTATTAAGGTGATGCGCGAAGAATTGCTTGATAATAGTGAAAACGTATTGCGTTTTGAACGCGAAGCTACTTCATGCGCGGCAATGAACCATCCTAATATTATTCATGTCTATGCTCGTGGAGAAGTCGATTCTCGTCCATACATGGCTTATGAATACATCAAAGGTCAGACTCTCGCGGAAAGATTAGAATTTTTAACTAAATTGACTGTCTATGAATGTTGTCAGATTATGTGTCAACTTCTCGATGCAGTAAGCTATATTCATCAGCATGGCATCATTCATCGCGATATTAAACCGCAGAACATTTTTTATCTGCCAGATGGCACGATTAAACTTGCTGACTTTGGCATCGCGGTGGACGCAAATTTAAATGAAACGAAGACTGAAAAAGGCATTTTAGGTTCGGTATTTTATTTAGCTCCTGAAATTTGTGAAGGAAAACCTCCAACCATTCAAAGTGATATTTATTCTCTTGGTGTCACTTTCTTTGAAATTTTAACAGGAAGGCTTCCTTATGAAGAAGGCCACGCCGTCGATATTGCTATATCGCATATTAAAAAACCTTTCCCTAGCACATTAAAATACTCACCTAATGTGCCAAAAGAAATTGATAGAATCGTGCTTAAAGCTTGCAAGAAGCAACCTAAAGATCGTTATAAAAGTGCAGATGAAATGCTTTCAGCGGTTAAAAAAGCCATGGAAAACCGCGACAATTTCAAAGAGAAAAAAGGAATTATTCGTCGCATTTTTGGTTTTAAATAATGGAAGGAAAAATTGTTGCTAATTTAGGAAATAATTACACCTTATTTAGCGATGGAATTTATTACACTGTTTCGCCTCGAGGCTCTTTCCGTTATAAAGGGATAAAACCTTTAGTGGGTGATGAAATTATTGTTGACGATGACACTTTTTCAATAATTGAAATTAAAGAAAGAAAAAACGCTTTTATTCGACCAAAAGTAGCAAATATCGATCAAATATTTTTAATTTTTTCGCTTAAAGAACCAGATCTTTCAGTTGAACTTTTATACAAATATTTAACATACATTAGAATGAATGACACGAAAGCGATAGTTGTTTTTTCTAAGGATGATTTAGTCTCTAATTTAGCTCATGTAGAAGCTCTTCAAATTGACTTAGAAAAAATTGGTATTCAATCCTTTCTTGTTGGCAAGAACGATTTAGCAGCGATAAGTAAAATAAAAGAACTTCTCAAAGATAAAGTTAGTTTATTCATGGGTCAAACCGGCGTTGGAAAATCTTCTTTAATTAATCTTTTGGATGATTCTTTTAAAAGAAAAGTAGGGGAATATTCACTTGCTCTTGGACGTGGAAAACACCAAACTAAAGAAGTTATTTTATTTCCATATTTGAATGGCTTTATTGGTGATACACCAGGATTTTCATCTTTGGATTTAAATATGTTTAAAGAAGATCTTGCTCAATTTTATCCAGGATTTAACTCTTTTAATGAATGCTATTATTCTAATTGCCTTCATCAAAACGAGAAGGATTGTGCGATAAAAAAGAAACTTGAAAGTGGTATTATCTCTATGGAAAGTTATAGAATTTATTTGAAGATATTGCTTGAGCTTCCATATAGGAAGGAAAGGTTTAAATGATTATGAAAGATATTGTCTCCCCATCTCTATTAGCCGCGGATAAAAATAAACTTGACCAAGAGATTCGTCTAATGCAATCTTTAGGCGCAGAATGGATTCACTGGGATGTGATGGATGGAAAATTTGTTCCTAACACATCTTATAGCGATGCTGATGTAGCTAAATATTCGCATATCCATAAAATGGTTAATGATGTTCATATCATGGTCGCTGACCCGATGAATGTTGCTCCATTATTTATAAAAGCTGGCGCGGATATACTAACTTTTCATGTTGAAGCTCTTGAATGTCCTAAATGCATTGCTAAATTAATCAATAAAATTCATGAAGCTAATGTAAAAGTTGGCATTTCTATAAAACCTAAAACTAAAGTTAAAGAAGTTGTCCCTTTTTTAGATAAGATTGATGTCGTGCTTGTCATGAGCGTTGAGCCTGGTCTTGGGGGACAAAAATTTATGCCTATGGCTTTACGCAAAATTAAAAAGCTTCGAAAAATTATTGATAAAAATGGTTATAACTGTTTGATTGAAGTTGACGGAGGAATCAACGATATAACTGGCAAAAAAAGCCGCGAAAAAGGCGCGGATGTGCTTGTCGCAGGCTCATATTTATTCGGCCACGATGATATAAAAAAGAGATTTGAAAGTTTAAAATGATTGAATTTAATTTAATTTGGATTTTGCTATTTATTATCTATATTCTTTCTTTTATCGCGGTTATGCTTTTTTCCTTTTTCTTTAAAGATAAAGAGAATAAACAGCCTTTTTCATTTTTTAATTGTTTTCCTTTTGAATATTTTTCAAATCGAAAACTAGATCCTTTGCTTTATGTCTTTTCATTCATTTCTTTTTGTCCATTGTTTTTAATTATTCCCACGTTTGGTGAAATGGGCAATTTAGCTATTTTTAATTTATTCATCGCCTGCTTTTTTGGTTTAGCTGGCATTACTTTTACTTTTGTAAGCAAGGTTTCGACAACTTATTTAAAAACGCATTTTAAACTGGCTACCCTTCTATTTGCTTTTGCATTTTTATTAAGTGCTTTAGTAAGTTTACATTTCTTTTTAGATTATGAAGTTTATTCTCATATTGCTTCTAACGGAATGCTTTATCTACTTCTTGGGATTTTATCCGCCCTTTTCGCTTTAGGAATGCTAGTTTTATTATTCAATCCTAAACTGAAAGACTGGTATAAGCTTGATAGTAGAAGCGTTGATGGCGACACCATTTAT
The DNA here is from genome assembly GCA_963657885.1 of Bacteroidaceae bacterium. Lineage (GTDB taxonomy): Bacteria > Bacillota_I > Bacilli_A > RFN20 > CAG-826 > Fiminaster. The sequence goes on from CAVKNZ010000002.1 coordinate 57,403, forward strand.
AGCCGTCAGAAATTTGTGAGTTTAGCCTACACTGAATGGCTTTCAATATTGATTATCTTTTTAAGTGAAGTTCTCTTCTTTATTTCTTTATTAAAGATATAAAAAAAGACCCCGTAGGATCTATTTATATTTTAAGCGAGATTATTTAGCTTTTTTAAGAAGCGCACGATGGGCACGAGCACTCATGCGAAGTGTCACGTTGCGACCATTGATATTGACTCTGTATTTTTGTAAGTTGACATTCCAATCACGTCTTGTAGCAATGTTGCTATGAGAACGAGCATTTCCGCTTAATTTGCCAACTCCGCTTATTTCACATACTCTTGACATATCTTAACCTCACTTTTCTTAAAAATTGCAAGTGCTATTTTATCACGGCTTTTCTAATATGTAAACTAAAGTTTTTTTCTCTGAAAATAGGTGGTTTTTAAAGTTAATGTTTTGAAAATCTTTCGTAAAATTCTTCTTCGCTTATTAGATGAGAATAATTTAAGGCGTATTCGTAAATGACACCTTTTTTATCAAAAGCTAAATAATAGGGATGACCATTATTTTTATAGAATAAAAGCATTTTATGCTTCTTAGAAAATTTTTCATCGATATAGATGATGTCTTTAAAGTAATATTCATAGACTTTTCCCATTTTGACATGAACGATTTTATATTTGTTTACCACGTAATAAGTTTGCTTGATGCTCACGATGATTGAAAAGATAGCTAAACCAATGACGATAGGAGTGTAAATGTAAAAGGAAGTATCAAGACTGAACTCCTCTTTATCAAATCTTTGAAAGCTAAAGAAAAGAATAACTTCAATAATCAAAAACAAACCAGAGAGTAGAAGTATTATCCGTAGACTTGAGATTCTAAGCTTTTCTTCTTCTTTTTTTGACATGCCTCAATTATATGAAAATATGTAACTGCTTCCAAATGTTTTATTAAAAGAGGGGCTATGTTAAAATACAAGTGAAAAAAATATATTTTTTCAAATTATTTTATAGGAGAATCGCTATGTCAGAAAAATTAGTTGCGATGATTCTTGCTGGAGGAAAAGGCACTCGCCTTGAGGCGCTTACTAAAAAGATTGCCAAACCTGCGGTAAGTTTTGGTGCAAAATATCGCATCATCGATTTCCCTTTATCCAACTGCGCGAACTCGGGCATTAATGTTGTTGGAGTTCTCATGCAGTATGAATCTGTTGCCTTAGATCAATATGTTGGCAATGGGGGTAAATGGGGTCTTAACGGAGTTCGTTCACTTACAACAACTTTAACACCTCGGCAGACTGAAGAGGGACTTAATTGGTTTAAAGGTACTGCTGATGCAATATATTGCAACTTAGATTTTCTAGATTCAGTTGATCCTGAATATGTACTCATCTTATCTGGAGATCACATCTATTCAACAACCTATGATGAAATGCTAAAACAGCATGAAGAAAATAACGCCGATTGCACTATTTCGGTTTATCAAGTGCCAATCGAAGAAGCTTCACGATTCGGCATTTTAGTTACTGATAAGAAGCAACAAATTGTTGAATTTGTGGAAAAGCCTGCTCATCCAACTAGCAATTTAGCGAGCATGGGAATTTATATATTCAAATATAAAGTTTTGAAAAAATATTTAATTGAAGATGCGAAAAACGAGAAATCATCGCACGATTTTGGCAAAAACATCATCCCGATGATGCTAGAAGATAATCGCAAGATGATGGCTTATGTTTATAAAGGCTATTGGAAAGATGTTGGAACGATTTCTTCTTTGCACGAAGCAAACATGGATTTACTCAAGAAAGATTCCACGCTTGATGAACTCACTAACGGTAATCGCATTTATAGCGAAGACACCAATTCTCATCCTCAATATATCGGCTCAAATGCTTCGATAAGTGAATCGCTTATTAATCAAGGAGCCATAATTTTAGGACACGTTAAAAAATCGGTTATATCCAATGAAGTGCTAGTTGGAGAAAATGCAGTTGTTGAAAATTCAGTTTTGATGACTGGCGCGATCATCCGTGATGGAGCGATAGTTAAAAACGCTGTCGTCGCTCCTAATTCAATCGTTTTTGAAAACGATGTCATCGATTCAGATGAAGTAACTCTTTACGCGAAAAGGACGGTGAGAAGCCATGAGTAAGAAAACTATTGGATTTTTAAATTTATATAATTCACCTAATTTAGGACCTTTAACAGAAAAAAGAACTCTTGGTTCTACATCTTTCTTAGGACGATTTGCGTTGATGGATTTCCCATTATCTTGCTTTACTAATTCCGGAATCGATGGAATCAATATTCTTGTTAAGGACAATTTCCGAAGCGTTTCAAAGCATGTTGGCTCACTTAAAGCCTGGGTAAATAACACTAAACGTGACATGCAAAATATCTTATTGAACGAAAAAGGCATTCGTAATCCTAAAGACAATACTGACTTAAAATGTCTTTTGCAAAATGACTGGGTGCTTCTTGAAAATAAACCTGATGCCATCATCGTTATGAGCGCTCATATCCTCACTCAACTAGATTTAAGACCGATAATTGAAGAACATTTTGAAGAAGAACGTGATATTACTCTAGTTTATAAAAGCATCGATAACGCCGATGAATCTTTTTCTACGAGCAATGTCGTGAAAATTAAAGATGGTCTTATTAGTTCATACAAAAAGAACAACATGAAAGTTAAAAAAGCTAATGTATCTTTAGAAACTTACATCATTTCTATGAACGCATTGCAGATGATATTCCATAACAAAGAATACATGAAACTGAATTCTTTGAAGAAAGTCATCGAAAAGATTGTTTCTTCTAAAGCAATGAAAGTACATGCTTATGAATATAAAGGTTATGCTAGATGCTTCGATAGTTTTAAGCACTTTGTTGATTATTCTTTTGAACTTTTAAACTATAACGTATCGAAAACCTTATTTGGAAAAACTACAGATAAAGATGCGTGGCCAATTTACACTTTAACCCATAATACGCCTCCGACTTTGTATGGTGAAAAGGCAAAAGTGAAAAATTCTTTCATCGCCAATGGAGCCTTAATTGAAGGAACGGTCGAAAATTCGATTATTTCTCGTTATGTGACCGTTGCCAAAGGAGCGGTTGTAAAAAATTCAATCATTCTAACTGGAAGCGTTATCGATAAAGGCGCGAAAGTTAATAATGTAGTTATCGATAAATATTCGACAATTTCTCAAAAAGTTGTTGTTGAAGGTAAAAAAGATAGTCCGCTTTACTTAGAGCAAGGTAGCTTACTTAAATGAAAATAGCGATGATTACTAGCGAAGCTAATCCACTTTCTAAAAGCGGTGGTTTAGCTGATGTCACTTTTTCTCTTTCTCGCGAACTCAATAAATTTAATCACGAAACTATCATCGTCACCCCTTTTTATAAATCGGTTAAAAATAAGCCTTATAAATTTGACTACATTGGTTATTTTTATGTCGATATGTCGTGGAGACATCAATATGTTGGCGTTTTTAAAACATATATCGATGGGATTTCCTATTATTTAATCGATAACGAATATTATTTTTTAAGAGATTCATTATATGGCTACGATGATGATAACGAACGTTTTGCCTATTTCTCTTTAGCTTCGATTGAACTTTTGAAATATATTTCTTTTAATGCTGATATTGTTCACATTCACGATTGGCAAGGTGGAATGATTCCTTGTCTACTTAAAGAACGTTTTTCTTATGATGAATTCTATAAAAATATGAAAACAGTTCTCACGATTCACAACCCCGCTTTTAAAGGATTAATGGATCGATATTATCTAGCTAATTATTATGGACTTAGCGATGAATTATATGATTCAGGAAAAGTGCGTTTTGAAGATGCTGTTTCCACTCTTAAAAGCGGAATTGTCTACGCCGATAAGATAGTCGCGGTGTCACCAAATCATAGAAATGAATTATTAAATCCGAGTTTTTCTCATGGCCTAGATTCAGTTTTGCGACTTCGTGAATATGATTTTGTGGGCATTGTAAATGGCATCGATGTTGTTGAATTTAATCCTTCAACCGATCCTAAAATTGCTTCAAATTATTCCTTAAATGATTTCACTTCCAAAAAACTTTTAAACAAAAAAGATTTATTTAAATCTTTCAATATGGATTATGTGGAAGGCCCGACATTTGGACTTGTAAGCCGATTAACATATCAAAAAGGAATAGATTTAATTTTCCAAAACGTCGAATATCTCCTTTATAAAGGAGGAAATCTTTTCATTTTAGGAAGTGGTGAATATAATCTTGAAAGACGATTTCAAGAATTCCGCGATAAATTTCCTAATAAAATTGGCTTATATATAGGCTATAATGATATGCTCGCTCATAAGATTTATGGCGGGGCTGACTTCTTTTTAATGCCTTCATTGTTTGAACCTTGTGGCATTGGCCAACTCGTGGCTCAACGTTATGGAACGCTGCCACTTGTCCGCAATGTCGGAGGCTTATATGACACAGTCATTGGCTATGATGGAGTTAATGAAAAAGAAGCGAATGGATTGTCGTTTTTTGACTATTCTGGTTTAGCTTTAGGCGATGCAATTAGACGTGCATTTGATATCTATTATGATAAGCGTTTACTTAAAGAGCTTCGACTAAACTCTTTAAAACTTGATAGATCTTGGACACAGTCGATGAATGAATATCTTTCTGTTTATAAAGGGGCTAGGGAAAAATGAGTTATGATCACAAAGCCATTGAAGAGAAATGGCGAAAAATATATGAAGAGAAAAAACCTTTTTATTGCGATGTCTACGATTTTAGTAAACCTAAATATTACGTATTAGACATGTTCCCTTATCCAAGCGGACAAGGACTTCATGTTGGACACCCTGAAGGTTATACCGCGACTGATGTTGTAGCCCGTATGAAACGCATGCAAGGATTTAATGTCCTTCATCCGATGGGCTGGGATTCTTTTGGTCTACCAGCCGAACAATTTGCGATTAAAAACAATCGTCACCCTGATGAATTCACTCAAGCGAATATTAAAAATTTTAAACGTCAAATTAATAACCTTGGCTTTTCCTACGATTGGAGCAAAGAAATTGCCACTTCTGATCCTTCATTTTATAAATGGACTCAATGGATTTTTACCGAATTATATAAAAGCGATTTAGCTTATGTTAGCAATATCAATGTCAATTATTGCCCTGAATTAGGCACAGTTTTAGCTAACGAAGAAGTTATCGATGGCAAAAGTGAACGTGGTGGCTTTCCTGTCATTAAGATGCCGATGCGTCAATGGGTGCTTTCCATTACTAAATACGCGGATAAATTGTTAGATGGTTTATCGCTTCTTGATTGGCCAAAGTCCACTTTAGTCATGCAAGAAAATTGGATTGGCAAAAGTAGCGGAGCTGAAGTCATTTTTGATATCGTTGGCTTTGATAAAACATTTTCAGTTTTTACAACTCGAGTCGATACTTTGTTTGGCTGCACTTATTGCTGCTTAGCGCCTGAACATCCTTTAGTTCAAGAAATTGTAACTGACTCACAAAAAGAGGAAGTTAATGCCTACATTGAAAAAGTTAAAAATAAATCCGATATGGAAAGAACCGAGCTTAATAAAGATAAAAGTGGTGTCTTTACCGGAGCTTATGCGATAAATCCAATTAACAATAAAAAAGTTCCTATCTATATCGCTGATTACGTCTTATATGGTTATGGTAGCGGAGCCGTTATGGCGGTTCCTGCTCACGATGAACGCGATTATGAATTTGCTAAAAAGCACAATTTAGAAATGATTCAAGTCCTTGAAGGAGATATTTCTAAAGAAGCGATGGTTACTGATGCAAAACATATCAATAGTTCTTTCGCGGATAACTTAAACATTAAAGATGCAAAACAAGCGATTCTCTCTAAATTAATTGAAATTAATAAAGGCAAAGAAAAAGTGAATTATCGTCTTCGAGATTGGGTCTTTTCTCGACAACGATATTGGGGAGAACCAATTCCAGTCGTTTATATGGATGATGGTTCTAAATATGTTTTAGATAAATCCGAACTTCCTTTAACATTGCCTGAGCTTGATAAATATGCGCCGAGTGGCGATGGACATTCTCCGCTTAAAAATGCAACTGAATGGCTAAATGTTACCATTAATGGTAAACACGGAGTTCGTGAAACTAACACCATGCCTCAATGGGCGGGATCTTGTTGGTATTATATTCGCTATCTTGATCCACATAATAACGAATGCTTTGCTGATTCTAAGCTTATTAAGCATTGGTTACCTGTTGATTTATATGTCGGTGGGGCGGAGCACGCAGTTTTACATCTTCTCTATTCTCGCTTCTGGCATAAATTTTTATACGATAAAGGCTACGTCTTTTCTAAAGAACCTTTCCAAAAATTGTTCCATCAAGGAATGATTCTTGGCGAAAATGGGGAAAAGATGAGCAAGTCTAGAGGAAATGTCATTAACCCTGATGATATTGTGAGCAATTACGGAGCCGATTCGCTTCGTCTATTCGAAATGTTTGCCGGACCTTTAGAAGAATCATTCCCTTGGTCAACAAAAGGCATCATCGGAGCAAGACGATTCATCGAAAGAGTGTATCGCCTTTACACTGACGAAGAAAATATCGCTAAATTTAGCGATAATAACTCTCACGAATTAGATTTCGCTTACAATGCCAGCGTGAAAAAAATCACTAACGACTTTGAATCGTTACAAATTAATACAGCCATCTCACAGATGATGATTTTAGTTAATGCGATGTATAAGGCAGAAAGTCTATATAAGCCATACATGGAAGGCTTCATTAAAATGTTTTCTTGTATCTGCCCATTTGTCGGCGAAGAATTGTTCGAAAAATTGACTGGAAAAACACTTCTTGATTATGAAAAATGGCCTAGCTATAACGAATCTTGCTTAGAATTAGACACTGTTAAGATTGCTGTTTCAGTCAATGGTAAAGCTCGTGGAGTTATCGAAGTTAATAAAGAAATTAGTGATGAAGAGCTAAAAGAGAAAGCTTTAGAGCTTGACGCGGTCAAGCGCCACACAGAAGGTAAACAAATAAAACGCATCATTGTTGTGAAAGGAAAGATTGTTAACATTGTCGCTATATAATATGGATAACTTAGCTTTGATGGTTGATGTAGGCAATAGCTACATATCTTTTGCCTTTTTTAAAGATGGGAAATTAGAATATCGTCTAGATTTAGAATCTTCCATTATGGAAGTTGCTAACATCGAAAGTCCTTTAATTAATTTCAGAGAAAAAAACAGCATTTATTTGCCTTTCATCAAAGGTGGACTCATTTGTAGCGTTGTTCCCTCTTACAATAAAAGCATCCAAAAAGCGATAAAAAAAGTTTTTAATATAGAGCTTCCGGTGATGGATTATTCATATTGCTCAGATTTAAAAATGCATGTTGATAATCCTAAAGAAGTGGGAGGCGATCTTCTTAGCGATGTCATTGGAGCAAAAGAGCTATACGGCTATCCTTGCCTTATTTTTGATTTAGGAACAATTAGCAAAGTTATGGTTGTCGATAAAAATGGCACCTTCATTGGCACATCTTTCTTTCCTGGAGTGAGAGTTTGCCTGGAATCGATGCGAGAAAAGACTGAACTTCTTCCAGAAGTGCCTTTAGTTAATAAGCCAAAAAAACTATTAGGCAATTCTACTTTAGAAGCTTTAGAAAGCGGCGTTTATTATGGAACTTATTCGATGGTAAAGGAATATTCTTCCTTGCTTGAAAAAGAAATCGGCTATCCGTTAAAGAAAATATTAACTGGAGGAAATGCCTTTATTTTTAAGGATAGTTTAACTGATTTTATTATCGATTCTGATTTAGTGCTTAAAGGCATTAATTTCATTTATAGAAATAATTGATTTAGAAAGTAGGTAAAAGCGATGAATTATTACAATTTAATGAAGCAATATAAAAGCGATATGGTTGACGCTTTGAAAAGATTTTTAGTGATTCCTTCTGTATATGAAGAAAGTGTAGATGCAAATAAACCATTTGGAGAAAATGTTGACAAAGCTTTGAAATATATTGGCGAACTTGGTGAACGTTATGGATTTGCTGTTGATTATTGCGATGGTTATGCGACTGAATTAACTATCGGAGAAGGCAAAAATTTAATTGGCATTTTCGCTCACGCGGACGTCGTTCCGGCGACTGGAAAATGGGACAACGATCCATTTATGCCCGTTATTAAAGGAAACAAATTATACGCCCGCGGAAGTAGCGATGATAAAGGACCTCTCATTGCAGCCTTATATGCGACGAAAGCTCTTCGCGATAATGGAATGCTTAGAAATTATCGAGTAAGAATTGTGGTTGGAGGCGATGAAGAAAGAGGTTCAAAATGCCTTATTCATTATTTTGAAGATTTAAAAAAGGAAGCTCCTAAATACGGCTTTACTCCTGATAGCGACTTTCCTTTAATTTATGGAGAAAAAGGAATTACTGATTTTTATCCTTCTATAAAAGTAAATATTCCTCACGTTAAATCTATTAAAGGCGGAGTCGCTTCTAACGCGACATGTGACAAAGTTAAAGTCACAATGGATAAAGATGAAGATTTTATCGCCTATTTAAAAGAAAACAAAATCAAATTTAGTATAGAAGATGATGGACTTACTTTTTTAGGAAAAGCGGTGCATGGAAGCACTCCTGAACTTGGGGAAAATGCGGCCCTTATCGCTTTAAAAGCTTTAGGCACATTTTATAAGCTTCCTGAAATTGAAAATATAGGCACAAAACTTATGGATACAACAGGCAAAAGTTTCAATCTATATTCTCATTCTAAAGAACTTAAAGACACAACTTACTGTGTCGGTATGATTGATTATCACGATGGCAAGCTCACTTTCACTGTCAATTTCCGTTATAACGAACTTGTCGACGCGAAGGAATACATTAAAAAATTCGATGAATTCTTTAAAACTACTTCTAAGATGAAAGATGGAGAATCTAAAGTTCTTCTTTTCGATAAAAAATGTCCTTTAGTTAAAACTTTGATGAAAGCTTATCGAAGTGAAACTAACGATTTAACTAAACCGCTTACCACTGGAGGAGGCACATACGCCAAACACGCGCCAAACACTGTTGCCTTCGGCGCTCTTTTCCCACATGCTGTTTCAACTATGCACGAGCCTAATGAATATATCGATTTAGATGACTTCTTTATGTCAAGCGTCATCTATGCCCATGCAATTAAATTATTAGGAGAGCTCGATGAGGACTAAATTTAAACAATGGGCTGTTGATTATCTAAAAGATCATCACGATATTGTTATCGATAAAATCGATACTGATTTATCTTTTTATAAAAAGCCTCTCTACGCTGAAATAGGTTCAGGAAAAGGCGATTTTATTCTCAATTTTTCTCAGCTTCATCCGGAATATTCTTTTCTTGCGGTGGAACGAGTAGAGACGGTCGCCGGCATGATGGCTAAAAAACTTAAGGAAGCGGAAATTGATAATGTATTAATCTTTCCTTATGATGGAAAAGTTTTGTTTTCTCAGTTAAAAGATGAAAGTCTTGATGGCATCTTTTTAAATTTTGTCGACCCTTGGCCAAAGAAAAAACATGCGAAAAGGCGTCTTACTTACATTGATTGTTTAAATGAATATTATCGATTGCTTAAAAAGGATGGTCATCTCTATTTTAAAAGCGACAATAAAGGATTATTTCTTTTTACTTTAGAAGAACTTAAAAAGAGTAAATTTATCATTGAAAGTGTCGATGATAATTATGATTTTGATCAATATAATGATGCGATGAGCGAATATGAAAAGAAATTTAGAAATCTATCAATGCCCATTTATCGCATCGTGATAAAAAAGTGATATGTATAAATTATTTTATAATCGTAAAAAAGATGGTGATATTCTTAACATCGTCTTCAATAAGCCTCATTTAGCTAATAGAACTTATCAAAAAGATGATGTATCAGCTACATTTTTTGATGATGATATCCTTTCTATTAAGATTGCTAATTTTTCTAAAATTGTGAAATTACATGTCGAAGGAGAATTAGTTGATGTGCCATCTTCTTTATTAGAAGTTGGAATTAGAAATAAAAGAAAAAGAAGCAGGTAAAATAGCTCGTCTCACTAACAAAACATTTCAATTTGATCCACGATTAAAAGATGGCTTTTTCGCGGCCAATTATTTTATTAGAAGTAAGAAAATAGTCGAAGAACTCTTACCAAATCATATAGTTACGATGCAATGGTTTCAACGAAGTGATGATGCAATGCTCTGCGGAGTTGATGAAGCGATTGCTTTAATTCATACTTTTGCTAAGCATCCAGAAAGTTTAGATATCGAAGCCTTAAATGATGGCGATTTAATATCAGCGAATGAACCGGTTTTAAAAGTGACTGGAAAATACGAATATTTCGGTTATTTAGAAAGCATGGTGGATGGTATATTAGCTAGAAGAAGTAGCGTAGCCACGAATGTTTATCACGTGATGAAAGTTTTAAATGGTAAAGATATCTTCTCAATGGCAGACCGTCAAGATGAATATAGCACGCAGATAGGCGATGGCTATGCAAGCTATGTTGCCGGAATTCGCAAAGTTTCCACCGATGCACAGGGCTATTGGTGGGGCGGACATGGCGTTGGCACGATGCCACATGCCTTGATTCAAATTTGTGGGGGTGACATCCTTAAAGCAAGCGATTGTTACCATAAAATCTATCCAAATGAAAAAGTGACCGCTTTAATTGATTACAATAACGATGTCATCACTGATTCACTTAAACTTGCTAGACATTTAAAAGAAAATCTAAAAGCGGTGCGAGTGGATACTTCTAAATCGCTTATTGACCATTATTTCGATGATAAAGACACCAGCGGATTTGATCCTCATGGAGTCTGCAAAGAACTCATCTTTGCTTTAAGAAAAGCATTAGATGATGAAGGTTTTACATATGTGAAGATTATTGTCTCTTCTTCTTTTACTGCAGAAAAGATTGAAGAATGGAATAAATTAAATGTTCCTGTTGATACTTATGGAGTTGGCACGGCCTTTGTCAACAATATGAGTGTTGGCTTTACTGGCGATTTAGTTATGCTAGATGGCAAAGATGAAGCTAAAGAAGGACGCAGAAATATTGCTAGTAAGCGATTGAAAAAAGTTTCATATCCTATATATTAAAAGTTTTTCAAATTAAAAATTATCTCGATATAGTCGAGTGATTTTTATTTGCCTTGTCGATGAAAATATTTTCATCTATAATGAAGGCGAAAAAATAGGAGAACAAATTATGGATTATTTAAAAGATCGTGTAACTATTTATGAAGTGGCTAAAGCCAGTGGTGTCTCTCTTGCTACAGTTAGCCGCGTCATCAACAATCAAAACAATGTCACCCCGGAAACAAAGGCAAAAGTTGAAGCGACAATTGCTCGACTTGGCTATAAACCTAGCGGACTTGCTCAAGCTTTAGCAAAAAGCAAATCGACTAATATTGGTGTCGTCATTCCTAGCGCAAACTATGTCTATATTTCCAATATGCTTAACGGCATCACTGAAGTTGCTAAAGAAAAAGGTTTCACCTTATCTTTATTTGTCACATCGCATTCCCGTGAAGATGCTTTAAGCATGTTAGAGAAGGTTATTACTTCACATGTTGATGGAGCCATCATCTTTGATGATGAACTTGACGAAGAAGATGTCGCTAAATTATCTTCCTATTATGTTCCAACTGTCGTTATCAACAACAAAATTGAAGGCGAAAGAAGTGGTTGCATCATCTTTGGTTATGAACATAATTTAACTCACATTTTGGAAAATCATTTTAAAGAAGACAATTCGAAAAAACCTGTCTTCTTGCACGTTCATAACTGCGGACGTCTTTTAGCAAGAACTGAAAAAGCTTTTATTAGAGCTTGTGAAAATGCGAATAGAGAATACAAAGTCATGAATGTTGATGATTCATATACAAGAACTTATCAAGATTTCAAAGAATATTTCAAAACCCATAAAGAAGGCTATTTTATCGCATATCGCGATTCTATCGCCGCGGCTATTGTTAACGCCGCGACAGATTCCGGCTTGAACGTACCGGAAAATGTCGAAGTAATTTCATTAATAGGTACAAAATATGCTAATATTGTAAGACCGACTTTATCATCGATGAGCATCGATATGCAAGAAGTCGGCAAGCGCGCGATGTATATGTTGGTTGATTTATCTAACAACGCATTGAGCAATAAAACGTATAAATTTGAATCTGTCTACATCAAGCGTCAATCTACAAAGGAGTAGTTATGCAAAACATTGTTGATGAATTGAAATATCGTGGTTTAATTAAGGATTTTTCTAACGAGGAAGAAGTTCATAAATTATTAGACGAACCTCAAACTATCTACTGCGGATTTGATCCATCTGCATCTTCGATGCACTTAGGCAACTTCGTGATGATTTCTATTTTGATGAGACTTCAAAAAGCCGGACATAGAATCATTGCTGTTGTCGGAGGCGCCACCGGAATGATTGGCGATCCAAGTGGAAAATCAAAAGAAAGAAATTTCTTAACTAGCGATGCGGTTAAAGAAAATACTTTATCAATAAAAAGACAGTTAGAAAGATTCATCGATTTAACTGATCCGAAAAAAGGAATTATTTTAAATAACTATGATTGGTTATCTAAACTTAATCTGTTAGATTATCTACGCGAATATGGTAAATATTTCCCAGTGAATTATATGCTTAATAAAGACATTGTCGCTTCTAGACTTGAAAGTGGCATCTCTTATGCTGAATTTTCTTATACGATTCTTCAATCGATTGACTTTTTACATCTATATAAAAGCGAAGGTTGCTCGATGCAAGTTGGCGGAGGCGACCAATGGGGAAACCTTACATCTGGCTTAGAACTTATTCGAAAAACTGAAGGAGTTGACGCGAAAGTCGGCTGCTTTACAGTCCCTCTACTTTTAGATAGCAATGGCAAAAAATTTGGCAAATCAGAAGGTGGAGCACTTTACTTAGATGCTAAACTTGTTTCCCCTTATAAGCTTTATCAATTTCTTATCAACTCTGGCGATGATGATGCGGCGAGATATTTAAAGATATTCTCCTTTAAATCTATCGAAGAAATCGAAGCAATTATTAAAGACCATTATGAACATCTCGGCCAAAGAATCGCTCAGAAAGCTTTAGCCTATGATGTTGTTTCAACAATTCATGGAGAAGCAAAAGCTAAAGAAGCTATCAAGATGAGCAATGCTTTATTTTCTGGCGATGTCAAAGATCTCAGCGAAGAAAATATTCTTGAATTATTTTCTGATTTAAAAGTGGAAGTTAAAGAAAACACATTATTAGAAGATATGCTTTTAGAAATTAAAGCAGCCTCAAGCAAAAGAGAAGCTCGTGAATTCATTAAAGGAAATTCTGTCTCTCTTAATGGAGAGAAAGTTAACGATAGCAATAAAGTTATCACTCGTGAAGATGCTTTATTTAATAAATACATCATCGTTAAACGCGGAAAGAAAAATTATTATTTAGTGGTGCTAAATTGATGAATAAAAGAAAAGCTCTTCTTTTCTCTTTAACAATATTGACTCTTTCCTCCTGCGGAGGAACTCCTATTTCTAAAGAGGAAGCAAAAATTGTTGTCGATAACATCAAAACTTCTTTAGAAAATGACGAAATAGTTTATAGCAAATTTTCTTATACCTATTTAGAAGAATATGATGGAGCGACTTTAACTATCAAATCAGTTTTTGATAGGGAAAATCGTTATTTCCATTATTATCGAATCGCACCTGAAAAAAGTAACGATGTTTATTATTACAATATTTACGAAGAATGGTGTTATGTTAAAACTAACGACGATAAAAGTGAAACTGTTTATACAGTTAGTAAAAAGATTGTTAAAAATAGCGTCTCTGATATGACTACAAATAAAAATGCAGTTACTTGGAGCGATAAAGAAGATAGCATTAT
>CAVKNZ010000002.1:71629-119579 GCA_963657885.1 Bacteroidaceae bacterium
CCCTTTTAGTTTGCTCGATTTCTTACAGTAAGCGGTTGTAATATTCAATGACTTGTGCTTCATTGATATCGCTTGGAAGTTCTTTTCTTTCTGGAAGACGGAGGAATATTCCTTCTTTCTTCTCAGCGTTAACTTCGACATATCCGCAGGCAGAAGGTTTGCTTTCGAGTGCTTCTTTGACAACTTTCAAGCTGTGATTCTCTTTTTCTTTGATGGCGATTTTGTCACCAACTTTGCATAGATATGAAGGGATATCAACTTTTTTGCCGTTGACAGTGACGTGTCCGTGGTTAACTAATTGACGAGCTGCTTTTCTAGTTCTAGCAAATCCCATGCGGTAGACAAGATTGTCTAAACGGGATTCAAGAATTCTAAAGAAAGCAGTACCGGTAACTTCTTCGCTAGCTCTAGCAATTGTGAAGAGTCGACGGAATTGTCTTTCGTTGACGCCATACATTTGTTCGAGTTTTTGCTTTTCGATTAATTGTTTGCCGTATTCTGATGGTTTTCTTTTTCTTGAATTACCATGTTGGCCTGGGCCGTATGGTCTTTTGGCTAATTCTTTGCCTGTTTCAAGCGTAGAAAAACCTAAACGACGTGAACGTTTATAATCTGAACCAGTGTATCTCATGATCTTTCTCCTTTCACTTAAAAGCATTAAGCAAGAGGCACAAATTCTTAACTCCGGATGTTTACGAATTGAATTTCATCACTCGAGCAAGTGACTACTTTTCCACGATAGTTGTAACATCGGGCGAGCTAATATTTGCATGCTCTAATCAATGCAAGATATATCTTAAAGATATCACTTTGTGATGTCAACAAGAAAATTAGTGGCGATTTTTAGTTTATTTACTTTTATATTTATTGCGGTCTTCAGGAGTGATTTTACGAATCACTTTGCAAGGGTTGCCAAAGGCAATGACATTGTCGGGAATATCTTTTGTGACCACAGATGAAGCTCCGATTATCGAATTTTCACCGATGGTTACACCTGGAAGAACTGTGACATTTGCTCCTAGCCAAGCACCTTTTTTAATTGTTATTGGATAAGCTATTTCTAGCCCAGCTCTCCTTTGAGCGGGATCAATCGCGTGACCGGCGCAACTAAAGATGCAGTTTGGAGCGATAAGAACATTGTCTTCTAAAGTGATTTTATTACAGTCAAGAAAGACAGAATTGTAGTTAATAAAAACATGATTTCCGAGATGAATATTGTAGCCATAATCGCACTGAAAGGGTGGAAGCAATGTTACATTTTCTCCGATGCTTCCAAGAAGTTTTTCTAATATTTTTCTTCTTTTCTTTGTGTTAGATGGCTTTACTTTATTGTATTTATAGCAAGTATCGCTAGAGTGAAATCTTTCTTTTAATAGTTCTTTGTCGTTATCGGCATCGTATAGATAGCCTTCTTTTGCTAATTCTTTATTTGTCATGCCTATTATCTTAAAGCTTTCTCTGTTTTTTATATAGTTTTTTCTTTTTTATAACCATTACTAGATTAAATGTTTTTCCTCATTTATTTAAATAAAAAGTAAGCGTATTCATTTCGAATTTTAATATCTTTTTTAAAATGTTTGACAGATGTTATCTCTAAGCATAAACTTAATTTAGTAAAACGATTTACAAAAGGAAAAAACCATGGCCAATCTTCTGCTTAAGCACATTTATAAAATCTATGACAATGGAACGAAAGCGGTTTCAGACTTTAATTTAGAAATTAAGGACAACGAATTTGTTGTTTTCGTTGGTCCTTCTGGATGTGGAAAATCTACAACTTTAAGAATGATTGCTGGGCTTGAAGATATTACGGCTGGTGATTTTTTCATTGATGAAACATTAGCTAATTCACTCGAGCCAAAAGATCGCGACATGGCGATGGTTTTCCAAAACTACGCTTTGTATCCGCATATGAGCGTTTATGACAATATGGCTTTTGGCTTAAAAATTCGTCATGTTAATAAAGAAGAAATAGATAAGCGCGTGCACCAAGCAGCAAAAATCTTAGATATTGAAGATCAATTGGATAAAAAACCTAAAGCCATGAGCGGTGGTCAACGTCAACGTGTTGCCTTAGGTAGAGCAATAGTTAGAAAACCAAAAGTATTTTTGCTTGATGAACCTTTATCAAACTTAGATGCAAAACTTCGTTCTTCGATGAGAAGTGAAATCACTAGATTGCACAATATCTTAAAGACGACCTTCATCTATGTTACGCACGATCAAGTTGAAGCGATGACGATGGGAACGCGAATTGTCGTCATGAAAAAAGGTGTCATTCAACAAGTTGACACTCCGATGAACTTATATGATTACCCTAGCAATTTATTTGTCGCTGGCTTTATTGGCACGCCGCAAATGAATATGGTTGATGCGGAATTTAACTATGATGGCAAAGATATCATCGAAATTAATTTAGGCAATATGTCTTTATTTACTAATAAAGATGAGCTTCAAAAGCTTGATATGCTCAATGTCTTTAAGCACGAAAAAATCGTTTTAGGTATTCGCCCAGAACATTTGAAAATCGTTTCTAAAGGTGAACGTAACGCGATGGCTATTAAGATTATCAACATCGAATCTCTCGGAAATGATATGAATATTGAAGGATATTTAGAGGGAAGCGAGAAAAAGATTGTTGTTAGAACATTTAGAAATAGCGATATTTATGTCGGCGACACTCTTTATGTTTCTTTCGATTTTGCTAAAGCTCACATCTTCTTAAAAGAAACCGAGCAAACTTTATTGCCTCGTATTCCATTAAAAGAAACTGTTAAAGGGAAAGTCGATAGTAAAGGTTTAACTTTACTTAATAAAACTATCGCGCTTCCTAAAGCTTTACGCGATCGTTTAGCTAATGGAGATTATGATTGTTCAATCGATATTTCTTCTATTAAAAAAGGAAACACCTTTGAAGCGGATATCATTTCTAGCGACAAATGTGGTGATAAATATTTATATACATTAAGAATTAATAAAGAATATCTTTTCTATTTAACGGATGAAGAAATTAAAGATAAAACATTAAAATTCGATATCGACTTAAAAAAGATTGTTTTCTATCAAAATAATGAAGTCGTCTTAGATAGCTTTAAAAATTACAGTCTTGTTGAAGGAACGTTGGCTCCTGTTCAAAAAGTTATTCCTGTGCAAACCAGAAGAAAAGATAAAGACGGCAACTACAAAATTGTCGACAAGAAAAGAAAAGTTTTCGATTATCAAATCGATAATCATCGCATCGATGTTGACTGGAGCATTGGCAGTAAAATCTATGCATTGTTAGGCAAACAATTCGCTCTTCATAGCATTGAATTTAAGCTTCCAGCCTCTGAAGTTAAATTTTCTAATGAAGGCATTGAAGGAACTATCGTTGATTTACTCGATTTTGGCGATGAATCTTATTATAAAATTCAAACACAAAGCAACGTGATTTACGCTTTAAAAGGTGATGAAACATTTAATATCAATGATTCAATTCATTTGACAATTAGTTCAGAAAAAATCGGTGTTTATGATAAAAACTTCGAGGTTGAACTTATATGAGTAGAACCACGATTAAAGATGTAGCAAAAAAGGCTGGAGTCTCTGTATCTTCTGTCTCTTTTATCTTTAATGGTAAGGATTATAAAGTTTCAGAAGAAACAAAAGAAAAAGTGCTTAAGATTGCTTCTGAACTTGGCTATCATCCAAACAATAATGCGCGCAGTTTAAGAATGGATAAAAGCAATCTTATCGGTTTTATTTGTCCTGATATTTGTAACGGTTATTATTCTACAATCGCTAAAAAGATTGAAGATAATTTGCATGAATTAAATTACACTCTTCTTATCGGTAATAGTGCTTATACAATCGATAACGAAATACGATATATTCAAGAATTTGCTGCGAGACGAGTTGACTATTTAATTATCATTCCTTCCGCGGATTCACTTAAAAACAAAACCAATGAAGCAAAATTAGAGAAAGCATTAAAACAAAGCGAACTTCCATTTGTTGTCTTAGATAGACGTACAACTTTCAATAAACATTGTGAAATTTGTAATGATGATATCTATGGAGCGAAACTCGCTACTGAATATCTTTTATCACAAGGCTATAAAAAGATTGCTTGCATTACTGGACCAAATAATGTTTCTTCTTCCATCGACCGTTTACAAGGTTATAAGAATGCCTTAGAAGATAACGGCATTAAATTTGATTCTAAATTAGTTAAAGAAGGCAATTATTCCAATGAAAGTGGCGTAGCAATAACTCGCGAGTTCATCGAAGAAAATATTGATTTTGATGCAGTCTTTGCCTTCAATGATTTGATGGCTTACGGCGTCTATCAAGTCTTTGGTGAAAACAATATTAATATCCCAAATGACAAAGCTGTTGTTGGCTGCGATGATCTTTATTTTAGTTCACTTATAAATCCATCTTTGACTTCTATTAAACCTGACTTAGATGGCATTGTGAAAATTGTCGGCGAGCTCATTAGATCTAATAACCCTTCTGTTGGTTTAAAAGCAATTAGACCAACATTATCAATACGCGAAAGCGTGAAGAGGAAGTGCCATGACTAAATTATTTTCACGAAAAGCTAAAAATGATAATGGCATTACCATCTTAGCTTTAAGACATCATCAAAAGAGATTTACACGTAGCAACATCGAACTTCTTTTGATGGTTTCTTTAGGCATTATTTTTATTCTTGTCTTCGCTTATTTACCGATGTTTGGAATTATTTTGGCTTTTAGAGATGGCGATTACCAACTCGATATCTTAAAAGCAATGTTTGATTCTGATTGGTATGGCTTCCAAAATTTCCGCGAATTTTTTGAAGACCCTGATTTTGCGCATGTGATGCTAAATACTTTAGGCTTAAATGCACTTCAACTGTGCATTAACTTTCCGGCTCCTATCATATTTGCCATCTTGCTTAGCGAACTGCCAATGAAAAAGCTCAAAAAAGCTATACAAACAATCACTTATTTCCCATACTTCCTCTCATGGATTACTTATGGAGGCATTATTCTTGCTTTAATTAATTCAGAAGGAATTATCAATCAAATATTATTATCAACTGGCATTGTCAGCGACCCTGTTCAATTTGGTGAACCGCAATATTTCTGGGCTACGATTATTATTACATCATTACTTAAAGGTTTAGGTTGGGGCTCAATTATCTATATTGCCGCGATTGCCGGCATCGACCCTCAATTATATGAAGCTGGTAAGATGGATGGAGCGAATAGATTTTATCGCATTGTCCACATCACAATTCCTTCGATTGCTCCAACAATTGTTCTGTTCTTTATATTGTCTTTAAGTGGTATTTTAAACAATGGTTTTGATCACATTTGGGTATTCCAAAATGCGATTAACACTTCTCGAAGTGAAGTGCTTGATACCTTTGTCTATAAATATGGTGTTGTTTCACAACGTTATTCATATTCGACTGCGGTTGGCTTATTTAAATCGGTTGTCTCCATTATCCTATTAGGATTTGGCAACCTCATCTGCAAAAAGGTCACAGGAAACGGAGTCATCTAATATGGTTATTAAAAGACATTATAAAAAGCCATTGATGGTTGGCTCAACAGGCCATAAAGAACGCAAGAACTGGTTTGATTATTTAAACGCCACTCTTCTTGTCATCTTTGCTTTGTTAAGCGTTTATCCATTAATTTATGTTTTAGCCGGTTCTTTTAATAGCGGAGCTGACTACATTAATGGCGGTGTTTATTTCTGGCCTCGGGTTTGGTCGCTTGAAAACTATAATGTTGTCTTATTCGATGCTCGCTTATGGAAAGCTTATGGTATAACAATTGCTCGAACAGTTTTAGGTACCGTTTTAGGTGTTGTTTACACAGCAATTGTCGCTTATGCGATGAGTAGAAGAAATCTCATTGGACGAAATATCATCTACCGTTTCTTCATTTTCACGATGTTTTTCGGTGGAGGACTTATCCCATATTTCTGGGTTATTCTTCAATTAGGATTATTCAATACTTTCTGGGTTTACATTATCCCTGCTTTATTCTCAGTTTATAACATGCTTGTCTTTACCAATTTCTTTAAGTCGATTCCTGAAGAAATACATGAATCCGCGGAGATGGATGGGGCTAGCGAATTCTTAATTTTCTTTAAAATCATCATGCCTTTATCGATGCCAGTTATCTCCACGATTGGTCTATGGATTGCGGTGGGACACTGGAACTCTTTCTTCGATACGATGATTTATACCTCCGATAACAATTTATGGACTCTTCAATATTATCTAATGAAGGTCATTAAAGAATCTTCGATGCCTCCAGCAGGCGTCGGACTTCCTCAGGAACTGCTCAACAATATCGCTCCAGAAACTGTCTCTTTAGCAGCAATTGTTGTTTCAGTTATTCCTATTTTTATCTTATATCCACTTATATTTAAAACCCTTACTAAAGGTGTAGTTGTTGGCTCATTGAAAGGATAAAACTATATGAAAAAGACCAAACTATTATTAGCGTTAAGCACATGCGCTCTTATAAGCGCTTCCTTAACTAGCTGCGGACCAGGAAATGGTGGTATTTCCACTGATGATGATGGAAATATTATTCTTCCAGATTTTCCTGAGACTCCAGGAGATAAAGATTCCTGGGAATATCTTAAAAATGATGATGGCACAATCGATGATTGGGAGATTGAATGGTATGTAAATGATTCGACGTTCACTTGGAATAGCTATGGTAGTGACCGCGTCAGTCAAATCATTAAAGAGAAGACTGGTGTCACCATTAAATTCAATTCCCCAGTTACTGATGATGGTCAAAAATTATCAACTTTGATTTCTGGCAATCAATTACCTGATTTAGTGTCAATTCAATGTTGGTATCCTCAATGCTCTCAACTTGCTCTTCAAAAATTTGTCTATCCTTTAGACGCGCTTATCGACAAGTGGGCTCCTTCGATGAAAGATCGTCGTCAAATGGATATTTGGAAATATTTCCAATTAGGAGATGGCAATTGCTATGGCATTCCTAACTTCGCTTATTCTACAAAATACATTTCTGATGATGAACAGCTTGAGCCTAATGGAGCGCTTCTAGTTAGAAAAGATTGGTATGAGGAAGTCACAAAAGCGGGAATCGATATGACAAATCCAGATGGTTTTATTGCTGGATGCACTTATATTAAAAATAAATACTCCAATGCAATTCCTTTCCAAATTGGACCATTTACTACAGATGGAAATACCTCAATTGATTGGTTAAGCCAATACTTTGCATGTTCATTTGAAGATAAAGATGGCAATTATGTCGATAGAAGATACACCGATAACTACAAAGATATGCTTAAATTCCTCAACGAATGTTATTCCAAAGATTTAATCAAAGCTAGCAACTTATCCGATAAGGCTAGCCAAATTCAAACTAACATTTCTCGTGGAAACGTCTTTGCTAGCATTGTCACTCCTCAAGATTATCAAAACCAATTCAAGAACTGTTATTCCAACGGCATTGAATACATCCCATTAGTGCTCCGTAATTACAACGGTGATGATCCAGTTCTTCAAGATATCTCTGGAAATGGATATCTATTAACGATGATTTCTAATAACTGCAAACGTCCTGACAAAGTTATTAAAGTGCTTGATTTCCTCTATTCCGAAGAAGGACAACGTTTAGTTTGCTTTGGTGTTGAAGGGGAAACATATGAATTCACTGATGAAGAAAAAACTGCGATTAAATGGACTGATCGTTATCTTTCCGGCATCAATGGTAATGCCCAAGACAAAGCATGGGTTGAAAGCTATGGTTTATATCAAATGACTTTGCTTATGAATTTAGCCTATATCAATAAACTTAAACCACTCAACGGTATGACTGATTCAGATATGTATATCTATAACCTCAAACGTCCGATGATGCCATATTCATATAATTACAAACCAATTTTCTTAAAGCACGATACTTCAAAAGAAGATTATTCAAAGACGATGACTAAAAACACGACCATCACGACAAAATGGAGCGAATATTTAGCTAAAATCATCTCCAGCAACGATTATATGAGCGAATACAATACTGCGATTAATTATGTTGAAAAACGCGGCATGAAAGATGTCATCAGCTTCTTCTCAGAATCTTATCAAACAACAAAACAAGTTTTAGGTATCGAATATGGTTGGCCATGCAATAGGTCAAATTATGTTTCACCTAAGACCGGGCCAAATGGAGATACAAGTAAATATGTCTCAAATAAATAAGCAAAAAATAATTCTTGATACTGATATCGGCGATGATATCGATGATGCATTTGCTCTCATTTTAGCTAGCGAAAGCGAAAAACTCGATCTCATCGGTGTTACTACAGTATTTAGAAATGCTTACAAAAGAGCAAAGATGGCTTCATATTTGCTATCGAAGCTCGATAAAAATATTCCGGTATACGCCGGTATCGACATGCCTTTAGTTCATAAGATTGAAGACATTATTCCTGATGATATTAAGAAACGTGAAACTGTTGATGAAGATGGAAAATATCATCTTCCTCAATATGATGATGCCATGAATAGCGGTGTTGTTGAAGATGCTTCCGCGGTTGATTTTATCATTGATTGCGTTCATAAATATCCGCATGAAATAATTCTTGTCCCAATTGGACCTTTCACTAACATTGCCTCAGCCATCAAAAAAGATCCAAGCATTGTTAATTTAATAAAGGAAGTGCGCGTGATGGGCGGAGGGCTTGATCAAAATTTCAGCGAATGGAATATTTATTGTGATCCTGAAGCTGCCTCAATACTTTTCTCCTCAGGAGTGAAACTATCTTGCGTTGGCCTAAATGTTACGATGCAAACAGCCTTAGATGATGCTTTTATTAAAGAATTATCAACTTCAAAATCTCGTTCAATCACTTTAGTCCATTCAATGATGATGAAGTGGTTTGACCATTATAAATTTAGTCAACCAGTGATGCACGATCCATTGACCGTGGCCTCACTTATAGATCCTCAGATTTTAACTTTCGAGGATTTACATCTCTTTGTTTCTTTAAAAAAGGAAAGCTACGGATTTGTTTTTGTTGATATGAAAACACCTAATTTGATTTCATACGCAACAAAGGTAGATAAGTCGCGATTCTACAAAATATTTAAAGAATTAGTATTCAAAAATGAAATACATTAAGGAGGATTGCTAGAAGATAATAATGAATTTATATACTTTTGCTTAAAAAGACTTAATGGGAAAACAATTAATCTGTCTCACTAGATAATATGACTTCATTGAATCATTTAAAGCAAATGTATAACAAAGCGTTATAAAACGCATCTATATTGCCTTATTAGCATCAAAGAAAGAATCACATTTCTTGTTTATCGCATTAAGTCCGAAATTTATTATAAGACTTAATTCAAAAAATAAGAGAGAAAAAAGAAATCATATTGATTGCTTATTAAGGCGAACTCATTCACGACTTTATGTTTAAAGTCAAAGATATTCAATTTAACGAAAGGAAAAATATGAAATCTTTATTTAAGAAAATAACTTTATTAAGCACTTCCTTAATCTGTGGTTTAGCGGTGGCAAGTGCTGCAGTTAATAACAATGCAGGCGCCTTAAAAGCTAACGCGACTGCAACTGCTGGAGATTTAAATGGCGGTCTTGATGTTGAATGTCCATTAACATCGGATGACCACTTAGCTGAATTCAGAATTCAACTCCCTGTTGATAAGCAAGATTTATCAGGAGATGGTATTTATATTAGGGTTAAAAATTTAACAACGCTTGGTTATGCATCTCCAGTTAGCTTTTATGTTAATTCGACTAATGCTGTTCGTTGGTCTTTAATAATAAACAGTTCTATAACTTTATATGATGCAAATTTAGAAAATCCTACAACCGGCTCGACAAGAGATTGGGGTTCGTATTTATTGATTCCAAATGGATTTGATGGTCACATTTTTATTCCTTATTCTTCCATGCAATATTATGCTCACTACGGCACAAGTAGCGACTTTACTAAAAACAGTGTATTTGCCCTCTATTTTGGCTTTTCTACTCAATATGATGGAGCTGATCATTTCCAATTTGGCGATGTCTTTACTGACTCAATGGTTAATGTCGATTGCTCAGCATATACCGATGCAGAATTTAACAATATCTATATAGCTGATAATTTAGGTACTTACTTAACAATGACTAGATTAGCAAATGAAGGTGGAGATGATCATGATACATTTGATTACACTTCAGTTGACTATACTGGTGAACTCAATAAAGGTGCGACATTTGCTAGAAAAGCTACACCAGAAAGTGATGTACTTGCATCGATGAAAATTGCATTTACTAGCAGCAAAGATTTTTCAGATGCAGATGATGTTGTAGTTCGCATTAAAAATAATGCCAACGCAAATTATCCTATTTTAATTTATTTAATTGATGAAAGCGGCGCGACTTTATCTTCAACTGCTGGAAAAATGACAAATGTCATGTTCTATGACACCAAAATTGCGGCCGGCGTACAAGGTGGAAACGCTGCTTCTGTAAAAGTTCCTTATGGATTTGATGGAAATATGATCGTTCCAATGAGCGTTTTCTCTGGAACAATTGATAAAACAAAAGTTGCTGCTATTAAAATTAGTTTTGCACCTTTTTATGATGCAGTAAATTATGTCTTTGGTGATATTTTCACATTGAATGAAACAACATCCACATTAACTCAAATTGTCGATGTCAGCGCATTAACTGATTCTCAATTCAAAGCAAATTATACTTTAGTTGATGATGATTCAGTTGCTTATGGACTTATTAGCCGTTATACAGAAAGTGTTCCTTCTTCATGGATTGGCGATGTTAAAATCATCGATTCATTAAATTACGCGACTGACGATGAACTTAAGACTAACATCACTTGGGATTCTGGAGATAATGTCTGCTCCTACAACAAACAAGATGATGGCATGTTTGTCCATATTGGACCATATGAAGCTGGCCATACATATGGAAATTACGCTTGCTTAGGCATGTTTGATAAAGGTTTAACAACCGATAGAAAAGTAATGTATCGCGAAGTTAACGAAGAAAAAGAATACGCGAAAGGTATCACCATGTATTTAAAGAATCTCTCTAAGAGAGAAATTGGTATTACCCTTCAATTTGATGAATTAGCAACACACGATAAAGGAAAATCTTATGAAAGATGGGCCATTGTTTCTTATCCATCAATTTATTATGCATATGATGTTAAAAAAGACGCTAACTACACTTTCTATGCCAAATCCGATCAAATTCAAATTCCTGTTGGCTTTGAAGGCTATGTTCGTATTCCATTTTCTTCATACTCCGTACCTTCTTGGTGCCATGGCACAGGATATGAAGGAACCGATGATGTTCTAAATTTAGACAATTTCACTGGTAACTTCTATCTAACTAGCGACACAACTAGATATGAAGACCTTGAATTCTTTATTAAGAATGTTGGCGTATATTTCAATGAAACATCTGTTGGTATTTTTGATGAGACACATACCATCAAAGCCAACATGGGTTTATAAGATGAGGAGAATTTAATATATGAAAAAGAATAAAATTATTTCTTCATTTGTATTTCTACTAAGTGCTGCTTTATTAGCTAGCTGTAACAATGGCACTAGCACAAGTTCAGATAACACGGATGCTACATCTGGTGGCGGTGATTCAACTGGAACTTCTGAAGTGACACCAGCCACACCAAAACCTGAACGTGGAACGGGTGCTTTATTCAATGAAACAGAAGGATTCCTCTCCCAAGATGCTTCACTCTTCGAAGATAATGGAGTCCGTTATGTCACCTATGTTTCTAACGACACGAAAGACAATTTAGATACAGCTTTCTATGTCCGTAAAGGCGTAAAAACTGATGGAAAATGGGTTTATGGTGATAGAACAAAAGTTCTTACTCCAAGCGCAAGTGGATGGGATAAAAGAATAGCTGCACCTAGTGTTGTTAAAGGTGAATTTAAATACAAAACAACAACTTATAGTTATTTAATGGCTTATCAAGGAAACGACAACAATTCTAATAACGATAATAACAATATTGGTTTTGCTGTCAGCAACGACATGATGAGCGGTTGGACTAAAGTTGGTGAATCTGCTTCTCTTACTTATGACAGTGATGTGTTTGGCGACACTATTTATGGCATGGGTTCCCCTGAACTTGTAAGTTTAAACAAAAAGGGCAGTGTCTTGCTCTTCTATACTTGGGGTGAAGCTACTTTGACTGCCACGACAGTTGTTAAACTCGATGTCAACGATTTAACAACATTTAAAAATCCTGAATCAAAATTCCAAGTAGCTGTCAAAGGATTAGTTGATGGCGGTAGCGCTGAGCCGATCTTCGCTAATGCTGGCTTTGCTTTAAGTAAAGATGGCACAAGTTTATTGACCGCGAGAGATGTTTATCCATTATCCGGCAATAAACCTGGTCACTCAACAACTATTGAAGTTGCCTCTGCAGATAAATCAATTCTTGATGATATTACCAAGAGTTGGACAAGCTTAAAGAAGATAACTGGAACTGACACAATGGATAGTTCTGATGATGATAGCTTTGGTTGGGATGAACTCTATGCAGCATCCTTTGTAACCGATGGCTATGGTTATCAATTGGAAAATGGTGTCTACGAAGTTGTTTATTCTTCTTCTGACGAGGAAGGAACTTATGAAGACACTGACTACAACTTCTCTTCCTTTGTCTGCGAATATAAATTCACTAAATAAAAATGAAAAAGGCTTTGTATGTAATTGCGTTAACTATACTCCTTAGTAGCTGCGCAACTATATCGCAACCCTCTGCTAACAGTGGTTCGACGGAGGAAACTCCGTCTTCCACCACCAGCGGAAGTGTAGATGAAGGAGAAAAATTATCATTTACTCCCGAAGTAGGTGAAGTTCGTCAATGGTTTTCAGCAGCAAAAGATGGTTCAGAAGATTTCTATAATTACTGTCCATCGATATTTGTGGAAAACAATGTTAAACACATTTATTACTGCACGAATAAATTAGCAAGAAATGTCACCGATTATATTGGCTATCGAACAGGCACATTTAATAATGATAATTTCGATTACAGCGACACTCAATTTGTCTTAGAACACGGTGAAACTGGTCAATGGGATTCTCGACATGTCTGCGATCCAAGCGTAGTTAAAGGTGAATTTAAATATAACGATGAAACATATAGCTATTTAATGGCCTATTTAGGTTGCTTAACTAGCGATACGACAAACAATGAAATTGGTATCGCTGTCAGCAAAAGTGCTGAAGGTCCTTGGCTAAAAGTTAGTGAAGCCAATCCATTAGTTCCATATTCTGAATTAGCAAGTTCAGCTTGGGGAACCGGACAACCTTCATTATTAAGTGTTGATAAGAAGGGCACAGTTATCATGTGCTATACAGCAGGCGAAACGACAAGGACATATTCTCGAGTCATCAAATATGATATGAGCAATTTAAATGATATTAAAAAGCTCAAAGAGAAAGATATTAGCACTTTTGGCACAAGCGATTCTTTTATCAACAATGCTGATTTTGCTTATGATCCAACTTATAAACGCATCTTGATGGTTAAAGGCATCACTCCTTTTGGAAGCGATGGAAAATATCCTAACTTCGTTGAAGATAAACTTGAAGTCTATGCGATGGATGATAGCAGTTCCGAAGAAAAATTCGATGAAATATTCCTAGGCAACAATTCGAATAGATGGTCGCGATTAGGGACAATTAATAAACTTACGACTGGTTTTGATCGTAATCACAATCCTGGATTTGTTACTAATGAATATGGTGAGACGATTGAAACAGACCGCATCGAAGTAGCCTTTTCTAAAAGCGATACATTTGACACGTGGAATGATTGGAATTGGTTATCAACTTATCGAATTTATTCAACTGCTATTAAATTAACTTATGTAAAATAATAGGTGGAATGTATGAAAGTAAAGTTTCTTTTCATCGTCAGCGCTTTGCTTCTTGGAGGATGTTCACCCATGGTTGATAATTCGAGCAGTGAAAATAACACAGTAACTTCTATTGACGAAGGTGAAAAAGTTGAATTTACTCCTTTAGAAGGAGAAGTTCGTCAATGGTTTGAACATGGTAAAACCGGAGACGATAAATATTACAACTATTGTCCTTCAACTTTAGTTGAAAATGGTGTTAAACATATCTTTTATTGCTCAAATAAAATGTATGGAAATGTCACTGACTATATCGCTTATCGACAAGGTGTTTATGAAAATGGTCATTTTAAATACACCGAGACCAAAGATATAAATTGGGTTTTATCGCCAACTGCTAACACTTGGGATGAACGTCACGTCTGTGATCCAAGTGTCATAAAAGGTGAATTTAGCTATGATGGCACAAAATATTCATATTTGATGGCATATCTTGGTTGCATCACTAGCGATAACACTCGTAATGAAACCGGATTGGCTGTTGCTAATTCGCTTGAAGGACCATGGATTAAATGCGATAAAATCAATCCTATTGTTCCAGTTGAAGATGATAATAATCATTGGGGAAATGGCCAGCCTGAACTTATAAGCGTTGATAAAAAAGGAAGAGTAATTTTGTTCACTTCCTATTCAGGTAATAAACGAAGCGGTGAACAGTGCTTTGAATACGATTTCTCCGACTTAAACAATCCTAAGCTAATAAGAAGCAAACAAGGATTAAACACAAACGGCATTAGTAACGTCAGTAAAAAAGAAGGCGAAACAGTTAGTAATTTTATCACTAATGTTGGCATTGCCTATGATGAGACAAATAAAAAGATCATCATGGCTAAAGGTCGTAGCCCTTTTGGAAGCGATGGATTAGCACCTAACTTCATAGCTAGTCAAGTAGACGTCTATTATTTAGATGATTCTAATAATGAAAATGCTTTTGATGAATTATTTAAATCTGCCGGTACGGCAAATGATTGGAAATTTATCGGAACAATTGATGAAGAATTAACCTCTTTTAAAAGAAATCATAATACCGGAATCGTTCGTGATCCTTATGGCCGATTAGTGGAAACTGACCGTGTTGAAGTTGCTTTTACTAGAAGCGACGCTGGTGACTTCACCAACGCTTGGGGATATTGGTCAACGTATCGAATTTATTCAACTTCATTTAATTTAAGTTATATTAAGTGAGTCTATGTCATCTAATAAGTTAGAAAGAATTTTAAATAGTAAGTTTTATGTTTTTCTTTCTCGCTTTTTGAATTTATTGCTACTAAACATTATATTTGTTCTAACCAGTGCTTTATCTCTATTAGTGCTCTTTTTTCCTGGACTTGTATGTCTACATACCTTGATTCATCGCATTCAAGATGATGAAGAAGTTCATGTCTTTAAAGATTACTTTATAGAGATAAAAAAGCAGTGGTCATTCATGTGGCGGTTAGAAGTATTAGGAATGGTTATTGTTTCTATCTATGCAGTTCTAATTTATTTCTATTATTTATATATCGCCAATTATCAAAAGGATTGGTTTGTCTTTATCCCGATGATCTTTCTAGCGGTGCTATTTATCGTCTTAGTCGCCGTTCTTATCGAATTATTGATGTATAATAATTACATCTATGATGACACTTTTAAGATGATGATTAGAAAAAGTGCTCTGATTGCTAGAAAGAAAATATTATTTACTTTTATTAATCTATTAATATTTGCAGCGTTTTTTGTAGGTTTATTTTTCTTTCCCTACATCATTCCTTTTATTTCTTTTGCCTTTTATGTCTATATCGTAGAAGCAATCAATAAAAGATCGTTAACACGTTTATTAAATGAAGAAATCGCACGTTCTCTTAAACCAGAAAATTTATTCTTGCCAATTATTAGGGAGGCTAACAATATGAAGAAAGTCATAGTTATAGGTTCATCGAATATGGATTATACAATCTATGTTGATAAAATGCCTTTAGATGGCGAAACCATCAATGGAAAATCCCGTTATATTCAGCCTGGCGGAAAAGGAAGCAATCAAGCAGTTGCCCTTAAAAAAGCCGGCGCGGATGTCACCTTATTTACTTCTTTAGGCTCTGATCAAGATGGAAAAAGCATCATCGATGTCTATAAATCGCTTAATTTAGATTACAAAATCAAAGAATCTAAAGAAGAAACCGGCAATGCGACTATCATTGTTGATAAAAATAGTGAAAATCGCATCATTGTTATTCCGGGGGCAAATAAAGATATTTTAGCTAGCGATATCTCCTCAAATTTAATTGAAGGCTACGACATCATAGTTTTACAAAATGAGATTTTAGAAGAAACCAATAATTTCATTTTGAAAAATTATGGCAATAGAACGATAGTTTATAATCCTTCTCCATGCAGAGTAATCGATGAAAAATTATTTAAATACATTAGTTATTTCATCATCAATGAAACTGAACTAGACTTCTATGGAAAAGGAGCTAATGTCACTGAAAAAGCCCAATATCTATTAGCTAAAGGCATTAAAAATGTCTTAGTCACTATTGGCTCAAAAGGTTCGTTGCTCTTTAAAGAAAATGGGCAAATCATCGAAGCAAGTGCTTATAAAGTAGTTAGCGTTGACACGGTCGCTGCCGGCGATACATATCTAGGCTATTTTGTCTATGGTTTATCAAACAATTTATCCAATAAAGAAGCGATGAGTTTAGCAAGCAAGGCTAGCGCAATCGCGGTCACTAAATTTGGGGCGATTGCCTCGATTCCTTATCTTGATGAAGTAAATAAATATCAATTTAAAGATTAATTTTTCTTGATAAAGAAAGTTTATTAAACTCTCACGCGGTCAAACTAATTAATGATTTAGTAAATTTTAACTTGTTTTTATTTATAAAAGAGTATTTGTATGTGCTACAATTTTTCAAGTGATGAATAACTTTGATTTTCTATTAACTTTCTCTAGCTTAAGCACTCCAATAATTATCCTCATTGTTATTGGGATAATTTTAGGGATAGTCTTAATTGGATTTTTAATTTTTAAATTATTTATTGAAAAACTTAGATTAAGAAAGCAAATTCGTGAACTTGATCAAAGATTTCAATATCTTCACGCTTTACTTATTGGTCAAGACGCACAATACGTTAAAAGATTAGAAATCATCTCTAGAAGCAATCTTTTGTATGTTGAAATTCACACTAGATTTTTAAAACGCTTCAAAGAAGTTCGCGATAAACATGATGCACACGCGCAGAACACGATTAACCATCTAAAAGATTTATGCGATGATAAAAAATACAAGATGCTTAAATCGGCGATTGTTGAAGGAAAAGATATGATTACTTCCTATGAAAACGAAGTAAATTCCTTAAACAATGATTTGCTCGCAGTCGTCCGTCCAGAAGAAGAATGTCGTCAAGCTTCTTTATCGCTTAAAGAAAGACTTAGAGCCATAAAGCAAGATTACTATTCTAAGCAAAGTGACCTTCAACTTATGAGCGCTTCCTTTGAAGAAATATTTGAATATATCGATAACTTATTTAGCGATTTTGAAGAAAATATTGAAAGAGCTCAATATGATGACGCTAATGCGATACTGCCAAAAATCGATAAGATTCTTTTAGAAATGTCTAACGCGATGAGTGAACTTCCTAATTTATGTGCGATGGTCATCACCTATATCCCTGATAAAATTACATCGCTAGAAAATGCTTATGAAGTGATGCAACAAGATGATTACCCACTTCATCATCTTTGCGTTTCCACTTCAATTAAAGATATGAAAAACCGCGTTGCCGTTTTAACTCAACGCATCAAACGTTTTGATATTAGAGGAGTGGGCAATGAGCTCGATGATATTGTCAGTCGAATAGATGAATATTTCGTTTTATTTAACGAAGAAAAAGAAGCCCGAAAAACTTTTGAAGAAAATAACGAACAAACTTATCAAATTGTTAACAATATCGAAAAGCGTTTCATCAAATTATGCAATACCATTCCGGAAGTTGAAAAGATTTACATAGTTAATGATTCACATAAAGCTTTGATTAACTCAATTCAAAATAACATCAACAAATTAGGCGCGTTAAAAAGATCGCTTGATACCTTCATTCATAGCGCGACCAAGCAACCATATTCACTTTTAGTGAATAAAATGAAAGAAATTGAAGATGCTTCTAAAATAGTCATCAACTCGCTTAATGAATTCGATAAATATCTAGCTTCCTTAAAAACTAGCACTGAAAAAGCTTATAATTTGCTCGCTAACTATTATCGAAAAGCTCGCGATGGCGAAAAAGTTTTAAAAGATATTGATAATGAAAAAATCAGTGAAAAATATCAAGATAAAATTGATAGATTCTATGAACTTCTAGAACAAATCAATAAATTATTGCTCTCTTCACCAATCGATGTTGATAACGTCAACGAATGCGTTAAAGAATTAAGTGAAATAAATAATCAACTATTTGATAATGGAGCTTTAAATCAAGATTACAATATGATGCTTTTGGCGAAAAACAGCATTTTATACGCCAATAGGGATCGTTATAGATTAAGCGACATTGACGCTCTTATTAAGCAGGCTGAACTACTTTATGAATCTGGTGATTTTGAAACTAGTTACGCCACTTCTGGCAACGCCTTAAAGAAAATTGAAGCTGTTAATCATGACTCCAAATAATCATCTTTATTTAGATAGTGCATCTACAACTAAAGTAAGCGACGAAATATTGTCGCTTTTTACTAAAGTTGAAAAAGAATATTTTGCTAACGTCAATAGCGTTCACCAGCTCGGCATAAAAGCAAATGCCTATTTAAATAAAGCTCGAGAATCAATTTTAGATTCATTTAAAGTTAACAATCATCGAGTAATTTTCACTTCTTGTGCGACAGAAGCTAACAATTTAGCTATTAAAGGCTATTGCCTCGCTCATAAAAGTCGTGGCAATCATATCATCACTACAAGCGTTGAGCATCCTTCTGTCTTACAGTGCTTTCGTGACTTAGAAAAATATGGTTTTGATGTAACTATCTTACCAGTGAATCATCAAGGTGTGCTTCGCACTTTAGATTTAACTTCTGCGATGCGAAATAGCACAATTTTAGTTTCCGTTATGGCGGTTAATAATGAGATTGGAAGTGTTAATAACATCGATGAAATCGCTAAAATTGTGCATTCTTATCCTAAAGCCGTTCTCCATGTTGACACCACTCAAGCTGTGGGAAAAATTGAACTCAACTATACAAATATCGATATGTTTGTCGTCTCCTCTCATAAAATTCATGGACTTAAAAATAGTGGAGCACTTATCGCTAGAAAAAATATCAATTTCGAACCTCTTCTTTCCGGCGGAGGCCAAGAAGATGGCTTTCGAAGTGGCACCCAAAGCGTGGCGATGGCTGTTAGTTTAGCTAAAGCTATAAAATTAGCTCAAGCAAATCTAAAAAAGAAATTGTCTTATATCTATCAAATCAATTCTTTTCTTAGAAGTGAAATTTCTAAAATCGATGGGGTTTCGATAACAAGCAGTGAAAACTCATCTCCTTATATTTTCAATTTCTCGCTTTTAAATAAAAAAGCTAGCGTAGTGGTGGAAGCTCTCTCTTCTATGGGGATATATGTTTCAACTGTTTCAGCGTGTCATTCAAAAAAAGAGAAGACAAGCTATGTTTTAAAAGCGATTGGCAAAAACGATATCATCGCTTCAAATAGCATTCGTGTATCGCTTGATGATGATATTTCCTTAGATGATATTCTTTATTTTGCAAATTCATTAAAAAAGATTTTGGAGTCGATTAGATGAAATATGATTACATTATGGTTCGCTTTGGCGAACTTTCCACGAAAGGGAAAAATAAAAAAGATTTTATCCGTACTTTAGCTAGAAATATTAAAAATAGTTTGTCAGCTTTTTCTAACTTAGAATTTGAAACTAAATTTGATCACATCTATATAAAGTTAAATGATAACGATGAAAATGAAGTGCTCGATGCGCTTAAAGAAGTTCCTGGCATTCATTCCTTATCACTAGTGTGCCGCACGAATGAAGACATTGAAAATTTAAAGAAAGTTGCCTTAGAGCTCATCAAACTTGAAGAGGGCAAGACATTTAAAATTCATTCGAAAAGAGCAAATAAAAATTATCCAATTATATCAGATAATTTAAATAGAATTCTTGCGAGTGTCATCTTAGAAAATACTCCTTTAAAAGTTGATGTGCATAATCCTGATATTCTTCTTTCTTTAGAAATTAGAAACGAAGGAGCCTATTTCTTCACTAAAACTATTAAAGCTAGCGGTGGCTATCCTTTAGGTATGGCTGGTAAAGTTTTGCACATGCTTTCTGGAGGAATTGATTCACCAGTTGCGGCTTATCTTCTTTTAAGAAGAGGAATAAGCATTGAATGCATTCATTTTGCTTCTCCTCCATATACAAATATCGGAGTTATTGAAAAGCTCAAAGATTTATTATCGAAGTTAAATAAATATCAACCATTGATTAGATTAAACATTGTTCCTTTCACTAAGATTCAAGAAGAAATATATAAAGTTAGCGATGAAAGCTATGCGATTACTTTAATGCGTCGCATGATGTTTCGTTTAGCTTCTTCTTTAGCTAAAAAAAGACATTGTCTCGCTCTTTCTAGCGGGGAATCAGTTGGGCAAGTTGCCTCACAGACTCTTGATTCGATGTTAGTTATAAATGAAGTTACCAATATGCCGGTTCTTCGTCCACTTGTCGCAACCGATAAAGAAAACATCATCATCTTGTCACGAAAAATTGATACGTATGATATTTCCATTAGGCCATATGAGGATTGTTGCACTATCTTTGCTCCTAAAAATCCGAAGACTAAACCTAACTTAGAGAAGTGCCGTGAATTTGAAGCGAAAGCGGATTTTGACTCCTTACTAAAAGAGGCGCTTGAAAATGTAGAAGTCATATATATCAAGAAGGAAGAGGACTTAATTTAGGCTATTTTGCCCTTTTTTAAAAAAGCTACCGCGCGAATTTATAAGTCGTTATCGAAAGAAAACGAAAAGTCAGGTAAAAATGGAGTGCACTTCAGAATTACCGTATTTATTTTTTATAGACCTAAAAGACAAACTGGGAAGGAATAGGCTTTATCATTTATTGGATGTATTTTATCGCTATTTTCAATAACTAAGCCAGGAAGAATTCTCATATTGTATTTTTTTAAGACATCCCAATTTTTTGTCGCGTTATTTCGATGGAATGTCTTTTTTATTTCTATAGGGAAAATCTCATTGCCTTCTATGTATAGCAAGTCTATTTCTTTTTGATCCATATCGCGATAGTAATAAAGACATTCTTCAACTCGTTTTCCGTAATTTCGAAGATTTTTTACGATTTCAGCAACGCAGTAGGTTTCAAAAAAAGCACCAGACATCGCACCATTTTGTATCATTTCTCCGCTTGGCCATCCGCATAGATAGGATGCTAAACCTGTATCGAGAAAATATAGCTTTGGGCTCTTGCTTATTCTGCGGCTTATATTTGACATATATGGCTGAAGCAAAATGATAATACCTGAGTTTTCAAGTAGAAATATCCAATCTTTAATTGTATTAGCCGATACACCTATCAGTTTGGCTATATCTTCATAAACTATTTGTTGAGCTGTTCTAAAAGCTAGGATTTTCATAAAGTTTCTAAAACGTGTTTCATTTTCTGCTTTTATGATGGTTCGTATGTCTTTTTCAATATATGTATTTACATACGATGGATAATAAACTTCGCGATCGCTATCACCTTTAACAACATCTGGCATAAATCCTCGATAAATATCGTTATATATTTCATTTACATTTCGATATGGAATATTAGCTTCTTTTTCTCTACTTAAAAGAACTTTTATATCATTTGATATTAGATTTTCTTTTTGATTTAGAACCTCTTTTTGATCGAGATAACTCATTTCTATTAAGCCTGTTCTCCCTGCTAAAGACTCACTTACATGTTTTGCTAGTTCGAATCTATTTGAACCGGTTAATATATACATTAATTCGGGCTTTTGATTATTTTTTCGCCATATTTTTCTTTGCTCATCAATTTTATCTTTTATTTCTTCTAATAGTTTTGGGGCTTTTTGAACTTCATTTATTATTAAAGGCCATCCATGTACATTAAGAAATAGAGACGGATTTTCAATAGCTAAACTTCGATCTTCTAATTTATCTAAATTAACTGATTTAAATTTGGTGCCGAAAAGCTCATCAGCAGTGGTGGATTTTCCTACTTGCCTTGGTCCATAAATTGTAATTGAAGGAAAAGATTTTGCATTCTTTTCAATCCATTGTTCAATTGTTCTTTTTATATACATAACTAATTCATTTCGGTAAAAATGAAGTGCACTTCAGAACTACCGAAATTATATATAATAATTGTTGCACTGTCAAATTTTTATGGCATAAAAAAAGACGTCCTATTTAGACGCCTTTTAATGAATTATATTCGATTATTACTTTGCTTTTTTAGCAACTTCAACTAAGTCTGTAAAAGCTTTAGGATCATTGATTGCTAATTCGGAAAGCATCTTACGATTAACTTTGACGTTAGCTTTATTTAGACCATCGATAAATCTTGAATAAGAGATATCGTTTAATCTACAAGCAGCGTTGATACGTTTAATCCAAAGTTTACGATAATCGCTTTTTAGTTTTTTACGATCGATATATGAATATCTGAGTGAGCGAAGAACTTGTTCTTTCGCTGTTTTGAATAAGAGATGTTTACTACCGAAGTAACCTTTTGCTCTTTTTAGAACTTTTTTACGACGTGCACGAGTGGCAACGCTATTTTTTACTCTAGCCATTTTCTATCATCTCCTTATTGAATTAAGGTTTTCACTCTCTTGTAGTCGGTCTTATCAACGAGTGAAGCCTTTCTTAAATGTCTTTTTTGTTTGGTTGTTTTTCTTGGGGCAAGGTGCGATGTGTAGGCACTATGTCTTTTTAACTCTCCGCTTCCGGTGACTTTCACACGTTTTGTGAGAGCTTTTTTGGATTTCATTTTTCCCATTGTTCTACCTCCTATTTTTTTACTTTGGGTGCAATTACTCCGCTGAGCCAACGACCATCCATCGATGGTTTTTTCTCAACTATGGCAACCTCTTCAAGTAAAGCGATAAATTTGTTCATAACTTCTTCACCAACTTCAAGGTGAGACATTTGTCGTCCTCTATAGCGAACGCCGACTTTGACTTTGTTGCCATCTTCAAGGAAGCGTTTAGCTGCTTTTACTTTGGTTTCTAAGTCATGTGCTCCGATTTGGGGAGTCAATTGAATTTCTTTGGTTTCAATTGTGTGCTGTTTCTTTTTGCTTTCTTTTGCTTTCTTTTGTTGTTCAAAGCGGTATTTTCCATAATTTAGTATTTTGCATACTGGTGGATTCGCATTTGGAGCAACACAGAGTAGGTCAAGATCTCTTTCTCCAGCAATGTTGTAGGCTTCCTTTGATGACATCTTTCCTAATTGATTTCCATTTTCATCAATTAATAAGACTTCAGGGAAGCGAACTCGCTCATTCACGAGGTCGGTGTTTTCTTTTTTCGGACGTTGTGGTCCACTTTTGATTGGATAGTTATTGATAATAAATCACTCCTTTACATGAAAAACGGGCACGAAGTGCGCCCATAATTAACTAAATTTGTTTAGTTGTAGCGTTTACCAATCGATTAGTCGATCTGGTGAGAAGCTTGGGCGCTCTTCTTTCTACGTTTTGCGAGATTTATAATACTAAAAGTATTGTCTATGTTCAAGCATTATTTTCTTTATTTTTAGCTCAATAATTTTAAGACAGCATTTTATTTAAATCAATTAGATGAATTGAATCGCTTTCTTTAAGCCTTTTATCAAATCCTGATTTTGAAAATAAATAGTATTCTCGTATTAGTTTTGAATTAAATATTGAGGCGCTTTCCACTAAATGATTAAACATTTCTAACGTGAAAGGACTGTTTCTATATTTACATTCTACAACAATTAGGTGGTTATCAACTTTTGATAAACCATCAATTTCAACAGATCTATTTAATATAGTTTTATCGGCTTTAAATGTTTGTATTTCCGGGTATATTCTGCCTAATTTACCGCTTCTATTAAGTTTATTTAAATAAAGTAAAGATACATCTTCGAAGCCAAATTCTATGCATTGTTTTAAAATTGGTTTTATTTCGTCAAATACAAAGTCTGAATTTATAGTAATGCGATTTTGGTTTGGATATATGCATTTATACCAAAACCTTAATAAAGGGTCATCTATCACGTAATAGTTGTTTTTCTTATTGCCATTAAATGTCGTTTTTTTAGCAACTACTTCTGATTCCAAGAGTGTTGTTAAATATTTTGCAACTTTTCCGGTTTCTTCTTTAACAAAATTAGCAATCTCCGATATGGTCGTTTTTCTATTGGCTATTGCAAATAATATTGCATTATAAAAATCGGGTTTATTCGTTTTTGATAAGACATTTTCTGGCAGGTTAAAAAATGGTCCATATTCATTGACTAACAATCTTTTAATTTCCTTTTCAAATGAATCAGCTGTGTTGATTGCCGAAAGATAATATGGATATGTTGACATGATAGATAGATATGAACATATCGTTTCTTTATCATTGTTAGGAAAGAATTCTAATGCTTCTTCAAGTGGCAATTTCTCTATCTTCATTTCAAATGTTTTTCTTTTATATAATGGTGATGAATCGTCTCTTACTTCTTTCTTCAAAAAAGAAACATCTGAGCCGGAAATTAATATCATTAAATTATTGTCGTGATGATCAAAATAATTCTCGATTATCGAAGAAAATGATTTGTCTTGATTTGTAATAAAAGGATATTCATCGATGCATAAAATAAATCTCTTATTTTTGAAAAACTGTGATAAGGCATTTAAGGCGATTTCCCAACTTGGATAGATATATTCAAGAGGCAACGACATCAATTTGTTAAGCTCATAAGAAAAAGAACGAAGATTTCCGTAAGCATTGTCTTCTTTGGCTTGGAAGAATAGATGGTTCTTATTTTTAACAAAGTTGTCAATTAACTTTGTCTTGCCTATTCGTCTACGACCATAGATGATGCCTAATTCCTTTCTTGATGATGAATATGCATATTCTAGTTGTTGCAATTCCTTTTTTCTTCCAACAAACATATATGTTTCTCCTTATATACTACAAAGTTACTAACTTTCGAGTATATTTTATCTTAGAAAACAAAAATGTCAAAATTTTATGCGCGAAATGTTGTATTATGCTCTAACTTGATGAAGCTTTTAATAACGTTATAGCGTTGGCAGTAGATATATTGGTACGGTAATCTTATTATCTTCTCGCTTTATATTTTTCACTCCGAAAACATAACGGTTTTCTTTTAATTGGGAATATTTAATTTTTAAGTTATCCAAAGAAGATGTTGTATAGTTTTTAGAGCTTTTTATTTCGATGGCTTGCACTTTGAAATTCTTTTCTAAAACTATATCAATCTCATATCTTTTTTCTTTATTTTGCTTTTTATCTAATAACTTGTAGGTGAAGTAATATAGAGAACTATAATGAGTTTTCAACTGTTGAACCGCAATTGATTCATATATAGAGCCAAAGTTTATCGAGTTCTTCTTTCCTTTGATAAAATCAAAATAAGTTTTATTCATGTCTTTTTCATTGATATTAAATAGTTCAGTAAATAATAGACCGGTGTCAAGGAAATAAAGTTTAAATTTGCTTTCGACTGCATTTAACGTTAATGGTGATTCTAAAGAAGAGAGGCAGTTGACTTTATTAACAATTTTAAAATCAGCAAGATCAGAAAAAGATTTTTCAATTTGATCATATCTTTTTTTGTTTTTTAATTCAGTTATCTTAAAGCGTTTATTTTCTTTAGCGAGTTGCGATGGTATCGAATTAAAAAGTTGCAAGCACGATGATTTATGAGCGTTATCAATTTTTCTTAAATCATCTCGATATAGCTTTAAAATATCCCTTTTTTCTTCGTCAGCGAGCACAAAAGAATTGGTTTCTAAATAGATAGAAAGAACTT
This sequence comes from Bacteroidaceae bacterium, assembly GCA_963657885.1. Taxonomy (GTDB): domain Bacteria; phylum Bacillota_I; class Bacilli_A; order RFN20; family CAG-826; genus Fiminaster. Next base: position 97,622 of record CAVKNZ010000002.1, read on the forward strand.
TTGGCATGCCGCCTAGAATCATGTATGTTCGGAATTTTTCTAAATATTCTTCATGTACTTGTAAAGGTATTTCTTTACCGTTTTTAAGTGCTTCATTTAATAATGGTAAGGAAGAGTTATTCTCACTAGCCCAAAGATATTCTTCAAAATCCATCGGGAACATTTCGATGCGTCTTTCTTCTGAAGGAATCATGATATTTATAGTGTTATCTTTTATAGATATTAATGAGCCAGTTTCGATAAAATAAAATCTTCCATCGTTAACAAAATCTTTAATCGCCTCTCTAGCTTTTTGACAAAATTGAATTTCATCAAAGATAATTAAACCGCCGGGTTTTAACACTTTATTTTGATACAAAAACAGTTGGCGATAAAATTCATCTAGATTTTTTATTTTGGTGAATAAATTTTTAAATTCATCACTTTCGTGTCTAAAATCAATAATCAAATAATTATCAGGAAACTCTTTTTTAGCAAATTCTTCCACGATTGTAGATTTTCCTATTCGCCTCGCTCCTTCTATTAGAAGTGCAGAATTTTTAATAGGAGAATTTTTCCAATTAAGGATTTGCTCATATATTTTTCTTTTAAAGATTTTAATTTTATCTTTTTCCATAACTAAATAATATTATTTAAAACGCTATTAGTCAACATCTATGAGCACAAATTCAAAAGTAAAATACTATGAAAATGTGCAATAATTAAAAAGTAATTTTACTGAAAACTTGCAATAATTAAAAAGTAATTTTGGCTTAAAATGTCAAAAATTCAAAAATAAAAAAAAGAGGCACATTTTAATGGATGCCTCTAATTTGTACTGGTAAGCTTAAGGTAGAACTATTTCAAAGATGAAGATGAATATTGCTAATCCCATCTTTATTGTTTCTCTTTTTCAAAAGTAATTATGATATAAGCTTTTAAATTGTATTGATGAGTTCCAGTTACAGAAACTACTCGCCACCCGCTTTTGGCGTGCGTGTTCATAATTACTTCAGCACTTGCAGCATCAGCTGCGGTTCTTACTTTGTATTCGTACATTCTTTATTCCTCAACTTTTGGTAAAGCCCTTGACGATATCTCCTCTTTTAATAATAAAAGAAATTCATCGTAAGAAACAGTGATTTGTTTCTTACTACCGAAGTGACGATAAGTAACAGTTCCTTCTTCTTTTTCGTGATCTCCGATGACAACGGTGTAAGGCACTTTATTGACTTGAGCGTTTCTCATGCGGTAGCCAAGTTTATCTTCGCTATCATCAAGCGAGGCTCTAATTCCAGCTTTTTTAAGGTTATTAACAACTTCTTTAGCTTTTTCTAAATGGAAATTGTTGTTAACTGGAAGAACGCGAACTTGCTCTGGAGAAATCCATAATGGGAAAGCTCCAGCGAAATGTTCGATGATGATGCCGATAAATCTTTCGATGCTTCCTAAGCAAGCGCGGTGAATCATCACTGGACGTTCTTTTTCACCTTTTTCATTGATGTAGTCGACATCAAATCTTTCAGGAAGATTCATATCTAGTTGAATAGTCCCACATTGCCAGACACGGTTCATGCAGTCTTTGACTTTAAAGTCAAGTTTAGGACCATAGAAAGCTCCGTCTCCGGGATTGACTTTAAATTCTTTGCCAGATTTTTCACAAGCTTCTTTTAAAATTCTTTCACTTTCATTCCAGACATCGATGCTTCCGATGTAGCCTGTCTCTGGTCTGGTTGATAATTCGATTTTATAATTTAGGCCAAACATTGAGTAGATTTTATCGAATAGTTTTAAGATGGAATTGATTTCATCTTCTATTTGATCGACTCTAACGAAGGTGTGAGCATCATCTTGAGTAAATGAGCGAACTCTAAATAAACCGTTGAGGGCTCCGCTGGCTTCGTAGCGGTGGACATGTCCAAGCTCAGCATAGCGAAGTGGAAGTTCGCGATATGAATGCAAATCGTTTTTATAACATAGAATAGCGCCAGGACAGTTCATCGGCTTAATAGCGAATTCTTTGTCATCGATTTTGGTTGTATACATGTTTTCTTTATAATGGTCCCAATGACCGGAAGTAATCCATAGTTCTTTAGAAAGCATGATAGGAGTGTCGACTAATAAATAGTCAAATTCTCGATGAACTTCTTTCCACATGTTCTCTAATTCAGTTCTTAAAATCATGCCTTTTGGTAGCCAGAAAGGAAAACCTGGACCATATTCGCTTAGCATAAATAGACCGAGTTCTTTACCGAGTTTACGATGGTCTCTAGCTTTTCTTTCTTCAATTAGTTTTAAATAAGCTTCAAGTTCATCTTTTTTCTCAAAGCAAGTTCCGTATATTCTTTGAAGTTGTTTATTTTTCGAGTCGCCTCTCCAATAGGCTCCGGCGATTGATAGAAGTTTAAAATTGACGATTTGTCCGGTGCGTTCAACGTGCGGACCAGCGCATAAATCGAAGAATTTTCCTTGAGTGTAGATAGTTATTGTTCCATCGATGCCATTAATTAGTTCGATTTTATATGGATTATCTTTGAATAGTTTCAAAGCTTCTTCTTTGCTAACCTCCTTGCGAATGAAGGGTTCGTTTTTTGCGGCGACTTTGCGCATTTCTTTTTCAATTGCTGCTAAATCTTCATCTTTTAATTGGAATGGAAGATCAACATCATAATAGAAACCATCTTCAATTGCTGGACCAAAGCCAAGCTTAGCTTCTGGATATAAATTCATGATTGCTTCCGCCATAACGTGTGAGGCAGAGTGGTTAAGGGTGTGTGGATCAAATTTCATTTTGAATTTCCTCCTAAAATAAATAAAAACGTCCCACATAAGGACGCTACTAACGCGGTACCACCTTATTTCATATCTATTTAGATATGCTCTTTGGTATTGCTTTTAACGCAAGCTGACGACTAAATTATTTCTTTAGTGGCTCGGAAGTGGTATTAGCTATTCGCTTATGGAAACTTGCACCATGCGTTTCCTCTCTAAGATAAGGTTGAATAGTAACGTGTCTTCTTCAACGCACTTCTAATATATTCTTTAATTTAAATTAAAGCAACATTTATGATTAAATTTGAAAAAATCGTTAATTGAAAAATTAAATGCTAGCAATCTTTTTAAAGGCGTAGATGGCTCCGCCGATTAAGCCTGCATCTTCTTTTGTACCGCATTCGACAATTTTAACTTCTTCGTGTCGAGCTATTAACTCATCAAAGAATATATCTTTTTCCTTCATGACTCCGCCGGTGACGGTGATGATATCTGGATGATATGAATTGACAATCATTTCGATGAAATCAGATAAAATGTTGAGCCAATCAGCATATATCTTCTTTGCTAGAGGATCATTATTTCTTAGGAGAGTAAAAAATTCTTTTGAACTATTTATATCTAAATCGTTCATCTTAGCTAAATCAGGAATATAGTTACCGCTAGCGAGATGCTCGTATTCAGTCCAAACATCGTGATATTTATAAGCGGTATGCCCGATTTCGTGAATGTAATCTTGAATTTCTTTATCAATTGTCATAGCCCCGCCAAGACCGGAAGAAATGGTGATAAAAAAGACGCGAGAATAGTCTTTCCCTTTGCCGATGGTCGCCTCAGCTAGGCAAGCCATTTCGGCGTCGTTTCTCATAAATACTTTTTTGTTATATTTGTTGAATATATATTCGCCTAAGGGAATATCTTTAACAAATGCATTTGGAAGTTCTTTGATGTAGGCATCCTCTTCGCGATAAACACCGGGAACGCCAACTCCAAAAGCTTCGATTTCATCGAGATTAAAATTCGAAATGAGTTTATCTAAATTATCTAAGAATTTATCTTGATTATTTTTAACTGTTGGCAGTTTTACTACTTTTTCAATCTCAAAATTCTCATTTATTAAGGCTAAACGAGAATTTGTCGCACCGATATCAAAAGAAAGAACTTTTCGCATTATCTATTTACTAGTCTAATTATTTCAAGAAGGTTTTTATGAGGATCGCGTTTCATTTCTAACGCTTCATCGATATTGATGTGCACCATCTTATTGTTTTTAATACCGATGCAGACGCTTGTTTCGTTGTTTGCTAAGGCTCTAATGGCTTCAACACCATATTCGGTTGCTAAGATTCTATCTCTCGCAGAAGGTGAGCCACCTCTTTGTAGATGTCCTAAAACTTCAGCGCGAGTTTCAATGCCAGTTTCTTTTTCCACCTTTTTCGCAAATTCATAAATATCAGGGAAGATTTTTTCACTGACAATGACAAGAGAATGTTTTTTCTTCCCACCTTTGAGGTCTCTAAGTTTATTAAAGACATCTTCTTCGGTCATTGGATGGTCTGGTGAGATGATCATTTCAACGCCTTCAGCAATGCCAGAATTGAGTGCTAAGTCTCCGCAGTGATTGCCCATGACTTCGATGAATGTCGCTCTTTGATGCGATGTGGTGGTATCTCTAATTTTATCGACACATTCGCATATTGTATTTAAGCAAGTGTCAAAACCGATAGAATAATCGGTGCTAGCAATATCGTTATCAATCGTACCTGGAAGGCCAATTGTGTTGATACCTAATTTCGATAACGCTCTCGCGCCACGATAGCTACCATCTCCGCCGATGACAACTAAGCCATCGATGCCGTGCTTATTAAGAATTTCTACAGCTTTCTTTTGCACTTCTAATTCTTTGAATTCTATTAGTCTTGCAGAATTTAGAATCGTTCCTCCGCGGTTGATGATGTCACTAACAAAATTACGATCAACTTGGACAATCTTATCGTTGATTAATCCACGATATCCTTCATAAATGACATACATTTCAAAACCATTTTTTAAACCAGAACGAACAACTGCACGAATGCAAGCGTTCATTCCTGGGGCATCGCCACCGGATGTTAATACTGCTACTTTATGCACCATAAAAATTACCTCGCAATTATTATAATCATAATAAATATTTTTAAAATCTTTTTTCACTAAAATTTAGTGAATAAAAAATGATACCTCTTACATTTGCTTTTTCAAAAGAGTTTCCTTGCTTCAAATATCTGATTTTTTCAATTATTTTTCTGTGGATAAATTGTGGAAAGTATTTTTAAATTCTTAAATAATTTCGATGCTATCGCATAGGGAAATAATCCCCTTTGTGAAAAAGTTATCCACACATTCTAAAACAATAGATATTATCGATACATTTTATAGATTTTCTAACTTAGTCGTGCTAATATTTTCTAGGCAAAAAATTGTTATGAATTATCTAAGTGAAAACGACATATATGAAATAAGAATTGCTAGTTTGATTAGCAATGTTGATAAAGATGTTATCATTGAGCTTTATCAACCTTTAATTGGTGGCTTAGCAACGATGCTATATCTCACCTTACTAAAGCAGAAAAGAAATGAAGATGATGAAATCGTTTTTCAAACATCAACGCTTTTATCGACTATGCAAATAAATTTAGGAAAGCTTTTAGAAGCTAGAAGAGCTTTAGAAGGTGTTGGACTGCTTAGAACGTATATGAAAAGCGGAGAAAATAACGCTTCATATATTTATATGCTCTACGCCCCTAAATCTCCGAAAGATTTCTTTGATGATGTGCTCTTTAAAGGACTCATCATTCAATATCTAGGAGAAAAAGAAACTAAACGATTAGCGTTTCATTACCGCGTGGATTTAAAAATTAATGACGAATACAAAGAAATATCAGCATCATTTGTCGATATCTTTAATCCGGATTATGATGATGCTTCATTTAGAAAGAACATAAATGATTCTCTTTTAGGTCATAACAGCGGTCGTGTGAAGATGGATTTTAGCGATGAATTATTTAATAAATACATCGAAGAAAATTCCCAAATAAATACTTCTCAATTGACTAGAAAAGACAATAAAGAAATTGCTAGAATCGCTACTTTATTTGGCTTAAATGAAAAAAGCATGGCTTATATCATCATCGATGAATATGATAGCCAGGCTAATCCGCATATCGATTTTGCAAAAGTATATTCACGCGCCGAAGATCAAATTCGTTATCCGATGCTTCAAAAGCGCATCATGGCTAGATCAAAAGTAAGCGGTGATGGTGTGCTTGCTTCTAAAGTTAAATTAATGGAGCAAAAATCGCCTGCGGAATGGCTTCAACTTTTACAAAACAACACCAAACCCGCTTCTAGCGATTTAAAAATCGTCAATGAACTAAGCAAAAATTATGGTTTTTCTAAAGGCGTCATCAATGTCATCATTGATTACGTTTTGCATAAAAATAACAACATTTTATCGAATAATTATTGCGAAAAAATTGCCTCGTCTTTAGCTAGAGAAAATGTTAGTAACGCTGTTGACGCGATGAATTATTTAAATAGTTTAGCGAATAATAATAAGAAAAATAAAAAGAGCGTTTCTCTGGAAGAAAGTCAAGAAGAAACTATAAAAGTTGATAATGAAAATGTTAATAATAGTGAAGAGAATATATCTAACGAGGAGATGGAAGATATATTGTCTAAATTTGACAAGAAAGGAAAGAAATAGCGATGGATAAATTTGATAGCAGCGAACTAAATTCCTTATATGAAGGCTCCGATATGAGCGCTTTAATTAAAAAACTTGTCAATGAACTACGCGATGACATCGAAGTTTATGAACTTTTAAAATCGCTTAATTTAACTGTGAAAGAAGTTCGCGATAACATCGCGATGCTCACCGAATTTAAAGATGATTACAATTACTGCAAAAATTGTCCAGGCATCAAAGAATGCAATAAAAATATTTCGCACATTAAAATGACTTTAGCTAGAAATGGCTCATATATCAGCTCTTCATTTACACCTTGTAACAAAATACTTGAAAAGATTGCTTTAGATAATAAATATCTCCGATTTGATTGCCCTGAAGAATGGAAGAATTCAACTTTAAGAAATCTTGATTTAAGTGCAATTAGAAAACAAGTCATCAAAGAATTTGCCAAAATCATTGATAACACTTCTTCTAGATGGCTATTTGTAACAGGCAAACATAAGACCGGCAAAAGTTTTACTTTAGTGACCTTTGCAAATGAATTTGCTCGATTAAATAAAGGAAAAGTGGCGGTGGTTGACACCACGACAGCTTTTAAAGAATTAGCAGATCTCTCCTATAGCGATAAAGATGAATTTTCTCGACAAATGGTCTCTTTGGGTAACGTCGATTTACTCGTTTTAGATAATTTTGGCGCGGAATATAAAAATGAATATCTTCGCGATCAAATTGTCATACCGTTACTACTTGAAAGAGAGAAAAATAATCGTCTAACTTTCTTTACTAGCGACTTCTCAATTAAAGAAATACAACAATTATATGCAATTGGGAAAAATTCAGGACCAATTCGCGCCCGTCAACTTGGCGATATTCTTTTCTCGATGTGCGAAAGTGAATTTAATTTTAACGGGGCTTCTTTGTATCGAAAATAGCATCCAATTTCTTATATAGTGAAGCTAAGTCTTTATCGTTATTGATGATAGATGTAGCTTCTTTTTCTTTTTCTTGTCTTTTATAGCTTTCGTTAAGTTTAAGATAGCTATCTGCATCGACATTTCGACTTTTTAGATTTTCAATTTGTTTTTCTTTAGATGTGCGGATTATATATATTTCTTCCGCTAGTTCATCGATATGCGAAGCAAATAGTAAAGGTACATCTAAGACAATTTTATCGGTTTCTTTTTTATTATCTAAGATATCTTTTATCATTGAATAGACATTAAGAAAGACCAATTGTTCGACTTTTTTCTTAATAGATGCATCTTTAAGCATTGTTTCTTTTAGTTTTGTTTTATCAACTTCTTTTCCTAAAGGGTAAGGAAGTAGAAGCTGTAATTTTTTAATAAAAGAAGGATCTTTATATAAGCTATGCGTCAATTCATCCGCGTCGATAATTTGATAGCCTTTTTCTTTTAAGTATTTTGCTACTGTTGATTTACCAGCTGCTATAGCCCCTGTAATAGCAATTACTCGCGGATAATGTTTTCTTATTTGCTCTTTTGGACAATATGTTGTACCTCTTCCACCTACTTTAATTTTCTTTAAAGGAGTGTGACAATTGGGACACGGTTCACCTTTTTTGTTATAAACATTTAACTCTTCTTGAAAAAGGCCACTTATTCCTTCTTTTGGATGATACGATTTTATGGTTGAACCGCCTAACGATATGGCTTTATTAAGAATGATTCCGCTATTTCTCAAAATAGATTCTACTTCGTTAAAAGATAAATCTTTTGCCATTGTCAAAGGGTGAATCTTTGAAGAAAAAAGTATTTCATCCGCGTAGATGTTACCAATTCCGGACATGATACTTTGATCGAGCAATACTTCTTTGATTGGTTTATTTATCTTTTGATATTTTTTAAATAAATAATTTGCATCTTTAATTGAAAATGGTTCTGGTCCAACATTATTTAACGGAGGTTCATTTAGATATTTATCTAATGTACTTACTTTCAAGATGCCAAATTTTCGCACATCGTTATAAGTTAATGTTGTTTTATCTTTAAAGATAAATTTTACGATGTCGTGCTTATCATCTTTTCTTTCGCCATTAGAAAAGAAATATTTTCCTTCCATTCTTAGATGTGAAATTAAAACAATATCATTACTTAAAATGAAGATGATATATTTACCGAGGCGATGAATATCTAAGATAGTTTTCTCTTTTAATGAATCTATGAAAAACTGTTTATCATTTAAGATGTTATTTTCACGAAAAACAATGACATCATCGATGCATTTATTCAAAACTTCTTTTTTTAAAATCGAAATTACAGTCGTTACTTCAGGAAGTTCAGGCATAACTATTTACAGTCATAAAATGTACGACCATATCCTCCATCTACTTCTAATTTAACATTAAGATCTAAGGCGTTTTCCATAATTTGTTTAACTAAAGGAAGGACGATATCTTTTTCTTCTTCTGGGACTTTAAAGAGAAGTTCATCGTGGATTTGAAGAATCATTTTCGATTGTAGATTCTTTTCTTTGAGAGCTTTATTTACTTTTATCATCGCGATTTTTATTAAGTCAGCTGCGGTGCCTTGAATTGGAGCGTTCATCGCCGCTCTTCGAGCGAATTCGCGGACTTGATAATTGCTATCGCTTAGCTCACGAAGATATCTTCTTCTTCCTAAAAGAGTGGTGACGTAGCCATCTTTTGAAGCATCTTTAGTGATTTTTTCAAAATATTGACCAACTTCTGGATAGGCGTTATAGAAGGAATCGATGATACTTTTAGCTTCTTTATTTGAACAAGATATTTGCTCCGCTAGTCCCCAAGTGGAGATGCCATATATGATGCCAAAATTAACCGCTTTCGCACGTCGACGTTCTTCGCTAGTGACATTATCAGTATGAAATATCTTACTAGCTGTTGAAGCGTGAATATCTTTACCTTCTAAGAAGACTTCTTGTAGAGCTTTACAATTAGCTAGTGAGGCTAAAATTCTTAATTCAATTTGAGAATAATCTAGCGATAAAATCGAATATTTATCGTCTGGATAATAGAAAGCTTTTCTTATTAGTTTACCTTCTTCATCGCGAACAGAAATATTTTGTAGATTAGGCTCGCTAGAGGAAAGTCTTCCAGTGGTGGTCAATGCTTGATTGAAAAGGGCGTGAATTTTGCCATCTTTATAGACGTGATTAGTGAGGCTACTCACATATGTCGACATTAGTTTTGCATATTTTCGATATTGGAGAATTGCTTCAACGATTGGATGATATTTTTTAAGTTCATTTAAGACTTCGACTGAGGTGGAATTATATTTATCTTTAGGAGCGATTTTAAGCTTTTCAAAAAGTATTTCTTTTACTTGCTTAGGTGAATCGATGTTAAATTCTTCGCCCGCGAAAGCGTGAACGCTTTTCTTCGCATTTTCTAAATTGGCTTCATAGCTTTTGCCGATTTCTTTTAAAGTTTCAACATTTAAGGGGAACCCTTCAATTTCCATCTCAGAAAGGACATTAGCGAGCTCTAAATCGACATCTTTATATAGATTTAGACATCCTAATTTCTCAATTTCTGCGAAGGCTTTATGAGCCATCTTTAAGCTATAGTTAGCCATCTTAACTGTTCTAAGGGGATTAGAATTATCAAATAAGGACAATTCGTTCTCGCTTGTTTTATCGATGTTATAGCCAAAATATCTAAATGTGGAATTGGCATCACCTTTTAAAGATGTATCTAAAATATAGATGGCTAATAAGGCATCAAAATATAGACCATCAACATCGATATTTAGATGAGATAGAGCCACTTTGATGGCTTTAAAGTCGTAACAGTATTTATGGATATCTTTATCCTTTAATATACCTTTTATAGTTTCATCTTTTTTTAGATCTTCGATATCGATGTAATAATTTTCTTCTTTATTAGTTAAAGCAAGTCCATAGATGACGGCTTCATTATAGTTACCTGGTTCAATATCTAAGGCGATACCGATATCGCTAGCGAGATCTAATCCTTTAAAGGTCACTATCTTTTGATAAGTGAGCTCCTCTTTATCACCTTTTTTTGCGAGATTATTTGGTAGACGATTTAAGAATTGTTTTAGTTCAAATTTGTTGCAGAATTTGTTGATGTTATCAAATTCATATCCTTCATATACGCTATCGGAGATTGAAAAAGGCATATCGACATTTATATCAATTGAAGCAAGGTGATAGCACATTCTGCCTAATTGTTCGTTTTCCATTATTGATTGACCAACTTTGCCGCCGATTGATGATGCATTTTTTACGATTTCATCAAAAGTTTGATATTCTTTGATGAGCTTTATCGCCGTTTTTTCTCCAATTCCTGGAATGCCTGGAAGATTATCTGAACTATCGCCTCTAAGAGCCTTATAGTCGATGATTTGCATCGGCTTAAAGCCATAGATTTCTTCCATCTTATTTTCATCCATGACTAGCATGTTGCTTAAGCCGACTTTTAATAGACTCACTGTGATATTTTCATCGATTAGTTGAAGATAGTCTTTATCGGAGGTGTAGACGATAACTTTATAGCCTTCTTTGCTTGCCTTTTTCGCATATGTTCCGCAGATATCATCTGCTTCATAGCCTTCTTTTTCATAGGTGAAGATGTTTAGTGCTTTTAATAATTCTCTAGCTAAGGGCATCTGCACTTTTAGCTCTTGAGGACATTCTTTTCGATTAGCTTTATAGTCTTTATCTTCTTCGTGACGGAAGGTCTTTTTATCGGTGTCAAAGCCGACGAAGATGGCATCGCCTTCTTTTAAAGTGAGAAGAATCTTATTAAGCATATTTGCAAAAGCAAAAATGGCATTCGTAGGAATTCCTTCTTTATTTCGCATAATCGAAGGATTTGGTCCATATGCGGTTGCATAGTAGGCCCTAAAAAGTAAAGAGTTTCCATCGATTACTATTGCTTTATTCATTTGTTATCTCCAATTCTAAAAATGTCATTGACATTAAATTCGTCTCTATTTTTGTTAAAGTAGCCATCTAAGACGATGAGGTTTCCTTTTTTAAGCAAATCACAACACTTTTCATAGATGTCGCTGAAGAGGGTAACTTCGAGTTCACCTGAATCATCATATATGCTTAAGAAGGCCATCGGTTTACCCCTCTTTGTGGTTATCACTTTGATGTTACGTATTAACGCAACTAAGCTTAGACTACCATAACTTGATTTTATTTCCGCGATGTTCACTAATTTTTTGTTTTTGATTTTCTCTTTAGCTAACGTTAATGGAGAAGATGAGAGCATGAGCGATAAAACATCATATTCTTTATTTAAATTTTCCATGATGTCATCTTCACATTTTAGCATTGTTGGTTTAGGAAACATATTTGGATCAATTATCATTTTCCCATCATCATCGCCAAGCATTGAAGCATAGTTTAACGCATTAGCGATGTTATTTCTAAGCGTTGCTCTCGATGGTTCGATTTTATCGAAGCACCCCGCGTCGATAAGGGCGATGATTTGTTTGCTAGTTATTTTGTATTTTTGCATTCTTAAAACAAAATCAAAGAAGTCAGTGAATGCTTTTTCTTCGCGTTCATTAATTATCGATAAAGAAGTGGAATAAGATATTCCTTTTATCGCATTAAATGGGAAGAGTATCGATTTATCATATCCTATAAAAGCAAAGGATGAGCTATTGATATCAGGGTTTAATAATTTTATCTTTTCGGCTTTTATTTCTAAAATGGTCGAAGAGAAGTTTTCGCTATTGGAGTTAGTGAGAATTGAAGCATAAAATTCCATTGGATAATGCGCTTTTAGATAAGCCATTCTTACAGTTAGCATCGCATAGCCTATCGCATGCGATTTATTAAAGCCATAGTCAGCGAATTTTAAAATCATTTCATATATTTTTCTAGCTTCTACTTCATCGACATGATTTTTCTTAGCTCCTTCGATGAATTTAGTTTCATATATTAGTAAATCTTTACTTTTCTTCTTAGAAATTGCTCTTCTTAATAAATCAGCTTCCGCATAGCTAAAGGAGGCTAATTTATTAGCGATTTGCATTATCTGCTCTTGATAGACGATGATGCCATAGGTGGGCTTTAAAATATCGACTAAAAGTGAAGAAGGATAAATGATTTTCTTTTTGCCTTCTTTTCTTAAAGCATATTCTTCAATATTTCCCATTGGACCAGGTCGATATAAGGCTAGTAGGGCTGCGATATCTATAAAGGAAGTTGGTTTTAATACTTTGATAGCTTTTCTTATGCCTACGGATTCAAGTTGAAACACGCCCATCGTTTTAGCGTTTCTAATGAGCGTTATCGCCTCTTTATCTTCTAATGGTATATTTATGAATTTTAAAGTAACTTTCTTATTTTCTTTGATGCGAAGAAGAACATCTTTGATGATGGTGAGATTTCTTAAAGAAAGTAAATCCATCTTCAAGAAGTCTTGCTCTTCAAGATAGTCTTTTTCAAATTGACTGATGTAGCTATTATCACTATCTAATGATATTGGCATTACTTCATCTAACGGCTCATCGTTGATGACGATGCCGGCGGCGTGAAGACCGCTTTGACGGGGAAGACCTTCTAGCCGATTGGCGAGAGATATTATTTTTAAATAATATTTATCATCATTGACTAATGTTCTTATTTTTTTGTTGGTTTTATATAATTCTCTTAAAGATAACTTTTCTTCATCTTTTTCGATGGCTTTAGAAAATAGTTCGATATCGCGACGTTCATAATTAAAGATGCGTCCAACATCAGCGAGAGCTTGTTTGGCGCCGAACTTTTGAATAGCAATGACTTTAGCCACTCTATTTTCGCCATACTTATTTTTGATGTAATTAGCGACTTGGTCGCGTTTATCATCTTCAAAGTCGACATCGATATCAGGAAGAGTTTGTCTTTCTTTATTTAAAAATCTTTCGAAGATTAAATCGTATTTAAGTGGATCAGCGGAGGTGATATTTAGTAGATATGAGATAAGTGAGCCGACGGCGCTTCCTCGTCCAGGACCGACGACGATATCGTTATTTCGCGCGTAGTCGATATAATCTTTGACGAGCAAGAAATAGTCACTATAGCCCATCTCAAAGATGGTTTTAAGTTCTTCTTTAACTCTAGAAATATATTCTTCTTTATCTAAAAGACCTTTATTAGTTAACGATTCTTTGACTAATTTTTTTAGATATTCATCGCTAGATAGATTATCGCTATTTTGATAACGAAGTATCTTGCCTCTTTTTTTGATGAATTCAAAGTCAATTTTATTGACGATTTCTTCAGTGAGGTTTATTTCTTCATCGCTATATATTAGTTTCAATTCGTCGATATTTTTTAGATATTCTTCGCCTTCATATTCTTTATAAGTTAAGACTTCTTTGTTTTCGATAGCTTCAAGCATCTTTAAACTTATTGCATCGCTTTTATTGAGATATTTAATTGCTGGGAAGGCCACAAGTTTATAGCCATGAGAAAAGGCGAATTGACGAATATTGTTTAGATATTCATCCTCTTCTATCTCTAAGCCGAGATATAAATCTTCAATTCCTCGAGATAGTCTTGCTAATTCTTTAGCGAATTTATTGTCGATAAGATTATCTTTTATCAAAGGAATATTGCTAGGAATGATGACTATAAGTCCATTTGATAGATTAGCAATATCTTTTAAGGCTAACTTATTTTGTTCACTTAATAATAGTAGATGAAGTAGATTTTTATAGCCTTCCTCACTTTTAGCTAAAAAAGTTAAATAATTGTTTTCAACATTTAAGGTTAGACCCGTTATTGGTTTTATACCTTTAGCTTTAGCTAATTTAGTAAATAAGCTCATCGCGGTGAGGCTAGAAATATCAGTTAAGGCCGAAGCTTTATAATTTAAAGCTTTCACCTTTGAAAGATATTCATCTATCTTGATGGCGCTTTTAAGAAAGGAATAGCCGCTATAAAGATGCAAAGGGGTGAAACTCATATTACATATATAATAACTATCATTAACTTAAAAAGGTATCTAAAAGACACCTTTTTTGAATTTTTGAGACTAATTGTTGTTTTATTTTATAAGCGATTCTAAATCGGAGATGAGACTATCTAATTCATCTAGACTTTTTAATTTAGCTCCGCTGGCTTGAAGATGCCCGCCTCCATTGTATTTTGAGGCTACTTTTTCGACATCGATTCCTGCACTTCTAAGCGAGACGCGATAATTATTTTTCTCTTCATCCCAGGAGATGCTCATCCATATATGGATGTTATCGAAGTGATCGAAGAGATATAGGCAATCTTTTCCTCTTTCAGCAGGAAGATGAAGTTTAGCTAAATCTTCTTTTTTAAGCACGTAATAAGCGATGCCTTTTTTGCTTATATGATAGTTAGCTAAAACCCATTTAGTGAATTCTAAAGAAGAGATATCTTCGCTATACATATCTTGATATATCTTTGGCAAAGAGATTCCTTTCTTGCACAAGTATTTAGCGACCGCGAAGGTGTGCTCATTAACTTCGGCATATAAAAAGCGATTAGAATCTCCGGCTATTGCTTTATATAAATTTGTCGCCGTTTCTTCACTTATTGTGTAGTCAGTGAATTTAATAAGCATGTTCGCTAATAGTTCACCGGCCGCGGCCATCGTTGGATCAACAATTTCAACATCGCCATAATGATCAACTTCCGGATGATGATCAATTTTGATGATTGTTTTCGCTTTCTTATATCGCTTATCATCGATGCGATTTGAATTTGATGTGTCTAAGATGATGGCTAGAAATGGTTTGCTAAACCATTCATCATCTACTTTCATCATATAAGTAAAGCATCTAGGAGTGAGCGAAACGTGATCATTTCCAGTGTAGATGATATCTTTATTAGGAAAGTTATCTTTTAGCCAGCTAACCATCGCTAATTGTGACCCGAGAGCGTCATAATCTGGTCTAGCGTGATGAAACACCGCAATACGGTCATATTTTTTGATTAGTTTAAGTACTTTTTGGTATTTATTTTTAAATTCAATGCATCTATTTTCGATATCGATATCTATTTGCTTTTTCATTATTGTCTGCCTCTATAAATAAAAGACGGTTTTACCCGTCTCTTATTTTATCATCTAATGATGTTTTTAGAAATTATTCAGCTTCTTCGCATTCAACTAAATCTTGAACATCAATCCAGGCGCCAATATCATCGCCTTCGATATCTGAACGATATGAAGTTGGATCAGGAAGTTTTGTAGTATCGAAATCGCCAAGTGCTCTCTTTGTGCTTTGCACGCTGACAATTGTGTATATTTCATCATCTAATACATAAATTGTATTTGGATTATTACGTGGATTAGTAACTTCTTGCAATGTTGATGGAGAAACAATTTTTTCAGGAATTACTAATGTCATTTTTTCGACATCATCCACAGATAACGCACCTGTTGTAGTTGGAGTAAGTGCTTTTGCGGTATCTTCAACATACAAGGTATTGAATCCGCCATCGACGACTTGACCCTTAGTAATAATTCCATCTTCGATAGTAAATGAATAGTTATATAAATAACTATTAGTTACATAAAAGTTATCCCAGTAATCGTATACTTTTTTGCCACCTTGATAACCATAGTTAGTTTCTAATGAGAAATAAAACGTAAATGAATTATTAGATGTGACAGTTAATTTATTACCTTCTTTAACTGCGCTATAATCGCTTTCGAAAACAGCAATATTGTATGAAGCATAAGCATCTTCATAGTATGCAAAGTTTTCTTCTGCGGATGCGCTATATGTTGAGACAAAGTCACTAATTCCACCAGCATTGTAGAATTTAGCTTTATCTTCATCGCTGATTTTCTTAGCGTATGAGAAAGAATAAACATTTTCTGCATCTTCATTTTGAGTGTAGGTGTAACGTGTTTTACCATCGCTGTCTTCGTATAGATAGCCAACGCCGGTATATTCTGTTGCTTCGCTAAAATTATCTTCAGTATCTGCATCATAGCCCTTATATGAACATTCGACTCCTGTTGCAACTACTTTGTTGTCATAGCGATAGAAGGCCATATCCTCTTCTAAGTCGTGAGTGTAATCTTCTTTATATTCATCTTTAAGTGCTGATGCTGGCCAGTGATCACTTAGAGAAACAACGCTTCCTGTTACTAATGAATCATTGCTTGCTAAGAGTTCATCATCAGCAAGTAACGCATCAATTGTTTCCTTAGTTTGTTCGCCTTCAGCTAATTTGTTGACAAAATCTGTCAATGTTTCTTTTACTTCAGGTGTAGAAGTAGAAGAGGTTGTGTCGCCTCCGCTTGTGCTAGCGTCGCTGCTACTGTTGTTGTTACAACTAACGAGTGCACAGACCGCTAATAGACTTACGGGGACAATTTTTAGTGTTTTTTTCATAATTTTTTCCCTCCCTCGAGTTTCGACAATTATAAGAAGGAAAAAAATAAGAGTCAAGAGGAAATTTTTGAGAAAAAAAGCACTAAAGTGCTTTATGTTTATTTTTATAAAAACGAGTAAGTATCGCGAGCTATCATAACTTCCTCATCTGTGGGGATAACTGCGACCTTGATTTTGCTCTTTTCTGTGGAAATAATTGCCTCTTTTCCACGGACATTTTCATTGAGTTTTTCATTGATTTCAACGTGCAATGCTTCTTTGATTTCATCTATAACTTGTTTACGAGTTATAGATGAATTCTCACCAATGCCGGCTGAGAAGATGATGATATCGGCTCCGCCTAAACGGACATAATATTGACCGATGAAGTCAGCGATGCGACGGATGAAAATTTTATTGGCAAGAATTGCTCTTTTGTTTCCTTTCAAACAAGCGTCGAGGACATCCCGAGAGTCGTTGCTTATTCCACTGACCCCAAGGAAGCCTGATTTCTTGTTGAAGATTTGATACATTTCTTCGACACTTTTACCGGTGCAAGTGCATAGATAATTCATCACTGATGGATCTAAATCTCCGGTGCGTGTTCCCATCATGATTCCTCCTAATGGAGTGAGCCCCATTGAGGTAGCAACGCATTTGCCATCTTTAATCGCGGTAATGGAGGCTCCGCTTCCGATGTGGCAAGAGATGATTTTTGGATTCTTGATTTCTTTGAACAATTTAGCGGCTTCTAGCGAGAGATATTTATGGCTTGTTCCATGCGCCCCGTAACGACGGCAATCATACTCTGTGGTGAGTTCATATGGAATTGGAAAGACATAATCTTGTTCTTCCATAGTTTGATGGAAAGCTGTATCAAATACAGCGACGTTAACCGCGTCAGGAAGAATCTTTTTAAAAGCTCTATAGCCGATTAAGTGAGCTTTGTTATGGAGTGGGGCTAAAGGTATCAAAGATTCGATTTTATCTTCAGTATCTTTATCAAATAGTTCTGACTTAGAGAAATATTTGCCACCTTGAACAACGCGATGACCGACCGCTTTGATTTCGTTCATGTCTTTGACAATACCTTTTTCTAACATGGCATTGACAACTAATCTAACTGCTTCTGCGTGGTCTAGAATTGGGAGAACTTTCTTTTCACTTTGATCAGCCCACTTGATGCCAAATATGCCATCTTCATGGCCAATGCGTTCCGCATTTCCGGAACATAAAACTTTTTCTTCTGGCATTTCATAGAGCTTAAATTTCAAGCTGGAACTGCCTGCGTTAACCGCCATAACTTTGATCATAAATTACCTCGCTATTTTCTAATAATCGAAATTATAGTTTCTCTATTTCTTATTTTCAATAAACAGTGTCATCTTGATAGAAAATAATTAATCATTTAAAAGTTGTGCATTGAGGAATTGCCCACGTTTTTTCATAGTTATCTATGGCATTTATTTTTCTTCTTGATTGCATAAATATGCAAGATGTTATGAATACTTTTCCCTACAAAAGAATGAAAACGATTTCTTATTAAAAGTTTGATTTAATGAATGCCTTCTTGATTTTGACTTCTTTATATATAAAAATATATGCAACCATGGCATTCGGATTACTCTACGATTACTTAATGGGACAATGCATCGATGCATACAGCTATTTCGGTGCTCATTTTGTTAAGCAAGATGGTGTTTCAGGAGTTGTTTTTAGACTTTACGCGCCGAATGCGAGCGATGTTTCTATCATCGGTGAATGGAACAATTTCGATGTTCGCGTTCATAAGATGAACAAAATTGATGATTCTGGAACATTTGAATTATTTATTCCTGGTTTAGTCAATTATCAAAATTATAAATATCACTTTAAAAATTCTAAAGGCAAATATGTCGATAAAGCTGACCCTTTTGCCTTTTATAGCGAATATCGTCCGGGAACTTGTTCTCGACTTTTCGATTATGAAAATTTCATTTGGCACGATTTAGCCTATATGAAAGCAAGAACTCGTAATTTTGATAAGGCGATGTCGATTTATGAACTGCATCTCGGCTCTTGGAAAGGACAAGTTGATGGCAGAAATCTTTCCTATGAAGAAATCGCAGATTATCTAATTCCTTATGTCAAAGAACTTGGCTACACTCATGTGGAAATCATGCCAATTGTTCAATTCCCATTCGACGGCAGTTGGGGCTATCAAGCCACTGGCTTTTATAGCGTGGATAGCCGTTATGGCAATCCTAAGCAACTGATGAGTTTCATCGATAGAATGCATCAAGCTAACATCGGTGTTATCTTAGATTTTGCACCTGTCCACTTCGCTAAAGATGATTTTGGTTTATATCAATTTGATGGCACTCATCAATATGAATACACAGCCCCTTCAAGAAGAATATCTCCTTGGGGAAGTGCTTATTTTGATTTAGGAAAAGATCCAGTCCGTTCCTTTTTGATGTCTGCGATTAACTATTTTGCTACTTATTATCACTTTGATGGCATCAGAATCGATGCAGTTAGCAACATGCTTTTCCTTGATGGGGATAAAAGCAAAGGAACTAACGATGGGGCGATTGAATTTTTAAAACGCCTCAATTATAAACTTCATGAAAGACATTCATCACTAATGATGATTGCGGAAGATAGCTCTGATTATTTTGGAGTCACTAAGCCTCTTGAATTTGGCGGAGTTGGCTTCGACTATAAATGGGATTTAGGCTGGATGAATGATACCTTAAAGTATTATCATCTAGATCCAATTTATAAAAAATATGACCATAACATGATTACTTTCTCGATGGCCTATTATTTTAATGAAAATTTCTTGTTGCCATTTTCTCACGACGAAGTCGTCCATGGAAAAGGCACCATCATCAATAAGATGTGGGGCAACTATGACGAAAAATTTGCTCTTTTAAGAAATTTATACACTTATCAATACGCTCATCCAGGCAAGAAATTATCCTTTATGGGAAATGAGCTTGCTAGCTTTGATGAATGGAATGAAACTAAGTCGCTTCCGTGGGTGCTTAAAACTTTCCCTAAGCACGACTCAGTGTCTCGTCTAATACGCGATTTAAATTTGATATATCGATATGAAAAGCCGATGTATTTAAATGAATACAATCCAAATAATTTCCATTGGCTAATGGTGAACAATAATAACGATTCCATCTTAGCTTTTGAAAGAAATTATAACGATGATAAATTAGTCTTTGTCTTCAATATGACTCCGAATTATTATGAATATTTCGATATTGGAGTAACAGCTGAAGGAAGCTATGAAGAAATCTTTAATAGCGACAAAGATGTCTATGGCGGAGCTAATCAATATAATGGTCTGCCATTAAAAACAGAAAAATTCGGTCCAGAGAATCAACCATTTAGAATCAGTCCGAAGATTGCTTCTTTTGGAGCGATGATTTTTAAATTAAAAAAAGAAAAATAATAAAAAATTTATATAAAAAGGGAGATTTATATTTATGAATATGTTTTCAAATAAAGATGTCTTTAAAGAGACTTTTAAACAAAGACTCGCTGAAAAATATTCCAACACAATTCAAGATAGTCATATCACTGAACAATATGACATTTTAGGTGAGATGGTTCGCGATTACGCCAACTACGACTGGCGAAGCGTTAGAAAAGAGCTTCGCAGCGAAGATAAAAAAGAACTCATCTATTTCTCGATGGAATTTTTGATGGGCCGTTTGCTTGTCAACAACTTGCAAAACCTCGGCATCTATGATGTCGCAAAAGCCGGCTTAGAAGAACTCGGTATCGATATCAACGCTCTTGAAGATCAAGAAGCGGATGCGGGACTTGGTAATGGCGGTCTTGGTCGCCTTGCGGCTTGCTTTTTAGATTCGATATCATCACTAGGCTATCCTGTTAGAGGTAACTGCATTCGTTATGAATATGGCTTCTTTAGACAGCTAATCGAAAAAGAAAGACAATTTGAAGTGCCTGATCAATGGCTCGCTAATGGCTTTGTCTTCGAAGTTAGAAAACCTAAGCATGCCGTGGAAGTCGAATTTGGCGGTTTCACCGAAACTTATCTAAAAGAAAATGGCGAATTTGGCATGCGCACAGTCGATGCAACTCATGTTAAGGCGGTGCCATATGATGTAGCGATTGTTGGCTACCGCAATAAAGTGACTAACGTTTTACGCATCTGGTCCGCGGAGCCTAGCGAAAGCAATTTGCCTAAGAACACCTCATTTAATGATTATTTAAATACTTTAAAAGAATTATCGTTTGGTCTATATCCTGATGATTCGACTGAACACGGAAAACTACTACGTTTACGTCAACAATATTTCTTAGTAAGCGCCGGCTTACAATCAGTTTTAAGAGGACATTATCGTAGAAAAGGAACACTTTTAAATCTTCCTGAATATTTTGTCTTCCAATTAAATGATACTCATCCAATATTTGCTATCCCTGAGCTCATGCGTCTCATGATGGATGTCTATGGTTATGGCTGGGATGAATCGATGGATGTGGTGAGACGTTGTATGGCCTATACCAATCACACCATCATGCAAGAAGCGCTTGAGAAGTGGCCTGTTAACTACGTCGAACAAATCTGCCCTCGTTGCTACATGATTATTGAAGAAATGAATCGAAGATTTAACAAAGAGATGATGGAGAAAAATGTCGATGCCGGAGCCTTCTATTCAATGCAAATCATCAAAGATGGTCAAATCCATATGGCTAATTTAGGCATCTATGCTTGCTTCTCCGTTAACGGAGTGGCTAAACTTCACACCGAAATTTTGAAGCATGAAACATTTAAAGATTTCTACAATTTATATCCTGAAAAATTTAATAACAAGACAAATGGAGTCACCCATCGAAGATGGCTACTTTATTCTAACCCTAAATTAGCTAAATTAATCACATCTAAGATTGGCGATAAATGGATCACTGATATGGAGCATGAAATGGAAAAATTTGCGAAGTATCAGGATGATAAAAAAGTGCAAAGCGAATTGATGGATATCAAACGTGAAAACAAAATCAAATTAGCTAAATACATCAAAGAAAAGATGGACATCGATGTCGATGTCGACTCAATTTTTGATGTACAAATTAAAAGATTACACGCTTATAAGCGTCAACTTATGAATATCTTCCACGTGATGTATTTATATATGCG
>CAVKNZ010000003.1:0-71558 GCA_963657885.1 Bacteroidaceae bacterium
TTTTGTTACTATTCAAGTAATTCTTAACATCATTTTTATATCCGCGTCCGCCCATACGATTACCTCCTTTTTGTGCTAATTTCTCTTTTTGTAACTTTAGTATATTGACTTTACATTTGCAAAAACAAACATTATGTGATAATTTTCATACAGTGTTTAACTTTTTTTGAAATTATATTGACAATCACAGTATTTATTTTTAATGATTGAAATTTTAATAATTTGCTAAAAGAAAATATTTTTAGCTATAAACTTATCTATAATTTTTTCACTTGTTGAACTGAATTTTTTTTATTAAAATTTAGTTGCTGTTGACAAAGAGGTTGATATCCATCTTGTTCATAGAGAGGGCTAACTGCTGAAAACGCCTAGCAAGAAATATCATTGTCGCTTTCGAGGCTGAATAGGAATATTCCGTAATTCTTGCGTTAAAGATAAATTAAGTGCATATCATTTGATATGAATTAAGGTGGTACCACGTTAATGCGTCCTTAAATATAGGACGCTTTTATATTGTTGGAGGAAAATAAGTATGCTTGATAAAAGATATGATCACAAAAAAGTTGAAGAAGGGAAATACGAATTTTGGAAAAGTAAAGGTTATTTTACTGCTGGCGATAAAAGCAAGATGCCTTTTTCCATGGTTATTCCTCCTCCAAATGTTACCGGTAAACTCCATTTAGGCCATGCCTGGGATACAACCATCCAAGATATTACTGCAAGATATAAACGTCTAAGGGGATACGATGTTTTATGGCTTCCGGGTGTAGATCACGCTGGCATCGCCACGCAGGCAAAAGTTGAAGAAAAATTAAGAGGTCAAGGCATCTCAAGATATGATTTAGGTAGAGAAGAGTTTTTAAAAGTTGTTTGGAAATGGAAAGAAGAATATACGCTAAATATCCATAACCAATGGGCAAAAATGGGGCTTTCGTTAGACTATACACGCGAAAGATTCACTCTTGATGACGGTCTTTCTCTTGCTGTTAAAACAGTTTTTAAGAGCTTATACGATAAAGGGCTCATTTATCGAGGAGAAAGAATCGTTAATTATGATCCTATATTAAAAACCGCTTTATCTAATATTGAAGTCATTTATGAAGACACAAAAGGTAAGTTTTATTACTTTAAATATCCAATCGTTGGAGAAGAAGGCTTTTTAGAAGTTGCAACTACTAGACCTGAGACGATGTTTGGCGATGTCGCTGTTTTTGTTAATCCTAAAGATAAACGTTATAAACATCTTATCGGTAAGAAAGTTATTAACCCAGCAAACGAAGAAGAACTTCCTATCATGGGTGACGAATATGTTGACATTGATTTTGGTACAGGAGCAATGAAATGCACGCCTGCACACGACCCAAATGACTTTGCTTTATCAACTAAATACAATCTAGCACGTATCAAAGTTATGGATGAAAACGCCAAAATGAACGAAGTATGTGGCGAGTTTAAAGGACTTGACCGCTATGAATGTCGCGATAAATTAGTTGAAAAGATTAAAAATGACGGCCGGCTTATTAAAATCGAAGATATTGTTCATCCGGTCGGACATTCTGAAAGAAGCGGAACGATAGTTGAACCTACTTTAAGCAAACAATGGTTTGTTAAAATGAAACCATTAGCGGAGCAAGCGTTAAATGAAAGCACAGTTAACTTTGTGCCTGCCCGTTTTAAAAATACTTGGAAACAATGGATGGAAAATGTCGATGATTGGTGCATTTCTCGTCAATTATGGTGGGGACATAGAATCCCAGCTTATTATAATGATAAAGGTGATGTACTAGTTTCTATTGAAGAAGTTAAAGATTCAAGCTTTCATCAAGATGAAGATGTCCTTGATACTTGGTTTTCTAGCGCTCTTTGGCCTTTTGCAACGCTTGGTTGGCCACTTAAAACTGATGATTTTAAGCGTTACTTCCCAACATCATTATTATCAACTGCCTATGACATCATCTTTTTCTGGGTTTCACGTATGATTTTCCAATCTATCGAATTTACAGGCGAGTCTCCATTTAAAGATTGTTTAATTCATGGTTTAATTCGCGATGAACAAGGTAGAAAAATGTCTAAGTCTTTAGGAAACGGAATTGATCCTATTGATGTAATCGATAAATATGGTGTCGATGCCCTCAGATATTTCTTAACAACTGGTTCTGCACCTGGGCAAGATATTCGTTATATCGATGAAAAAGTAGCCGCTAGTAGCAATTATCTAAACAAGATTTGGAATAGCGCTCGTTATGTTTTAGAAAATTTAGGAGAAGATTTTAAATCTGAAGAAATCGATTTCGCATCTTTACAACCTTTAGAGCAAGACATTTTAACTAAATTAAATGAAACTGTTAAACGTGTTGAGAACGCTATGGACAAATATGAATATTCGCTTGCAAGCTCATATTTGTATAACTTTGTTTATGATGATTTTTGCTCTTCATATTTAGAGATGAGTAAGGTTTCTTTACAAGGAAATGATGATACGTATAAGAGAATTGTTAACAATGTACTCTTTTTTATCTTAAAAAATATTATCATTATGATTTACCCATATGCTCCATTTTTTGGCGAAGAATTGTATCTTGCTTTGCCAGAACATAAAGAGTCAATTATGCTTGAAACTTATCCGAATATAAAAGAATATCCTTCAGTTGATTTATCTTCAGTTTCTATCCTTTATAAGATGATTCAAGATATAAGAACATATAAGGTTAATAATAAACTACCTCCAAACGCTAATTTAAAATTAATCGTTGAAACGGATGAAAGTTTGTTCGCTAATTTTTCAACTTATTTGAAGCGTTTCTCTTTCTCAAAGGATGTATTAATTACATCTAAAGCTGTTTCTAAAGGAGTTAAATATGCTTATACGAAATTTAATCTTTTTATTGAAGATAATATAAGCGATGAAGAAAAAGAAGCGAAGAAAGCTAAAGATATTGCTTTCTTAAAGAGCGAAATCGCGCGAAGTGAAAATATGCTTGCCAACAAAAACTTTGTCGAAAAAGCTCCGAAGGAAAAAGTCGAACTTGAAAGAAAGAAATTAGAAGAATATAAAAAGCGATTAGCCTCTTTATAATAAAAAATTACGGAACTCAGTTCCGTTTTTTAACAAATTTCGACACTTTTTCTCTTTTTGCCTCTACTTGTATATGGAGGTAAAAAAATATGACAAAAATTTTTATAGCTGTTCTAGTTGTAACAATTGGTTTAATTGTTGTCTTTCAATTTATTGATCCAAATATTGTTGCAAGTTCAATCCAAGGAAGTACATCTGCGTTAGTTAATAGTGACGATTCTATCAGCGTTTCTATTACTGGTGAAATAGTTCGAAGTGGAACTTATATTGTTGATGTTAATTCAACATTAGGTGATTTAATCGAAGTTGCTAATGGAGTCAATAGCAACGCTGACGAATTAGCTTATGACACATCGTATCTATTAGAAGATGGTCTAAGCTTTTATATAGCGCCTAAATATGACAATACTGATGTTTGCTCACTTGAGCCTATCAAAAAGGTCAATATCAATTCAGATAGTGAAACTAAGCTTCAAGAAGTAAGTGGGATTGGTTCATCAATTGCCAAAGCAATCGTTTCTTATAGAAATGATGGAAATAGCTTTAAACGTATTGAAGATTTAAAAGAAGTAAATGGTATAGGCAATGCCACATTTGAAAAGATTAAAAACTATGTCGTACTAAGAAGTGCGTAAATGAATGTTTCTTTTCTTAATATTTATTAGTTTTATTCTTGGATTAATTCTTTTTAGAGGCAATATTTTCATCAATATTGCCTTAATCATCGTTTTTATAGCTTATTTAATATATCGACTTAGAAATAAAAAGATCATTTATTGTTTTGCTGCTTTAGCTCTAGGCATTTTGCTTCCGAAAATTGATGTGAGCTATGACGCAAAGGATAATCAATATATTGGAATAGTAATTGATAGCAAAGAGAATTATTTCCTGTTTCAATCTCGCTTTGAAAAATTTTATGTTTATGAAGAAAATAATGAGCGAGAAATAGGCGACTTTCTTTTGATTGATAGTAAGGCTTACACCATTGAGATGACTAGCTATGAATCACGTTTTGATTTCGCATCATATTTAAATGATAAAGGTGTAAAAAGACAGTTATATTCGAATAATATCCAGATAAAATACGCTTCTAAATTTAAGCGCAAGCAAATTATAAATAATTATCTAAATAAATATGACGAACCTACAAGATCGCTTATTGGAGCTTTGCTATTTAATTATCGGAATTACGATAGTGAAGCGATAAGTTTAGCTACTGAATTAAATATTATTTTCCTTTTTTCATTAAGCGGAATATATCTGAGTTTTTTTATAAACGTTATAAAGAAAGTTCTATCTTTATTCTTAAATGAAACAGTTGCGACTCTTATCCCTATAATATTTTTGTTACCTTTGATGCTTTTTACTTTTACAAAAGTTGGAGCTTTAAGAGCGTATTTAATGTCTATTTTGACTTTGCTAAATAGAACATTATTGAAAAAACGTTTCAGCCGATTATCGCTCATTTCATTTTTAGGATTGACATTTTTATTAGTCGATTTTCATTTAATATATCAATCTAGTTTTTATGTTGGTTTTGCTCTATCTATATTCATACTCTTTATAAGGCATTCACTAGCTAAATTTAAAAAGAGTAAAAGAAGGCTTTTTACAAGCATATTTGTGATTCTTTTTATGCTACCAATTAGTAGTTCACTAGTATATAAATGGTATATTTTTTCACCAGTATTTCAATATTTATTAACGCCTATTAATCAAATTTATCTTTTTTTAAGTATTTTCTCTTTTTATATTCAAGTTCCTTTTACGCATATTTTTTCGTTTATATCGAACTTTATCGTATTTTCGATGAAGCAATTTTCTGTAATCAATTTTGCAATCTACTATAACTCAGTTTTCACCTATTTTGTGCCAATTTATTATGTATTATTGCTTCTTGTCATCATTGTTTTAGAGCAAAAAAGATTTCGCCATGTTAAAGTTAATTCTTTATTGCTTACAACATCCTTATTATTTTGCTTTGTTCCGATTAAAATATACATCACAAATTCCATCTATTTTATCAATGTTGGACAAGGCGATTCTATTCTCATACAAAACAAAAATAATATAGTTATGATTGACACTGGAGGAAATACCTCTTTCGATATGGCTAGTGAAGTCTTAATTCCATTTTTGAATAGACACGAAATTAAACATATTGACGCTCTTATAACAACGCACAACGACTTTGATCATGCTGGGGCAGCAAGCTCACTAATTTCTAAATTCAAAGTTAATGATTATTATACTTGTGAAAATTTTTCTTATTATGAGATCGGCGATATTAAGCTAAAGAACCTCAATCAATATAAAGCAAGTGATGAAAACGATAACTCCCTTGTTTTTAATCTTTCTTTCCTTTCGTCGAAATTTTTGCTAATGGGTGATGCAAGTGTCAATGTTGAAAAATATTTAATCGAAAACAAACTTGATATTGACGCGGATTATTTAAAAGTAGGGCACCATGGTAGTAAAACTTCAACATCTGATGAATTTTTAAGACTTGTTTCGCCTAAGGAAGCTATTATTTCTGTGGGAAGAAAGAATAGATATGGTCATCCAAATAAAGAAGTTATTGATAGACTCAATAAATATAAGGTGAAAATAAGGAGAACCGACCAAGAAGGAACGTTAGTTTATAGCCAATACAATTTTTCTTATTAAGAAGGTGCAAATTGATTTATTTTGTTTGATAATTATTCTATGAATTACATTCTTTATGGTAAACAATATCCAATGATAAAAAAACGCTTGGATAAAGTTTTAAAAGAACGCATCGGTGAAATCGACGATTTCAATGTCTCTAAATACGATCTTGAAAATGTCGATTTAGATGAAGCAATAGATGATGCTTATTCTCTGCCTTTAGGCTATGAAAGGAAGGCGGTTATTTTTGATAATGTTAGCTTTCTTTCTAAAGGCGCTAAAAAGGACGATGTTAAGAAGGTTTTAGAATTAGTCAGTATTCCTAACAAAGCTATAGATTTATTTTTCATTTATAGAGATGAAGATATCGATAAAAAATCGCCAATTTATGAAGCTATTGAAAAAGATGGCGTTGTATATAATTTCATGGATTTATCTAAAAATGATTGGGACAAATATGTTCGAAAATATTTCTCAGATCGAGAAGTTAAAATCGATGATGATGCAATCAACGAATTGATTTTAAGAGTAAATGGCGATTTAAATAAATTTATTAACGAAGCTGATAAACTCTGTTTATACAAAAAAGAAATTAAGCTTGTTGATATTGTTTTAATGGTATCTAAGCCTCTTGAGGATAATGCTTTTGAAATGTGCAATGCTTTGCTTAAAGGTGATAACGCGATTGCTTTATCAATTTATCGCGATTTAAAGATGCTTGGTTCAAGAGCTACTGATTCATTGATTCCTCTTTTATCAAGTCAATTCAGATTCATTTCTCAAGTTTTTTATCTTTACGCTAAAGGATTCGATGCTGATGAAATTGCTAATGAATTAAAGGCGAATAGATATCGCGTCATTCAATCTTTAAAATTGAAATCTCATCTAAAAATCATTGATGTGGCTCGAGCTTTAGATGATTTATATTATCTAGATTACAACATTAAAAGCGGCCAGATTGACCGCTTCTATGGGTTTGAATTATTTTTAATCAATTTTCCTAATTAATTTAAAGAATTAACTAATTTGGCTAATGCTGCTTTCTTGCGGTTAGCAGTATTGCGAGCATAGACACCATCGGTTACGCTCTTATCAATTAGACGTGTTGCAACTTTTAATGCTTCATTTGCAGCGGCAACATCTTTCTTTTCAACAGCAATGCGAACTTTTTTGCTTTCTGTAGCAATTCGGCTACGAACGCTGACATTGCGAACTCGTGCTTTTTCGTTGGTTTTTATTCTTTTAATTTGGGATTTAATTTGAGCCATTTTTCTTACTACCTCTTTTTTATATCGCAAATAAGTTTATCAAACTTAATAGTTTTGAACAACTCTTATTTATTTTTTTGTTTTCCTTTCAAAGAAAGGATTTCTTCAGTAAAGTCGTTAACACTTGTTAGAAGCGCATATTTTTCTTCTGGAATAGTGATGCCGAATTCTTTGTTGATTGTATCAATTAATTCAACATAAGACATCGAGTCGCCTCCTAAATTGTTAATCCAGTGATCATCATCTCCAACTTTGACAATAGGAAGGATGAGAATTTTCGCGAATATTTTTCTTACTTTCTTAACGATAGGTTCAACTTCTTCTTTTGTGTAGCCATCGAATTTTTTGATTTTTTTCTTCATCGAGAAATCGACAAATAAATCCGCTTGTTCACTTAAGAATTGTTTTACTCTAAAACGTTTGACCTTCATTGAAGCGGTTAACGGTAGGCGGTTCTTGCTAATTAAGAATTTTTCTACTCGTTTTTCATTTGGCAATGTGAGATTGATTTCATCGCATTTCTTTTTGATGACTTCTAAATCTTCTTCTCCGACATCGCTTGTGATTTCTAACACGCAAGTTATTGCTTCATGATGCGCGCCTTTTTTGACACCAATAACGCAAACTTTGTTTACGCCTGGAACAGCTTTAAAGTAATCTTCGATTTCATCAGGATAAACGTTTTCACCGTTGGTGTTGATGATGACATCTTTGATGCGACCTTTTAAATAGTAGTGGCCTGTTTCATCAACAGAAGCGATATCGCCTGTGCGAAGATAGCCATCTTCTAGTGCTGGCTTTTGTTTGATGCCATCGATAATTTCTAAGTAATGGGTGATTGGCGATTTTATCATTAATTCGCCTGTATTTGGTTCAATAGTTGTTGTTCCAACAAGCTTATATTCAACGCCGTGAAGAGGATGACCGATACTTCCTTTTAAACGTTGTTCGACATTCATCGATAATTCAACTGAAGTAACACCGACTTCAGTCATGCCGAAGCCGTTATATAAAGGATAGCCAATACCATTAATGGTATTTAATGTATCTAAAGATAGATATCCTCCTCCAGAAATGCAGTAACGAATTTTCTTTCCTAATAGTTGACTTTGAACCGCAGATAAGCTCATTGCGTAGGCGCTGCTACCAGCTTCATCGCTTGATATCTTTTTGGTGTGATAGGCAATCATCTTGGCAAGCATATCGACTTTCTTTTTACCTTCGAGTTCGGCTTTTCTATTAATTTGTTGAGCTAGTGAATCCCAGAAGAGTGGCACGCTATAAATGTGCGTGACGCCACATTTTTGTGATACGTTTGCTATTTCTTTAGGCGATAAGTCTTTTGGAAAAACAATATTTTTGCCAAAGAACGTATACCATAAAAAGACTGCGACAAAGCCAAAGATGTGGTGAAACGGAATGATAGCTAAGATATTTATTTCTCCAGGATACATGATATCTTTTGTCTCTTCCGCCATATCTAGCGCAGCAGCAATTTGATGACACATATTTGCTCCGTTATAGACCATGAGTTTTACATTACCCGTTGTTCCGGAAGAACAGAAAATGATATCGTTAGCCCATTTTGTGGCAAATTTAAAGTTCACTTTTGTTTCTTTTAAAGCGGTTATGTTGACATTTATCACATCGTAAGTTGATATTTCGTGAGTGATAATCGCTCCAGCATTTGATTCTTTTAAAAGAAGTTCGGTATTTTCTTTTGGTAGCTTTGAATCAATTAAAAAAGGAATGTATCCGCTCATCAAGATTCCCCAGAAAATAAGTGGCCAATCTGGACAATTGTGAAGTTTCAAAGCGACAACTGAATCTAATGGTAGGTTTTTTAATTTCTCGGATATCCTCGAGGCAAATTCAAAACAATATGAGCGGTAATGCTTATATTTTATTGAAATAGTTTTGCCCTTTTCATTGATCCAGGTGAGAGCTTTTTCTTTTTTGTGAAGTGATGTAGCTTTATTGAAAATATCCTGCATCGTCTTCGATGTTTTTAATAAATCTTCCGCGGATGAGAAGAATTGTTTGACTTGTTTATATTCGTTGTACATTTTTGACCTCAGTTTCTTTATACTCACTCAATTGAAAATGAGCGATAACTTTTTTATAATAACTTACGTTATGAAAAAAGAGAATAATTATCGTTTAATTTTTATGGGAACACCTTTGATAGCTTCGAAAGTGTTTGAGGCACTTATTGAAGATGGTTTTCATTTTGTGGCGTTGATCTGCCAAGAAGATAAAGCGGTTGGTCGAAAAGCTGTTTTAGAAGCGCCGCCAACAAAAGTGGTGGCTTTAAAACACAATATTCCAGTTTTTCAGCCTCATAAAATTCGTTTAGATTATGAATTTGTCAAAGATTTAAAACCGGATTTAATTTTAACGATGGCCTATGGCCAAATAGTCCCTCAAGCTCTTTTAGATATACCAAAATATGGGTGCTTAAATTTGCATGGCTCTCTTCTTCCAAAATATCGTGGAGCTGCGCCTATACAAAGAGCGATAATCGATGGCGAAAAGAAAACAGGCATCACCTTGATGGAAATGGTCGATAAGATGGATGCTGGAAAAATGTATGCTAAAGAAGAAATAGATATCGCTGACGATGATAACTATACATCGCTTTGCGATAAAATGGCTGATGCCGCTATAAAAGTCTGCAAAGAAAATCTTTTGAATTACTTTGAAGGTAAATTAGTTGGAATAGAGCAAGATGAATCACTTGTCAGCATCGCGAATAAAATAAAACCTGAAAATGAAAAGCTCGATTTATCGCTTGGATTTCGCGATTTTATTAACTATGTTCGTGGATTATCTAATGAACCAGGAGCGTATCTATTTTTAAACGATAAAAAACTAAAGATTTATAAAGCTCATATTGTCAATGAAGAAGCACAAACTGAAGTTGGAAAATTAAGAGTTCATAAAGGTGTTTTTCTTTCTTTAAAAGATGGAATTATATCTTTAGATATCCTTCAAATAGAAGGCAAAAAGAAAATGGATGGTAAAAGCTTTGCAAATGGCAATGTCTTTTACGATGGAAATTATCTACATTAATTGCTATGCAAAAACATTTCGAACTATCTGTCCATGAATTAGTCGATTTTTTGCTTAGAAAAGGCGATATTGACAATCGCATCTACAATCAGTCGACGATGCAAGAAGGTAGTGCGATTCACTCTATCTATCAGTCTAAGCGCAGCGGAAATTACATAAGCGAATATTTTCTTAAAGAAAAATTTGACGTTGAGGACTTCACTTTTTCTTTAGAAGGTCGAGCTGATGGAATATTTACTAAGAACGATAAGTATTACGTTGAAGAAATAAAGTCGACGACTGATGATTTAAACAATTATTTTGAAAGTCAAAAGGATTGGCATTTAGGGCAGGCAAAATGCTATGCCTTAATGCTAGCTCACGAAAAAGGACTTGATGAAGTTAAGATTAAATTAACTTACATAAACCAGCTAAATCAAAAGGTGAAATTGTATAAGTATTTTTCTTTTAGTAGTGATGAGCTTGAAAGCGATGTCTATTCCTACATGCGAGATTATTTAAATTTCTTTAGGATTATTTATCAACGAACTCTTCGCCGCGATGAAAGTGTTAAAGATTTACCTTTTCCATTTGCTAAATTTCGTAAAGGTCAACGCGAATTGGCAAAATATGCTTACAAGGTCGCTTATGATGGAGGAGTTTTATTCGCTGAGGCTCCAACCGGAATTGGTAAGACAATGTCTACTTTATATCCATCGGTTAAAAGCTTTGCCGGAGGAATAAATCAAAAGATTTTTTATTTGACTGCAAAAACATCAGGAAAAGAAGCGGCTTATCAAGCGGTGAAACAACTTAAAGAAGTGGGGCTAGATGCCAGCGAAATTATCATAACGGCCAAAGACAAGGTTTGCCCATTAGAAAAGCCAAGCTGCAATCCAGATGATTGTCCATTTGCAAAAGATTATTACAGCAAATTAAAAGATGTCATGCTTTCTTCTATTAAAAAATATGATTCATTTTCTAAAGAAACCATCTTAAAAATTGCTAGTGAAAATATGATGTGTCCTTTTGAATTGTCGCTAGATTTATCGCTTTTAATGGATATCATCATCTGCGATTATAACTATTTCTTTGATCCGTTTGTTTATTTAAAAAGATATTTTGATGGTGCGACAACCAATGATGTTGTACTAGTGGATGAAGCTCACAATTTAGTGGATAGAGGACGCGAAATGTATAGCGCATCTTTATCGCGTCGCTTATTTTTTAAAGCCAGGAAATGCTTAGGCAACATTAATCATCCTAAAATTAAAATTGCAGTTAAAAAGATTGTGCAGTTCTTCGATGCATACGCATCTATGGAAGGTGAAACAAATATTCCCTTGTTTTCGCGAAATATATTGCTCGATTTTGATAAATTCAATGTTGCCGCCATCGACGTTTTAAAGCATTTCCAAAAAGATGTAAACCAAGAATTTGTCGATTTTTCCTTTGAGTTGATGCGCTTTAGAAAACTTTTAGATTATTACGATTCTTCTTTCTCTTTGTCAGTTAAAAATAATGAATACGATTTGACATTTAATTTGTTTTGCCTTGATCCAAGCGAGTTTTTATCCTCAACTTTAAAGAAAGCTAGAAGCAAAATTATTTTTTCTGCCACATTATCGCCATCTGAATATTATCTAAGAATGATTGGTAACGACAATCAATTGCCGATGCTATCACTAAAATCTCCTTTTCAAAAAGAAAATCTATGCGTCATGGTTGCCCCTAAAATATCTGTCAAATATAAAGATAGAGATAGCACGATGGCTAAAGTCAGCGAATGTATTAAAAGTGCGGTGAAGATGAAAACTGGCAACTATATCATCTATGCTCCGAGCTTTGAATATCTCAATAAGTTACTACCGTATTTAAGTTTTGATGACACAGAGCTTATTGTTCAGCAAAAAGATATGAGCGAATCAGAGAAAGAATCTTTTCTTGCTCACTTTGAAAATGAACCAAAAAGAAGTGTCGTCGCTTTAGCTGTTGTCGGCGGTGCTTTCAGCGAAGGTATCGATTTAGTAAGCGACCGATTAATCGGAGTTATCATCATCGGCGTGGGCTTTCCACAGATTTGCTTTGAAAGAGAAAGAATAAAAGAATATTTCGATTTAAACGAAGAAAAAGGGTTCGTTTATAGCTATATCAATCCTGGCATCAATAAAATCATGCAAGCTGTTGGACGCGTGATTAGAAGCGAATCTGATAGAGGAATGGCTCTACTTATCGATGATCGTTATTTAAATTCAACGTATCGTGAATTGTTTGCTAATCACTGGAACAACTATAGAGTTGTGACCTCTAAAGAAGATATTGAAAAAATCTTAACTAAATTTTGGGAAGAACATTGAAAAATATATTAATATATAACCATTATGGATTTTGATAGACGCTACATTAGAAATTTCTCAATCATTGCTCATATTGATCATGGCAAGTCAACTTTAGCTGATCGCATTTTAGAATTGACTGATACAGTTTCAAAAAGAGAGATGAAAGATCAATTTCTCGATTCTATGGATTTAGAGCGAGAAAGAGGAATCACTATCAAACTAAATGCTGTCACAATTAAATATCGTGCGGATGATGGACACGATTATTTATTCAATTTAATAGACACTCCGGGGCATGTTGACTTCTCTTACGAGGTTTCTCGTTCGCTTGCCGCTTGTGAAGGCTGTCTTTTAGTAGTTGATGCTTCTCAAGGAGTAGAGGCCCAAACCTTAGCGAATGTTTATTTAGCAGTCGACAATAATCTAGAAATTATTCCTGTCATCAATAAAATTGATCTTCCTAGCGCAATGCCAGAAGTAGCGATTAAAGAAATCGAAGAACGAATCGGCATTCCTTGCGATTCAGCCTGCTTAGTAAGCGCCAAAACTGGCAAAGGTGTAAAAGACGTTTTAGAAGCAATTGTAAAATACATTCCTTCTCCAAAAGGAGACCCAAATGCTCCTTTACAAGCCCTTATTTTCGATTCTTTCTACGATTCCTTTAGAGGAGTTATTATTTTGGTTTGCATCAAAAATGGCACTGTCAAAGTCGGAGACACAATCACTTTGATGGCGGCTAACACTGATTATTTAGTTACTGAAGTGGGCATCAGAACTCCGAAAGAGTTAAAGAAAAATGAATTAAGCGCTGGCGAAGTCGGCTATATTGCAGCTCAAATTAAAAATATTAAAGATGTATTTCCAGGAGAAACGGTTACTCTTAAGAGTAATCCTGCTAAATTTGCCTTGCCTGGTTATCGAAAAATGAATCCGATGGTCTACTGCGGTTTATATCCTGTTGATAGCAAAAAGTTTTTAGATTTAAAAGATGCGTTAGAGAAATTATCTTTAAATGATGCTTCACTTGTCTTTGAAGCTGAAACTTCGCAAGCTTTAGGTTTTGGCTTTCGATGTGGTTTTTTAGGTCTTCTGCATATGGACGTTGTTCAAGAACGTCTTGAAAGAGAATATGGATTAGATTTAATTTTGACCGCCCCAAGTGTCATTTATCATATCTATCTCACCAAAGGTGAAATGATTGAATTAGATAATCCTTCTAAACTTCCAGATGTTACCCTCATTAAAGAAATCCAAGAACCGTATGTCAAGGCGGAAATCATGACACCTAAAGAATATGTCGGTCCTGTTATGGAGCTGTGCCAAAATAGACGAGGCATCTATAAAGATCTTCAATATTTTGATGATACGAGAATGGTGGTCACTTACGAATTACCTCTTTCGGAAATTGTTTACAATTTCTTCGATAAACTTAAAAGTTACACAAAAGGTTACGCTTCTTTTGACTATGAATTCTCCGGCTATAAGCCAGGTCAGCTCGCTAAGATGGATATTTTGTTAAATGGGGAAGTTATCGATGCTTTATCAATTATCGTACATCGTAGTACAGCCTATGAAAGAGGAAGCATTGTCGTTAGAAAATTAAAAGATATCATCCCGCGTCAACAGTTCGAAGTGCCTGTACAAGCAGCGATAAATGGCAAAGTAATTGCCCGCGCTGATATTAAAGCTGTCCGTAAAGATGTTTTAGCTAAGTGCTATGGTGGAGATATATCTCGAAAACGCAAACTTCTTGAAAAGCAAAAAGAAGGTAAGAAGCGCATGAAAGCTATTGGCTCGGTGGAAGTTCCTCAGGAAGCATTCATGAGTGTTCTCTCAATTGATGATGACGATTAATAGTCATTATTTAGTTTAAAATTAGTATATTCTTATTGTATAAGCTTTTAAAAAGTGCTAAATTGTTTTTAAAGGAGATGCTTTTATGTCCAATACTAATTTAGCCGTTCGCTTTACAGATGAAGTATACGCCACGCGACAAATGGTGGCTCGTGAACTAGGCACAAATTTAATTGATTCTATTTGGAAACAAATTATTGATTATCGAAGAGGTTTTTCTGTTTCTTTGCCTTTATACGATGTGAGCAAAGCTCAATTTAGCCTAACTTTCACTGATTCAGTCAAAGAAAATTGCAAACGTCTTGAAAATAGACTTAACTCAACTTTTGAAGAATACAATTCCTTAAAAGATGGCGTTATCGGGAAAGATGTTTTGCAAAAAGACATGCTTAAAATGTCTTTAAGATATCTCGCTCATTTTAAAGGCATCATCATTAACGATATTGCGATTGATAACATTCTTAGAGGAGAAAATAATAATCTTTTATACGAGCCTCTTTGTTCATATTTAAATTCTTTGAAGCAATTAAAAAATTACAATTTCGATAAAATCGATGAAAATTTACTTGCTTTCTATCTTGCTAATCTTTCTAACAACAGCGAATTATCTTTCTTTTATAGAGACAGGGAAATTGAATCACCAAGTCAAAAAGTATTAATTAATCGTGAATATAATGGAGCTCCAGTGACTCTTATTGAGCCATTAATGAATACGTTATTTAATTTTATTAACGATGAAAGAAATGATGTTATTGTGCGAATGGCCTCATCTTTATTCATGATTAACTACATTAAGCCATTTGAAAAATATAACGAAGAAATTTCTGTCTTAGTTGCAAAAAGCTTGCTCAGCAAAACAATTTCTAAAGAATTTGTAAGCATTCTTCCTTTGGAAGTTGTGCTTTACGAAAATAAAGATTGCCTTAATACGGCTTCAAAAGAAGCTCAGAAAAATCGTGATTTAACCTATTACTTAAATGAAATTATTCGTTTAAGTGAAGATGTTGTTTCCTCCTTTGCTAATCGTTTAGTTCAATTGACTCACGATTCGCTAGCGGATGAATATTTTGAAAAAAATGAAGCACCAGTAGAGGAAAAGGTTGAAGAAAATGAGACAACTTTGAGCGAAGAAAGCTTAACAAAGTATATTGCCAAGGAAGAAAAAGAAGAACCTCTTCAAGTTGAAGAAAAACCGATCAAAAAGGTTGAATTAGCAAATAATAATCCAATGGTAAATGTCCATAAATTCGAAGAACTTGATGAAAAAGCACTCAATCGCGCCGCGAATGATTTACTCGAAAGTGATCCAAATCTTCGACCGAGTCAAGCTCATTTCTATGTTAGACATTGTACTCTTGGGAAATACTACACAATTCAACAGTTTAAAAAATGCGAAAAGGTTGTCTATGAAACGGCAAGAACATCGATGGAATATCTTGCTAGAGCTGGATATTATAGACGTGAACAAGTAAAAAATAAGTTTGTTTACACTCCTATTTCAAAATAGTAAAATAACGGAGGTAAATTGCTATGAAAACATTAACTAGTGTATGGGAGAATCCCTTCGTTATCATCGGGCTCGTATTAGCCTTCTTTGGAATAATTATCTTAATAATTATCCTTGTTAAAAGACATGTTAAACCTTTGCAAATTAAAAAGGACGATATTGATGAACAAGTTGCTGTTCAGCAAGAATTAGATCGCATTTTAGTTCCTATTGAAGATGAAAACATTCAAAAGGAGATGCAAGAAAAGACTGAACACATCGAAAAAACTCCTTCTGATGAGAAGAAAAACTAACGCACTTTATGTGCATGTTCCTTTCTGTGAACATATCTGCGCATATTGCGACTTTACAAAATTATTTTATAATCAAAAATTTATTGAGCCTTATCTTGAGGCTCTTTTCAAAGAAATAGACTCATTTAATATTGATAAAGTCGACACCATTTATATCGGTGGAGGCACTCCAAGTGCTTTAAACGATTCAGAATTAGAAGCAATTTTAAAGAAAGTTTCACCTTTTTTAAGAGAAAATGGTGAGTTTAGCGTTGAGGGCAATGTTGAAAATCTTACATTAAGCAAACTCAAACTATTAAAAAAATATGGAGTTAATCGCCTTTCTATCGGTGTGGAAGCCACGACAAATGATGCTTTAGAACTATTGAATAGACATCATACTTTCTTAGAAACAAAGAAAGTCATATCAATGGCTAGAGAAGTTGGCTTTAATAATATTAATGTAGATTTAATATATGGCTATCCAAATGAAACTATCGATGTTTTAAATATTGATTTAGAAAATATATTAAGTTTAAACACTGAACACATTTCTATTTACTCTTTGACAGTTAATCCTGGAACGCTATTCAAAAATAGAGGCATCAAAGAGCAAAATGAAGATGACTCAAGACTTTTTTACGAAGTAATCCTAAAAAAGTTAAGAGAAAATGGCTATATTCGTTATGAAGTAAGCAATTTTGCAAAGCCTAATTATTATTCGCGTCACAATTTAGTTTATTGGAAAGATGAAGAATATTTTGGTGTGGGCTTAGGAGCGTCAGGTTACTTAAATGGAGTTAGATACACAAATACAAAAAATCTAGAAAAATACATAAAAGGTCAATACATTGATGTCCAAGAAAAGTTAACAAAGGATGAAGAAATCGCGGATTTTTTATTAACCAATCTTCGCCTTGAACAAGGTTTTAAAAAATTAACATTTAAAAATCGCTTTGGCTTTGACTTCTTAGATAAGTATCAAAATAAAGCGATGAAATTAATTGATGCTAAATTGTTAATAGCAAATGATGATACAATTAGAGCAAGCGATGAGGGCATATTGCTTCTTGATCGCATTTTATTAGAACTATTATGAATACAGCAAAATTCCCAAAAAGAGTTATCTCTTATGTCTTTGACATGATACTTTCTTTTTTGTTTTCGTTGGCGTTAGTTATTTTAGGTAGCGTCTTTATTCCTGGCTTTGCTGATTTAGGTATTTTCTACATTGTTTTGATATTTTTTGGCTTACTTTGGTTTATTTATACTTTCATATTCACTTTTTGGCTTTTTATTAGTAATGGTCGAAGCTTAGGCATGCTCATCTTCGGCTTAAGAGTGGTGCATAAAGATATTTCTCGCTTGAGTTTTGGCGATTGTCTTGCCCGTTCAGCGAGCGAAGGAATGATTGTCTTTGTTGTTATCGATTTATTTTACGTGCTTATTAACAATACTGAGAGAACTGCTTTCGATCGTATTTCAAACACTTATGTTGTCGATTGGCGACACCGATCGAACTAATTTTTACTCAATTTTTAAAATTAATAGCTTTGCTATTGCAAAATATTTTTAATTTTTTAGCACTTTATGCTTGACAGTGCCAAAAAGCTTTTTATAATTATGATTAGCACTCCGGAAGAATGAGTGCCAAAAAGGAGGCCAATATGAACAGACGAGAAAAAGTTTTGAAGCTTATTGTCGAGCACTTTATTAAAAATGCCCAACCAGTTGGTAGCAAAACTTTGATTGATGAATATGGTCTTGATTATTCCTCAGCGACTATTCGCAGTGAAATGAACGCGCTTGAACAAGATGGTTATCTTGAGAAAACGCACACTTCCAGCGGTCGCGTGCCTTCTTCAAAAGGTTATCGATATTATATTGAACACTTGCGTGAAGGAAGCCTTGATCAAGAATTCAAATATCAGATGCAATCGATTTTCGACCAAAAAGTTCAGTCCATTCAAGATGTTATTTCCCAATCTTGTGAAATATTATCGCAGATGACAAACTTAGCTAGCATTGTCCTTGGACCTGATTCTAACAATGAACATCTAGTCTCAGTTCAATTGGTGCCTATCACTGATTCAAGTGCGACATGCGTCTTTGTCACCGACCAGGGCTATGTTGGCAACAAAACCTTCTTAATTGAAAGCAAGGATAAACTTCAAGATGTTGAAAAATGTGTGAAGTTATTCAACGATCGATTAAAAGGCACGCCGATAAGCGAGCTCATGGGCAAAATGCAAGCCATTCGTCCATTGCTCAATGACTTAGTAATTGATCACGATGTCATCTATTCAGCAATGGTGAAGACCTTCATGGAATTCGCCAAAGATCGATTGTTCGCATTTGGAAAAGAAGAACTCTTCGCTCAACCAGAGTTTGCAAACGATGCGGCCAAGATAAAAAGGATGATCGAATTATTCGATAGACCTGATATCTTCCGAGAAGTAGAAGAAAGCACTTCAGGCAGTATTGCCATCCACATCGGAGGCGAAACTAATGGCGATGATGATGTTTCAATTGTCCAAGCAAAACTTAAAATGCCGGGCAAGCAAGAACGTTCCATCGCAGTGGTTGGTCCAAAGAGAATGGATTATGACAAGGTTGTTTCATCATTAGAATATCTAATCAAACAATTAAATGTTTATTACGATGAGAAGCCTAGAAAGGAAGTTAGCAGTGAAAGAGAAAAACAAAGACAATATCAAAACGGAAAACAAAACAAGCGAAGAAATCGATAAGTTGAAAGCGGATGTAGAGCATTGGAAAAATGAATACTACCGCGCTTATGCTGACATGCAAAATTTGCGAAAGCGAATTGAAGCAGATCACAAAGAAGCGATGAAATACCGCGTTGAAGGATTTGTCGGAGACTTGTTACCTATATTAGATGGCTTCCATATCGCTTTGCAAAACGAAGCTAAAAGTGAAGAAATGAAAAATTTCTTAACTGGATTCCAATACATCTACAAAAACTTAGTAGCGGTACTAGAAAACGAAGGAATCAAAGAAATATCGCCAAATGTTAACGATAAGTTCGATCCTTCCTATATGCAAGCTATCGAAACGAAAGTGGATGAAAATAACCCTGATAAAGTTCTAAAGGTTGTAACTAAAGGATATAAACTCCACGAACATCTCATACGACCAGCAATGGTGGTTGTATCGGTCAAAGAAAAAATTGACGAAAACAAAAAAGAAGATAATACAAAAGAAGATAATAATCCGAAAACGGATGCCTAAAAGGAGGACACATTACTATGGCAAAAGAAATTATTCTAGGTATCGACTTAGGTACTACAAATTCAGTTGTTTCATATTTACAAGCAGATGGCAAGGTCAAAGTTATTCCTAATCCAGAAGGAACAATGACCACTCCATCAGTTGTTGCATTTAAAAATGGTGGAGAGGAAATCGTTGGTAACGCTGCGAAACGTCAAGCAGTCACTAACCCTGACACCGTTTCATCTATTAAAAGAAAAATGGGAACTAACGAAAAAGTTCACATTAAATCTTTAAATAAAGATTTCACACCTCAAGAAATTTCTGCAAAGATTCTTGCATACATGAAAAAATACGCTGAAGAAAATCTTGGACAAAAGATTTCTAAAGCGGTTATTACTGTTCCTGCTTACTTTAACGATGCTCAAAGACAAGCGACTAAAGATGCAGGACAAATTGCTGGCTTAGATGTTGTTCGTATCATCAATGAACCAACAGCTGCTGCTCTTGCTTACGGCTTAGATAAAGAAAAATCTGAAAAGATTCTTGTTTACGATCTAGGCGGTGGTACATTCGATGTCTCTATTCTTGATATTGGTGATGGTACATTCGAAGTCGTTTCGACTGCTGGTGATAATAAACTCGGCGGTGATGACTGGGATAAAGTCGTTGCTGATTGGATCAAAGCTCAAATCAAAATCCAATATGGAATCGACATCAACGATAAAATGGCTGAGCAAAGATTTGTGGACGCAGCCGAAAAAGCAAAAATTGAACTTTCAAGCTCTCTTGAAACCACAATTTCTCTTCCATTTATCGCGATGAGCGGAAACGGACCAGTCAACTTTGAAACTAAACTCTCTAGAGCTAAATTCCAAGATATGACTAAACATTTGCTTGCCCGCACTGAAGAACCTGTCAGACGTGCACTTGCTGATGCTAAGATTCAAGCAAGCGAACTCGATCAAGTCATTCTTATCGGTGGCTCAATCCGTATGCCAGCTGTTCAAGAACTTGTCAAAAAGCTTACTGGCAAAAATCCTAACTTATCTGTTAACCCTGATGAAGCCGTTTCAATTGGTGCTGCTATTCAAGGTGGTGTCGTTAGCGGAGACATCAAAGATGTCGTCTTACTAGATGTCACACCTTTGACTCTTGGCATTGAAACCTTAGGCGGAATGATGACACCTCTTATTGAAAGAAATACTACAATTCCTACCACTAAGAGCCAAATCTTCTCAACAGCTGCAGATAATCAACCAGCAGTTGACATCATGGTCTATCAAGGTGAACGTCCAATGGCAGCCGATAACAAACTATTAGGACACTTCCAACTTTCAGGTATTAAACCTGCTCGTAGAGGTGAGCCTCGCATCGAAGTAACATTTAATATTGATGTTAATGGTATTGTTAAGGTCACCGCGAAAGACTTAGACACTCAAAAAGAACAAGAAATTACTATTTCAGGTTCTAACGGCTTAAGCAAAGAAGATATCGACCGCATGGTCCATGAAGCTGAAGCTAACGCTGAAGCTGATGCTAAACGTAAAGAAGAAGTCGAACTCAAAAACAAAGCTGAACAATTCATCAATATGATTGATCAAGCGATGCAAGAAAAAGGCGAAGGCATGGATGCTACTCAAAAAGAGCAAACTCAAAAACTTCGCGATGAGTTAAAGACTGCTTTAGATAACAACGATATCGAAACGCTTAAGAAACGTATCGCCGAACTTGAACAAGCTGCGCAAATGATGGCAAGTATGCCTTCAAACAACAAGCCTCAAGGTGACGGCACAAGCTCTGAAGGCAATCAAACTGCAGATGATGTAGTTGATGCTGACAGCAAAATGAAAAATTAATTGTTAATCTATAAATAAGCGTGGGGACTTTGTCCCCTCGCTTTGACGATTAGAAAGGAAGTGTAGCAATGGCAAAAAGAGATTTTTATGAAGTATTGGGAATTTCTAAAAGTGCTTCAAAAGATGAAATCAAAAGCGCTTATCGAAAACTAGCCAAGAAATATCACCCAGATTTAAATCATGAACCAGGTGCTGCTGATAAGTTTAAAGAAGTCCAAGAAGCTTACGATATTCTTTACGATGATAAAAAACGTCAAATGTATGATCAATTTGGCATGGCTGCTTTTGAACAAGGCGCCTCTACCGGTGGATATGGCAACCCATTCCAAGGTGGCGGATTCTCTTCTCAAGGCTTTGGCGATATCGACTTAGGCGACATATTTTCTTCTTTCTTTGGCGGAGGAGCTCGCTCTTCTTCTAGACAAAGCTATGGTCCTAGACGTGGAGATGACACTCTTCAAAGAATTCGCGTTCCATTTATGGATGCAATTATGGGCAAAAAAGTTCTCGTGCCAGTTAGCTACGATGAAAAATGTGCCACTTGTAATGGTACAGGCGCTAAATCCGCGAGCGACATTGAAACTTGTCCAAACTGTCAAGGCAAAGGCTATGTCAAAACTCAACAGCGAACCATCTTTGGCGTTATGGAAGGTCAAAGCACTTGTCCAAAATGTGGTGGAACTGGCAAGATTATCAAAGAAAAATGTCCAGATTGCTTAGGTAAAGGATATAAACATATTAAACGCGATATGGAAGTCAACATTCCTGCTGGAATTAACGAAGGGCAGCAAATTGTCATTCGTGGTAAAGGCGGACGTGGAGTTAACGGAGGCGATAATGGTGATCTTTATCTTGAAATCGTCATCATTCCTCATGAATATTTCAAACGTGACGGAAATGATATACATATCGATGTTCCAATTAGCTTTATCGATGCAACTTTAGGCAAAAAGATTGATGTTCCAACAGTTTATGGAGATGTTGAAGTAGATATTCCGGCTGGCACTCAACCAAATCAAATACTTCGCTTAAAAGGACGAGGTGTTAAAGATTTAAGAAAAGGAACGCCTGGCGATCAATATATCCACGTTCAAATCAAAACTCCTACTAAAA
Organism: Bacteroidaceae bacterium; assembly: GCA_963657885.1. Classification (GTDB taxonomy): domain Bacteria; phylum Bacillota_I; class Bacilli_A; order RFN20; family CAG-826; genus Fiminaster. Next base: position 22,220 of record CAVKNZ010000003.1, read on the forward strand.
TTAGCAAAGAGCAAAAAGATCTTCTTGAACAATTCCAAAAAGCTGAAAAAAAAGAAGATTCGTTCTTTGAAAAATTTAAGAAAAATTTCAAAAAATAAATCTTTAGATTTAAATAGACCGGTTCAGCCGGTCTTTATTTATGAAAAGTAAAATTATGGTAAAATTGTACTTGTGAGGATGAATTAATGAACAAATATATGAAAATTGCGATTGGTGAAGCTCGCAAGGGCATTCGCCATGGTCATGGTGGCCCTTTCGGCGCGGTCATCGTAAAAGATGGTGTAGTTGTTGGAAAAGGCCATAATCAAGTTGTTAAAAATAATGATCCAACTTGCCACGGAGAGATGATGGCAATTCATAAAGCTTGTAAAACTTTAGGCACATTCGACTTGAGTGGATGCGAAATTTACACTACTGGAGAACCTTGTCCTATGTGCATGGCCGCTATCTTATGGGCGAATATTGAAAAAGTTTACTACGGTTGCAACATTGTTGATACTGAGGAAATTGGATTCCGTGACAAGAAGTTCTACGATATGAGTGAAGAAGAAAGAAACGCGATGGTCGTTGAACTCGATAGAAAAGCAGTTTTAAAACTATACGCTGAATATAAAGCGGACAAAGACCGAGTCGCTTATTAATAAATTTGATTTATTATTGAGGTGGAGACACCTCTTTTTTGTGTTACAATACCGGCATGGCTTTAGTGGAATTAAAAGATGTCGATTTTAATTATGCAGATAAGGAACTATATCGTTCTATCTCTTTAAAAATCAATGAAGGAGAGCATTGCGTTTTAGTCGGTGTCAATGGTTCGGGAAAGACCACGATTTTAGATTTGTTAACTAAAAAATTGTCTCCTGATAGCGGCAGTGTTATTTGGACTCCTCATGTTACTTTTTCTTATCTAGATCAAAATTTAAAAATCGACCAGGATTTATTGACTCGCGATTATCTTCATCAAACCTATGCCCATCTATTTACTTTAGAAGCGGAGATGGAGCATTTTTATGAGTTATCGGCAACAGATTTAGCTAATTTTGAAAAGCATTTGAGCAATGCTCAAAAAATCCAAGATGAACTCATGCAAGTTGGCTTCTATTCCATTAAGGAAACGATTGATAAATTAATCGATGGTTTAGGCATTAAGCAAGATCGCTTAGACATTCCTTTATCTAAATTATCCTCTGGTCAAAGAGAGAAAGTTTATTTAGCAAGGATGCTATTAGAAAATAAAGATGTCCTTTTCCTTGATGAACCAACAAATTTTCTTGATGAATCGCAAGTAAGTTGGCTAGCTAGCTATCTATGTGCATATCCTAAAGCTTTTCTTGTGGTTTCTCACGACCAATCTTTTCTTAGGAAAATCGCAACCGTGGTTTTTTCTTTAGAAAATAGAACCGTTGCTCGTTACCGAGGAAGTTTTGATCATTTTCTTGAACAAAACGCTTTGGATAAAGAAATGTATGAAAAACGGTATAACGCTCAGCAAAGATATATTAAAAATGAAGAAGATTTCATTCAAAAACATATCGTGAGAGCGACATCTTCTAGAGCTGCGAAAAGCCGAAGAGCTCGCCTTGCTCATTTAGAAAGATTAGAAACACCAGCAAAAGAAGAAGGCGTTACTTATTTTAATTTCCCATCTATAAAAGCTACAGGTAAAGAGACACTTGTGGTCGACAATTTAGTTATTGGCCATGACAAAAAAGCACTTCTTGATCCAATTACTTTCACACTTTTTAGAAACGAAAAGATTGCTATTATTGGAAAAAATGGTGTTGGCAAGACAACATTTTTAAAGACGATTCTCAATATTATTAATCCTATTGATGGTCATTATAAATGGTTTGAAAAGACAGTCATCAATTTCTATAGTCAAGAAAATAATCTTGACTTAAATTTATCGCCATTTGAACTTATTAAAAGTAATTATCCATCATTAACTAACACTGAAATTCGCACGCTTTTAGGCTCTTCCGGTTTAAGAAAAGAACTAGCGATGCGTAGGATGAAAGAATTAAGTGGCGGAGAAGTCACTAAAGCGCGTCTAGCCTTAATGAGCTTGAAGAAATCGAACTTTTTAGTTTTTGATGAACCGACAAATCACTTAGATGTTAAAGCTAAAGAAGCTCTTTTTGAGGCTATCGATAAATTTGATGGAGGAGTCATCATCGTTTCTCATGAAAAAGATTTCTATGACGGCTTAGTTGATTACGAAATTCATTTTTAAAATGATGATGTTATACTAGAATAGTATTTATGCTTAAATGTAAAAGTTGTCACGCCAGTTTATCTAGACTTGATAAGGATATCTGTCCTTTCTGCGGAGCAAAAAAACCGTTAGAAGGTCAAGAGGATGTTACTGAAGATATCACCAAGGCTTTCGATCCAATTACTTGCAAAGAAAAAATTGTCCGTAAAAAGAAAGTTGTTGCCTTTTTTTTAACGCTTTTTCTCGGTATTTTTGGAGTTCATATGTTTTATTTAGGCAAGAAAAAGGATGGCTTAATTACTTTAGCGGCTTCGATGAGTTTTATCGTTATATTAGGTCTCATTCTTTATTTTACTTGCCTAAATAATGTCTTCGCTTTTTTAATTCCTTATTTTGCTACAGAGCTTTTGATGATAATTTCTTCTATATTGATATTAGTTAGAAACGACATTGTCGATGGCAACGGAGAATTTTTAGAATAATGCAACGATATTTTGGTTCTATTGTCGATAAAAGAGTATTGCTTAATCGCGATGATGTTTTTCATCTAACCAAAGTGATGCGAGCAAGAGAAAACGAAGAAATAGAAGTCGTTTCTGATGAAATACCTTTTCTATGTGTTATTAAATCTTTAAAACCATTAGAAATTGTTGTTAAAAAACAAATTCATGAAAAACGTGAACTTGATAATAACATCACTTTAATCTGTGCTTTACTAAAAGGCGATAAATTGAATTTTGTTCTACAAAAAGCAACTGAATTAGGTGTCTATGAAATTGTTCTTTTATCTAGCGACCGCACAATCGTAAAAAGCAAAGATTTTGATACTTCTAAAAAATTAGAAAGATATAATCGCATTTTAAAAGAAGCTAGTGAACAATCGCATCGTTCACGCATTCCTTTGATGTATCGCCTCATCAATATCGATGAATTAGGCAAAATTAAAGGTGATATTAAAATGATTGCTTATGAAGAAGAAGCAGGAAAAACTGATTCTTTTTTCGCTCAAATAAAGAAAATTAATAAAGGCGATAAAGTTAATATTGTCATTGGCCCTGAAGGTGGCTTCAGCGAAGATGAAGTCGAAAGAGCTAAAAAGATGGGATACGTTCCAATTTCTTTAGGTAGAAGAATTCTTCGCGCGGAAACTGCATCGATATTTGCCTTAAGTGTTTTAAGTGCATCTTTGGAAAGGAAATAGCGATGCATTTTTTTGAAACTTTATCGCGTTATCAAAAAGGCGTTAACTATCATAAAAGTGAAGATTATTATTTTTACGTTAATAATCGTCACCTTTTTTCAAATATTGAAATGTATCATTTTCTCTTAGATGCGAAAAACGAATTTGATGTCATTAGAGCTAACATTTTAATTAAAGCTATTCAAAATAAAGAAAAATTTGAAAAAACAATAATCTTTGCCTATAACAAAAGTGATTTAAGAACCGATGAAGTTGCTAAATTCATTAAAAAAGAAACAGCATCTTTACCATATTTAGTCGACGGCAACAGTAAAATTTATATACCTATTTTTTCTAGAAGTGTGAACAGTTTATACACTTCTCAATTTGGGAAATTGTTAAAAGATCCTTACTCAAAACTATTAACGAATTTTTCAACATCGTGCATCGATTTATTTGAAATGTATAATTTCGCTTTATACGATTCTTTATTTACGAAATTTATAACCATCTACAAAGATAATAAAGTTATGGTGGTCTATCATTTCGATTTTAAAACCATCTACTTTATTAACAACCAAGGCCGTTTGGATGCACGTATCGCTCTATTTGATCGTTACTTAAAAAATGTTGATGATTCTCGTATAATCGAAAGAATTAAGCCAGTCGTGGAACGTTATTTAGATAACGATAGAGAAGGAATGTATCAATCTCTTATTGTTAATAATTTAATTTCTGAAAAGATGATTTATAAAATCAAGCATCAAGAGTATCGCTTTAAAAGGAAGCTGAAAAGAAGAGCAAAATGAAATTCAAAAATGTAACGCTTGGCTGCAAAGTCAATTTTTATGAAAGCTACGCGATTGAAAAGTCTCTTCGTGATGAAGGTATTTTAGATGATAAAAATATTCCTGATATTGTTTTGATAAATACATGCTCAGTGACTGCGATTGCTGATCAAAAATCGCGACAAATCATCCGTCGAGAAAAGCGAAATAATCCAAATGCCATAATAGTTGTCATGGGTTGCTACTCGCAAAAAAATGCCGATTATGTCTTAAACGATTGCAAAGCTGACATTGTCATAGGCACAAGCTATCGAAATGAATTAGTTAAACTTATTAAGCAATACTTAATAGGCAAAAAACCAATCATAAAAATTAATAAAAGCACGAGAAATCTTCCTTATGAATCTTTTAAAGCTTTCCCTCTTCCTTTGACCACTAGAGCGTATGTAAAAATACAAGATGGTTGCAATAACTTCTGTACGTATTGCACAATTCCTTACACTCGAGGGGAAGCTCGTTCAAAACCGAAGGCCGAAGTTTTAGATGAAATTAAGTATTTAGTTAATCAAGGTTACAAAGAAATTGTTTTAACCGGCATTCATACCGCACATTACGGATTAGACCTGGAAAATACTAATTTTTCCGATTTAGTTGAAGAGATTCTTAAAATTGATAACTTATACCGTTTAAGAATATCCTCAATAGAAGAAAGTGAAATTGATGATAAATTGATTTCGCTATTAAAAAATAAAAAATTAGCAAATCATCTGCACATTCCTCTTCAAAGCGGATCTCCTTCTGTCTTAAAAAGGATGAATAGAAGATACAATGTTGACTCTTTTATTAAAAAAGTGGAACAAATCCGTAAAGTTTCTCCAGATATTGCAATAACCACAGATGTAATTGTAGGTTTTCCAGGCGAAAGCGAAGAAAATTTCTTGGAAACTAAACAACTAATTGAAAAAGTGAAATTCGCCGAACTTCATGTTTTTCCTTTCTCAGCCCGATTAGGTACAGCAGCCTACAACTTCCCTGATCAAATTGATGGCCAAACTAAATCTAGAAGAGTTAATGAATTAATCGCTTTATCAAAAAAGTTAGAAGAAGAATATAGAAATAAATTTAAAGGTCAATCGCTTGACGTCATTTTAGAAGAACGTAATAAAGTTACTCATAAATTATCTGGTTTTACATCCAATTATTTAAAATTATCAGCTGATTTACCAGATGAATATATTGGAAAGATTGTCAAAATAAAAGTTGATTAACTTCGACTGAAAACTGTGGTTTTTTAAACGTTGTATGAAAATCAATTGATTTTATTTTCCTTTAATTTATAATTAACACGTTATTTAGGAGGAAATAAAGATGGCAGTACCATTTAGAAGAACATCAAAAACATCAAAAAGAATGCGTCGTTCTCACCTCGCATTAAAGGTTACCGGTCTTGTTAAATGCCCTAACTGCGGTGCAACAATTAAATCACACGTTGTTTGCCCAAAATGTGGACATTATGATGGAAAAGACGTCATGAGCAAAAAGGATAACAAAGCTGTTGATGTTAAACCTGTAGAAAAGAAGAGTAAAAAAGCGAAAGCTAAAGATAGCAGAACCGAAAAAGCTGAATAGTTTCTATAAATAGTTAGCTATGCTATAATTATCAACAGAGGTTGAAATTATGGAATTAAATAGAATGATTGATCACACATTGCTAAAAGCTGATGCTTCAATCGAAGCAGTTAAACAATTGTGTGAAGAAGCTCGTAAATATAGCTTTGCATCCGTTTGTGTTAATCCTTGCTTTGTGCCAGTTGCGAAAAGATTATTAACTGGCTCAGATGTCAAGGTTTGTACAGTAATTGGCTTTCCATTAGGCGCGACATTGCCAGAAGTTAAAAAATTCGAGGCTAGTGAAGCGGTAAAAGCTGGCGCCGAAGAAATCGATATGGTTTTAAACATTTCGATGGCTAAAGAACACGACTACGACTTTGTAGAAAAAGAAATTCACTTAGTTAAAGAAGGTTGCAAAGGAAAATTGCTCAAAGTAATTCTTGAAACTTGTCTATTAACTGATGAAGAAATTGTCAATTGCTGCAAGGCAGCAGTTAGAGCTGGTGCAGAATTTGTCAAGACTTCAACAGGATTCTCAAAAGGTGGCGCGACAGTGCATGCTGTGCAACTTATGAGAAACACAGTTGGCTCAACAGTTGGCGTTAAGGCTAGCGGTGGCATTCATACTCGCGAAGAAGCAGAAGCCATGGTTCTTGCTGGGGCTAACCGCATTGGTGCCTCCTGCGGAGTAAAAATTGTTACTGAAAAATAATTCGATTAATTCTATTTACGTAAGAAAGGAAGTGATTAAAGATGCCTAAAACAGTTGTTCGCGAAAACGAAACATTAGATGAAGCACTTAGACGTTTTAAACGTCAAGTTAATAAATCTGGCGTTCTTCTTGAAACACGTAAAAGAGAATACTATCTCAAAAAAGGTTTAAAACGTAAACTTAAAAGCGAGATGGCTAGACGTAAATCTTACTAAAATAAGATAAAAGAAAATTTTAAAACTTTAGGAAGTATTTAATACTTCCTTTAATTTTGTTTGACACTTTTTCATTAAAAAACAATACCTATATATGAGGGGGTGAAAAATGATGTCGAAATACTTTTGCTATCAAGCTAACGATTCTGACTGCGGGTTTGCGTCTTTAAAGATGCTTATGGCATACAAATGCAGGAACACAAACTATTTGAGGATTACCAAAGACAAAAAACTTGGCAGCTACACTTTTGCTGATCTAATTGCTATTGCGAACAATTATGGGTTTTCGCTAGCAGGATATCGATACGAAGAGAAGAAGAACGTTTCGGTAAAAGTTCCATTCTTAGCGCTGCTTGAGCGCAATCACTTAGTAGTGGTTACTCGCCTTGACTCTTTTAAGGTTAAGATTCTTGACCCATCTAGAGGCGAAGTAACGCTATCACGAGATGATTTTATTAAGTCTTGGAGCGGTGACACACTAGAAATAAAATCGTTTAAGCAATCGAGTTTTAAAAAAGAAAGAATTCAATTTTGTAGCTGGCACTCCAAAATATTCACTTATTTATTATCGATATCATCATTAGCCTCCTTACTCGTTGGTTTTTTCTTCATTCAGGATGACACATATATATTTATACCATTAATACTTTTAGGCGTTTTCATTAGTATTGAATTAGTACAAAAATGGTATTTAATCAAACAAATAAATTTGTTTGATATAAAATTTACCCCCATTTATTTTAAAGAAAATGATAATTTAAATAGAGAAGGACTTATTGAGTATAGCGAATTTAAAAAGATTTGCTTTTCTTTTGAAAATAAAATAGCTGTTGCTCTTTGCGCTAGCGCAGCCATCATTGTTGTCTTAGTTATCAATACGCCGATTAGTGTAGCTAGCATTTTATTAATTTTATTAATGAACGTAATTTCTAAAATGCTATTCAAAAATAGCGATGAGAAAAGGCTCGACATCATCAATAAGAGCGAGGATAGCTTATTAAACTCTAATAACGCATCTTCGCAAGACATTATGAAAATATGCAATTTATCGAATAAATATGCTTTTAATATCTCATTAAGAAACTGTATTTACTCTTTTTTGATTTTGCTTCTAAGTTTCTTTACGATGATTGCTTCTGGCATCGTAAGTGTGAATTTCATCATCTTCCATTTCGGTTTATTTTATGTTTTAAACACTTACATCGATACTTTAGTTAGTTATCTCGATGAAAAGAAACAATATGAAAGAAGCAAAGCTAGATTTTTAGACAAGTGCAATTTATAAATAAATTTCTTAAATGTATGCTATAATCAATTTCCCAAAATTATGGAACTTGATTTTTCTAACAACGGACCTCAATCATTCGATTCTTATGAACAAATCTTTAATGATCTTGCTCAAAAGGTCTTTTCACATTTAAATGTATCCGTTAATTACGTTATTGACATTACAATTGTTAACAACAATTCAATCCAAGAAATCAATCGAGAATACCGTGACAAAGATTACCCAACAGATGTTATTAGTTTCGCTTTCTTCGATGATGAAAACGAGATTGTAAGTAGTGATTTGCCTAATTCATTAGGGCAAATTATTATCTCTTTTGAAAAAGCAGAAGAACAAGCGAAGTTGTATAAGCATTCTTTGAACCGAGAGATGTCTTTTTTATTCGTTCATGGACTGTTGCATCTTCTTGGATATGATCACATGAAAAAAGACGATGAACTTATTATGTTTTCTATACAAAATGAAATTTTAGGAGGTAATAAAATGACAAAAGAAGAACTCGTTGCTAAAGCAATAGAAGCAAGAGAATTGGCTTATGTGCCTTATTCTCATTTTAAAGTTGGTGCTGTAATAATGACCAAAGATGGTCGCTTGTTTTTAGGAGCAAACATCGAAAACTCTTCATATCCATGCTGCATGTGTGCAGAAAGAAACGCTATTTACAACGCTTATCTTCATGGTGTTAAAAAGAATGATATTGCTGCTTTGGCATTATCAGCGGATACCGATGGACCATGTTCACCTTGCGGAGCTTGTCGCCAAGTTCTAAGTGAGCTTATGCCAACCGACGCTCCAATCTATATGTCAAATTTAAAAGGACTTATAAAAGAGACGACCATAGCGGAACTTTTGCCATATGCTTTCTCTGAGGATGATTTAAAATAATGCGTTCTGGATTTGTTGCCATAATTGGACGAGCTAACGCTGGAAAATCTACTATTTTAAATTCACTTTTAAATCACGATATTTCTATCGTTACTGATAAAGCTCAAACGACAAGAAATTTGATTCGTGGCATCTATGATGATGGCGATTATCAAATCGTCTTCATTGACACTCCAGGAATTCATAAAGCCCATCATTCTTTAGGCAAAATAATGAATCAAGATGCATTTGACTCTACAAAAGATGTCGATGCAATCGTTCTTGTTGTTGATGCTTCTAAACGATTTAATGAAGGTGACGAACTCATTATGAACAAAATTCCTAATAAGGTTCCCCTCTTCATTGCAATTAACAAAATTGATTTGCTTAGGCTACCTCAAGTAGAAGAAGTGAAAAAGCTTTATCAAAGCCGTTATCCAAATGGCAAGCTTATCGAGATGAGCGCAATTCGCGATTTTGGCACCGATGATTTATTAGCGGATATTAAAAAATTGATGCCTGAAGGGCCTCGCTATTACCCAGAAGAGCAACTCGTCGATAAAGACGCTGCATTTTTTGTTTCTGAAATAGTGCGAGAAAATGCTTTAAATCTTCTAAAAGAAGAAGTTCCACACGAACTCGCAGTTCGCGTCGATGAAATTAAGCATAAAAAAGAAGCGGTTTATATTAAATCCACGATTATCGTTGATCGTGAATCGCATAAAGGCATTGTTATAGGTAAGGGTGGTAAAAAGATTAAAGCCATCGGATCTAAATCACGAGTCAAATTGGAAAAATATTTCAATAAACGTGTTTATCTTGAACTTTTTGTTTCTGTTAAAGAAGACTGGATTAACAATCCACGCATTCTAAAAGAGTTAGGATATAAATAATGTTTGAAGTCAAAGGCATAATCATCAAATCAACACCTTTTAAAGAAAACGATGCGATGATAACTTTGCTTAGTGAAGACAAAACATACTCATTTTTAGCAAAAGGCGTTTTAAAAGCTAATAGCAAAAACGCTTCTTTAGTTAGAATTTATAGTCAATCACAACTAAGTTTATATAAAGGCAAAGATGGTTTTGCTCTAAGAAATGGAACCGTAATTAATGGATTTAGTAAACTAAATGCATCGTTAAATAGTTTGCTTGCCGTAAAAGCTATTGGAGAAATCACTAATACTTTATTGCAAAAAGAAGATTGCAAAAAAGTCTACATTGCTTTGGAAAAATCACTCAATTTAATAAATGAGAATTTTTCACCTTTAACAGTCGTTCTTATCTACTTCGCCTATCTATTGAGGATTTCTGGCTATGGTCTTGAAGTCGATAAATGCGTTATTTGCTCCAATAAAAGCCAAATAAAGAGCCTTTCATATGAGGATGGGGGATTTATCTGCTCAAATTGTTTTGACGCCCATAAGCATGTTCAATGCGAGCAGAGGTATTTAAAAATAATGAGATACATATTTAAGGTCGAGCCAGAACAATTTAATCATATTGCTTTCGAAGATGCAGAAAATAAATTCATTTTAAATGAATTAGATAATTTTCTTTATAATAGCAGTCAAACGCGAATTCATAGCTTAAAACTAGTTTTAAATGTTTAAATAGTTCACTTTTAGTGGGTTGACAACATACCTATCTAGTGAGAGACTTTTTGCATATTTTAAAGGAACAGATAATATGGATAAAAAATTCGATGAAATCGTTACACATTTAATTACAAGTGGCTTTGTCTATCAAGATTCTGAAATCTATGGTGGGCTTTCTAATTCCTGGGACTTTGGTCCTCTTGGAGTTGAACTTAAAAACAATATTAAGAAATTGTGGTGGAAGAAATTCGTTCAAGAGTCGCCAACAAATGTTGGAATTGATGCGGCTATCTTGATGAATCCTCGCGTTTGGCAAGCAACCGGTCACGTTTCGACCTTTGCTGATCCTTTGATTGATTGCAAAGAATGTCACACTCGCCATCGGGCAGATGATTTAATTGCAAAAGCTTGTCCTGATGTCGATGTTAACGCGATGACAAACGAAGAAATGATTGCTTTTATCAAAGATAATAAAATCAAATGCCCTAATTGCGGAAAGTCTAATTTTACTGATATCCGTCAATTCAATTTGATGTTTAGAACCCATATTGGCGTCACTGAAGAATCTGAAAGCTTAGTTTATCTTCGCCCAGAAACGGCACAAGGCATGTTTGTTAATTTCAAAAATGTCCAAAGAACAACTAGAAGAAAAATACCTTTTGGTATTTGTAACATCGGTAAGAGCTTTAGAAATGAGATTACACCGGGCAATTTTATCTTTAGAGTTCGCGAATTTGAACAAATGGAAATGGAATTTTTCTGTAAACCTGGTACCGATTTAGAATGGTTTTCCTATTGGAAAGATTATTCTCTTAAGTTCCTCGAATCCTTAAATGTCAGCCAAGAAAATCTCCGTTACCGTGACCATGAAAAAGAAGAATTAGCCTTTTACTCAAAAGCTACAACTGATGTTGAATACAAATTCCCATTTGGCTGGGGAGAAATTCTTGGCGTTGCTGATCGTACAGACTACGACTTGAAACGTCATATGCAAGCCAGTGGTCAATCTTTAGAATATCTCGATCCAGAAACAAATGAAAAATATGTTCCATATTGCATTGAACCTTCTATGGGTGTTGAGCGTATTTTCTTAATGATTTTATGCGAAGCATATGATGTAGAACAACTTGAAAAAGATAAACGCGTTGTCATGCATATTAAACCTTCGCTAGCCCCTTATTTAGCAGCTATTCTACCTCTAAGCAAAGAATTGGCTCCTAAGGCGAAAGAAGTGCAGTCTTTATTAAATAAATACTTCTCAACTGTATATGATGAAACTGCATCTATCGGAAAAAGATATCGTAGGCAAGACGCTATTGGTACGCCATTTTGCATCACTTATGACTATGATAGTTTAAATGATAACTGTGTCACAATCAGGGAAAGAGATTCTATGAAGCAAGAAAGAATCAAAATTTCTGAATTGAGAAATTATCTTTTAGATAAAATTGAAGAATAAGTATATTTTTAGTATTTAATTAGTATATGAAATTTGATCATGATTTGCTCCAAGAAATCAAACAACACGCCGACATCGTTGACGTTATTTCTTCATACGTTAATGTAGTTAAAAAAGGCCGTCGTTACGCTTCTTTATGTCCATTTCATGATGATCACAATCCTTCGATGGATATCAATAAGGAACGTCAAACTTATCATTGCTATGTTTGTCATGCCGGAGGAGATGTTTTTTCCTTTGTCTCTGACTATGAAAAAATATCTTTTGCAGAAGCTGTTAAAAAGGTCTGCGAAATTATAAATTTCGATGATCCAAGATTGCACGAGATTAAGCAAATAAAACCTGTCAATCCTGATTTGCAAACTCTTTATAACTGCATCAATGAACTTCAAAAATTTTATGAATATGGTCTGCAAGTTGACGAAGGTAATGTTGCAAAAGAATATTTAACTAAAAGACAAATTAGTATTGAGCAAGCTAATAAATTTCATCTTGGCTATTCTTTAAAAGATGGTAAGAAGACGATTTCTTATCTTCAACAGAAAGGATATTCTCTTAAAAATATAGAAGATATCGGCATTGCGTTAGCTAGGATAAGCGATACTAGTGACTCTAATGCGGGACGCTTAATTTTTCCTATTAAAAATATCGATGGACAAGTTGTTGGCTTCTCTGCAAGAAAAATAGTCGAAAATAGCGATGCGCCTAAATACGTTAACTCTCCTGAAACCAAAATATTTAGAAAAGGTGATATTTTATATAATTTTGACTTAGCTAAACAATCTGCGAAGCACGATGGATATATCTATCTTGTTGAAGGCTTTATGGATGTTTTTGCTTTCGATTCTATCGGAATTAATTCAGTTGCAGCCTTAATGGGCACAAAATTAACTAGCAAGCATATCGAATATCTTAGACGCTTAAACGTTGAGGTAAGACTTTGTCTTGATGGCGATAAAGCTGGCCAGAGCGCAATGATGGCTATCATGAGCCAACTTGATAAGGCGCAAATCAATTATCGTCTAGTATCAATGAGCAAGGAAATACGCGATCCTGACGAGATTTTAAAACAAGATGGCAAAGAAAAACTTACCATTTTTGTTAATTCATTAATGGATCCATTTGATTTCGCTTTAAATTATTATAAAAACACTTCACCATTGAGCACTCTTGAAGGTAAGAAAAAAGTCGTCGCACATTTCGCAACAATGCTTAATAGCATTAATGATAAATTAGAATACGAAGATTACATTTATAAATTAGCAGATGTAACCGGCTTTAACCACAATGCGATAAGAGAATACTTAAACGATGTTAAAAAAACAATTAAGGCTGATGATGATATTCAATTTGAGCCTAGAGAAGCTCCTAAACAAACTTCACTTGTTCTAAATCGCGATTTGCGTCGACTAAACAATGCCGAAAAGATTGTTTTAAAACTTATGGCAAATAGCAAAGATGCGGTGAATTTCTATGAAAAGAATATCAAATATTTCTCTACTGAAGTATATCGGCAATTAGCAAACTATTTTGTTGAATATGTCTCTAAATATGAAGATGTAAATGTATCGATGATAATCGATTTAATTCAAGAAAGTAACCCCACGAACAAAAGAGAATTAATTGATTTATTAAGCTCTCTACCGAATGAAGAAGTAGACGGAGACAAGTTGACTTCTATTCTCAAAGACTGTTTGAAAGTCATTGAAGAAGAAAGAAATAGAACTTATGAGAAATCGATATTGATGAAAGCCTTCGAAGGCAAAGACCCCAAGGAACAAGCGAGAATTCTCGATGATTATATAAAGCGAACTAATAAAATTAGTTAGAAAAGAGGAAAAAAATTATGCCAGCTACAAAAAAAGAAAAGAAACCATCTAAGAAAACGACTAAAACTGCTAAAAAGGTCGTTAAAGATGAATTCGATGACATCGATTTCGACACTAATGAAATTGAATCATTAGATTCCATCAAGAAAAGATTGCTTAAAAAAGCAAAAGAGAACGAAAATCAAATCGAAGAGTCAGAAATTTTCGATGAAACTTCTAATTTAGATTTAACAGATGATGAAGCTAGCGCTCTTCAAAATTACTTTTTAGATAACGGAATCAAAATTGTTTCCGATGAAGCGGAAGATGATATTGACAATTTAGAATATGGCAGCGATTTAAAAGATGATGACACACTTCTTGATGATGATGATTTAGCTAATGAAGACTTCGAGGAAGATGTCCCAAGTGAACAAGAACTAAATGATTTATCAAAACTTGTCGCAGGTGAAGTCAAAGTTAATGACTCTGTTAAGATTTATCTTAAAGAAATCGGTAAAGTTCCTTTATTAACAGCGAAAGAAGAAACTGAATTAGCTAAACGCATCGCTGCAGGTGATGAAGATGCTAAACAGCAACTTATCAATGCTAACTTGCGTTTAGTCATTTCTATTGCCAAACGTTATGCTGGACGAGGCATGCCATTTCTTGATTTGATTCAAGAAGGTAATATGGGCTTAATTAAAGCTGTTGAAAAGTTCGATTACACTAAAGGATTTAAGTTTTCAACTTACGCCACATGGTGGATTAGACAAGCTATTACAAGAGCTATCGCTGACCAAGCTCGTACCATTCGTATTCCTGTTCATATGGTTGAAACAATTAACAAAATCACTCGCGCTCAGCGCGAATTAGTGCAAAAACTAGGACGCGATCCAACAGCTGAAGAAATTAGTGAAAAACTCGATGGCGCTCTTTCCGCTGATAGAATTCGCGAAATTCAAAGAGTTAATCAAGAGCCAGTTTCACTAGAAACTCCGATTGGCGAAGAAGATGATTCTCGTCTTGCGGACTTCGTAGAAGACAAAGAAACTCTTTCGCCAAGCGAATACACTAGAAAAACACTTTTGAAACAAGAATTATATGAAGTAATGCGTGAAAGTTTAACTGACCGTGAAGAAAAAGTTTTACGTAGACGTTATGGCTTAGATGATAATCATCCACGCACTCTTGAAGAAGTCGGAAAAGAATTCGGCGTTACTCGAGAACGTATTCGTCAAATCGAAGCAAAAGCAATTCGTACACTTCGCAAGAAAAATAAACTTAAAAAGCTTGGCGACTATCACGAGATTTAATCGATGGTTTTATCTAAAAGATTAGAAACAATCGCTCAATGCGTACATCTTGATTCTTTCGTCTATGATGTCGGTGCTGATCATGGACTTTTAGAAAAATATCTTTTAGATAATAAAAAAGTCAAGCACATTGTTGCTGTTGAAAATAAAATCGGGCCATTTAATCAACTGAAAAGTAATTTGCTAGGTTATCAAAATGTCGATTTGCTTCTAAGCGATGGAATTAAAGACTTACCTAGTGAAGCTGATGTTTTGGTGCTTGCTGGTCTCGGAGGTCTTAAAATAATTGAAATATTATCGAAATATCCTGAAAAACTAGCCAACATTCAACAAATAGTTATAGACGCTCATAGAGATACACCTCTAGTAAGAAAAGTTATTGTTAAATATGGTTTTAAGATTGAAAAAGAAACATTAGTTTTCGAAAATGGCATCTATTATTTCGTGATTTCTTTTGTTAAAGGCCAATCTAGCTACAATGAAGATGAATACGAATTTGGCTATAAAATAGCTCAAGATGAACTATTCTCGATGTATAAAAAAGATTTTATCGATGAAAATCTTGAAATTGTTAAAAGAATAAAAAAATCAGATAAAAATGATATTAAAATTAAAGAAGTCGAAGAAAAGATTAGGAGAATTAATCGCTTATGAAAACATTGAAATTATTAAGAAGACTCGCAATTAGATTTCCTAAATCGCTTGCTAGCCATGGTGATTATGTCGGATTAATGACTGGAAAGCTAAAAGATGACACTAAATCAATTCTACTTTGTCTTGATTTTGATGATACGGTATATAGTTTTGTTGCCAAAATGGCTAAAAAGCCTGATTTAATTCTCACCCATCATCCTTTTATTTACGGGACCAAATATCGCGTTTTTCTTCACGATGAAGTTAAGAAAAATTTATGCGAAAGAATTGATAAATTAAATATCCCTGTTTACAGTATGCATACCAATTTCGATACTGGAAAAGATGGAATGAACGATGCATTAGCTAATGCTTTAAAACTTAACGATATAAAGCCTTTAGAAACTTGCCCAATGGCTCGAGGTGGAAGTTTAGCTAAGCCTATGGAGATTCATGAATTTTCAAAATATGCGAATGAATGCTTAGGAATCGAATATTCTCATTTAATAAACGGCGGAAAGAAGACGATTTCAACTGTGGCTATTTTAGGTGGCGGAGGCTCATATAAATATATCAATGCGATGAATGAAGGCTATGATATTTACATAAGCGGAGACACCCCTCATCATATTCGACGCGATGTCATATCTTATAAATACAATTATTTAGATGTTTCTCATGAAGTCGAAAGAATTTTTATGCCTCAAATGAAAAAGATTCTTTTAGAAATCGATCCTAGTTTAGATGTGATAATTGTCAACCACGAAGAACTTCCTGAACTAATCGTTTGATTGCTCAATAAAAGTTTTGATATCTTCGATTACTTTTTTAGGAGTTGAAGCTCCTGATATGATGGCTATTTCTTTAAAGGATGAAATGTCATCACTTTTTAATTCATCCTTATTTTCAAGCATTATAACTTTTGTGTTAGCAAAATGCTTTTTTGCCAAAGAATACAAAGTCAAAGTATTATTGGAATTCTTTCCTCCAACAACAAGAATTAAATCTGTGTTTTTGTCGATATTTAGCAATGCTTTTTGTCGTAAAAGAGAAGAATTGCATATGCTTGGATAAAAGCTGACGTTTCTTATCTCATGCTTAATTTTCTTTAATAGATTATTGACATCAAGTGAGGAAAAAGTCGATTGGGAAACGACAATTGTTTTTTCTTCTTTTTTCATGTCGGCATCTATTTTCCCATCAAGAGTTAATAGATGCACACGTTTAGATAGCGATAAAGCTGCATCGCTTTCAGGATGATTTTCTTTGCCAATATAAATAAGCGAATATCCATCATCAAGATATTTATTCATATCGTTCATCGCCTTTTTTACAAACGGGCATGTGGCGTCGATATATTTTAAATGTCTTTCATTTAACTTATCTTCAATATCTTGGCTATGGCCATGAGCTGTTAAAATTACGATTGTATCATCATCAATTTCATCGATTAAATCGATTAATTTCTTTTCTTTTGAATATAAAGTAGCAATTGATAAATCTTCAATTTCTTTTAGGGCATCCTTGTTATGGACTAGCATTCCTAAAACGACGATTTTCTTATCAGGATGATCATTTTTAGCTTTTTTAGCTATGTTGATTGCTCTATAGACTCCTTGACAATATCCAGAAGGTTCATAAATTCTTACATTCATTGGTTTAATAATAGCATAGCTAAAGTTTTGAATGTATAATAAAGCGAGCAAATTCTTATGTCATTTAAAGCTATAAATTTATCAGATAAAATGATCACTTCCTTAACAAGACAAGGATATTTTGAACCTTCTTCTATTCAACTAAAAGTCATCCCGAAAGCCTTAAAAGGCAACACTTTGATGGTTCAATCTGCGACTGGCACCGGCAAAACTTTATGCTATTTATTACCAATTATTGAAAATACCGAATGCTCTAAAAAAAATCTCCAAGCTATTGTTGTTGCACCTACGCGTGAATTAGCGAGTCAAATATATAATTTTGCAATTCCTTTCACTAAAGAATTCACAAATCTAAAAATTCGGCTATTAAAAGCCGGTGAAGAAATTGATGAATCATTAAAAGGATTAAACGAAAACCCTCAAATTATAATTGGCACGCCTGGTAGACTTGTCGATGTTTTAGTTAAAAACAATGCCTTGAAACTAAATAATGTTAAAACAGTGGTTCTTGATGAAGCCGATATGCTATTAAAAGAAGGCTATTTTGCTGAAATTGACCAAATTGTTGATAAATTAGCAAAAGTTCAATTCCTTGTCTTTTCAGCAACCTTAGAGAAAACTTTAGCGGCTGAACTTGATAAATATGTCGGCTCAAATATATCGATTATCAACGAAGAAATATTAACATCACAAAACGTTAAACATTATCTAATTGACATTAAACACATTCCTCAAACTGAGGCGGTTGAACAGTTTATAAACATTATAAATCCATACCTTTTGCTTATATTCGCTTCAAAAAAAGAAAAAGCCAATGTAATTTATTCTTATTTAAAAGCGAAAAAATATAAAGCAGGACTCCTCACTGGCGATTTAAGTTCGCGAGAACGTAAAAACGTAATGAAGGCGTTACATAATGAGCAAATTTATATTCTTGTTTGTTCTGACATGGCGGCGAGAGGCCTAGATATCGATGATGTAAGCGACATTTTAAATGTCGATTTACCAATGAATCTTGATTTCTATTTCCATCGAGCAGGCCGAACTGGTAGATTTTCTAAAAAAGGTAATTGTTATACTTTTTACAATTCCGATAGCGTTAAACGACCTTTAGAACTCGTATCGCGAGGCGTTAAATTTGAATACTTAGTTTTAAAAGACAATAATTTAACTCTAGGTAAGGAAATAACTAAAAAAGTCTTAAAGCCTAAACGAGTCGATGATGAGCTCAATAAAGAAATCAAAAAAATAACCAACATTTCTAAAGCAAAAAATAAAAAAGTTAAGCCGGGTTATAAGAAAAAAACTCGATTAGCGGTGGATAAAGCTAAAAGAAAACACCGTCGAGAACTGATTAAAAAAGATATTCGCCGACAAAGAGTCGAACGTTACAAAAAGGAAAGCAATGGAAGATAAAATTTATATTGGATCACATGTATCCTTAAAAGCACCTGATTATTATCTTGGCAGCGTCAAAGAAGCAATAAGTTATAATTCAACAACTTTTATGTTTTATACGGGCGCTCCGCAAAACTCATTTCGTTTGCCTTTAGAAAAGTTAAAAATCGATGAAGGTAGAGCCTTAATCAAGGAATCATCTTTAGATGAATCGAAAATTATTGTTCACGCCCCTTACATTATCAATATTGCGAATAAACTCAACGAAAAGCTCTATGAAATGAGTAAAGATATATTGCTAAATGAGCTTAAGCGCGTCGCTGGTTTTAATTTGAAAATATTAGTTCTTCATCCAGGAAGCCACGTCGGCACAGGTGTGGAAAATGGATTAACTTCAATTGTCGAAGCTCTCGATGATGTTTTTTCTCGCGATCATAGCGATGTAAAAATCGCATTAGAAACGATGGCGGGAAAAGGTAATGAAATGGGCTCTACGTTTGAACAAATTGATTACATCATTAAGCATGTTAAAGATAGCCATCGCTTAGGTGTGTGTTTTGATACATGCCACGTAAACGATGAAGGAGTCGATGTTAAAGATGTTGATAAAACGATTGAAACATTCGATAAAATAATTGGTTTAAATCGTTTGTTATGCATTCACATCAATGATTCAAAAAATCCTTTAGGTTCGCATAAAGATCGTCACGAAAATATTGGCTATGGCGAAATTGGCTTTGATGCTATTTATAAATATGTCCATCATCCTAAATTAGTGAATGTGCCAAAAATTTTAGAGACTCCCTATGTTGATAGTAACCCTCCATATAAACAAGAAATTAAAATGCTTTTAGATGGAAAATACGATCCATCTTGGAAAGAAAATTTATAATTTAGCAATTTCTTTGACAAGCTCGTTATAGATATCTTTATCTTTAACTGTTTTTATAATTTTATCTTTTTTAAAGATAACCCATTGGTCTTTTCCACCGGCGCAGCCTAAATCCGCACGCTTTGCTTCGCCTGGTCCATTGACAATGCAGCCCATAATAGCAATGGTTTTATTGATTTTATTCTCTTCCAGATATTTAAGTATTTTGTTAGCTAAAGGAACTAAATCAACTTGCGTCCTTCCGCAAGTAGGACAAGAGATAAGATTTGGATAATCGTTTCTTAGATTTAAATCTTTTAGTAAACGTCGGCAAGCTTTAATTTCTTCTTCTGGGCTATCGCTTAATGAAATTCTAATTGTATCGCCTATTCCTTCTAAAAGCAGAGGTGCAATACCAGCGACGCTTCTTATTAAGCCAATATCTTTTGGACCAGCTTCGGTAATGCCAATATGCAAAGGATAGCTAAATTCTTTACTTGCTAGTCTATAAGCTTCAATTGTTTCAAGAACATGGGAACATTTTAAAGATATTACAATGTTATAGAATGACAAATCTTCTAAGATTTTCACCATGCTTTTAGCTGATTTAACTAATTCTTCGGCCCTCACGATTGAAGTATTTTTATTTATTTTTTCATCGATTGAGCCGGAGTTTACTCCAATTCTAATCGGGATATTTCTTTCTTTGCATAGTTCAACGACTTTTTTAACATTTTCTTCGCTTCCGATATTTCCTGGGTTTAATCTAACAGCATCGACATTAGAATTTATAGCCTCTATTGCCAGGCGATAATCAAAATGAATATCTGCGATTAAAGGTATAGAAATTTGTTTTTTAATTTCTTTGATTGCTTTAGCATCTTCAATATCTAATACGGAAACGCGCATTAAATCAGCACCTAAAGCAGCGCAAGAATTAATTTGTTTAATAACTTCTTTTACATTCGATGTTTTTATATTGCACATCGATTGTATTAGAATCTTATTTTCTCCGCCGATTGATGTGTTTCCAACTTTTATTTTCTTAGTTAGTTCTCTCTTTAATTTTTCCATATTATAAGTATTATAAACTTAGAAAATATCTTGTAGATATCTTTTTTCTATTGTGATATTATCTATCTTGCTTAACAAAGGAGTGATTTTATGGCTAACAAAGTTCGAAGCAGTATCACATTAAAATGCACTGTCTGCGGTGAAGAAAATTACATCACATCAAAAAATAAAAAAGAACATCCTGACAGAATGGAAATCAAAAAATATTGCCCTAGATGCAAAAAGCAAACCATCCATAAGGAGAAAAAATAAGGACTTAGTCCTTTTTTTTACATTTAAAAATGGTTGATATTTATTGTTCGGGTTCTGCGTGCAATTCTTATTTAATCTATGATGATATTCATCAAGGCTTTATCGTTGATCCTGGATATAACGAAAACGGAAATTATCTTAAGCATATCAAGAAATTAAATGTCGATGTTTTGGCGGTTTTACTAACTCACGCCCATTATGACCACATTGGAGCATTAGAAGATATATGTAAAGCATTTCCTAACGCTATTTGCTATATTGCTAAAGAAGAAAAAGAATTGCTCGATAACCCTTCACTAAATTTAAGCGTTTATTCAAAGCCATTAACTTATGTGCCTAATAATTTAGTTGAATTATTCGATGGCGAAGAATTTAGTATAGCTAATTTTAATATCAAAATAATTATGACTCCTTTTCACACGATTGGAAGCGCATGCTACTATCTGAAAAAGGAAAATATTCTTTTTTCCGGTGATACTTTATTCCGTTCATCAATAGGAAGAACTGATTTACCTACTGGTTCAAATAGAACAGTGGAATCTAGTTTAAATAAACTTTTAAATTTAACTAATGAAACGATAATTTACCCTGGACACGGTCCGAAAACAACTTTAGAACGTGAAAAGAATTACAATCCATATTTGAAGATTTGATGAATATAAGTATAATATTCATACACTTACGGAGGAGAAAAAGATGAATGTTACTGAATTAAGACCAGGGAACTATTTCATTGATGAAGGCAATCTTTATCAAGTAATGGATATATTGCTCAATAAAACAGCGATGAGAAAAATGGTTGCCAAAGTTAAAGCCAAAAATATGCGCACTGGCGCGATTACCGAACTTGCTCGTAACAGCGGTTATGATGTTGAAAAAGCTGTATTAACAAAGAAGAAAATGGCATTTTTATACGATGCCGGTGACAATTTAGTGTTTATGGACAATAACACTTTTGATCAAATTGAAATAGCTAAGAAAAGATTAGAATGGGAAGTTAATTTCCTAGTTCCAAATTCGGAAATCGATATTTTATTCTACGATGATGAAATTTTAGGAATTACCTTGCCTTCAAGCGTCGCTTTAAAAATTACTGATTGCGAACCAGGTGTTCGTGGTGACACAGTCAACAAAGCCATGAAATTAGCAACCGTTGAAACTGGCTATCAACTTAAAGTCCCATTATTTATTAATAATGGTGAAACAATTCTTGTGCGCACTGATACAGGCGCATACGACGGAAGAGCCTAGGAGTTACAATAATGGTAATGGTTGATTTACAAGTTGGTGGACTTGTTGGAATCATTATTGGTTGCGTTATTGGAGGTTTAGTTATTGGGTTCTTCTTATCTCGTTGGTTTTTTAAACAACAATTGAAGAAAAATCCGCCAATTAACGAAAACATGATTAGAGCAATGTTTATGCAAATGGGGCAAAAACCTAGTGAAGCAAAAATTCGCGCTGTCATGAATGCGATGAAGAGAAATCAATAATTAGTTCGTTTAATAGAAAATACACGCTATCGAAAGGTAGCGTTTTATTTTGTCAATGAAAAGATTTTTTATTCATTGAAAAAGAAAATTATCATTAAGAAGTATATTGCATTATTTTATAGTAACGATCATAGTCGATGAAACGTTTAAAATCATAAGAAGTTGTGATGGTGGTATTAATAATTTCTGATTTGTTATAAAAGTTGCTAATTAAAGTCTTTCTTAAAGAAGTTAATTAAAAATCGTCAATTAAAAACTGCAATAAAATCGAAATATTTTTTAGTTAAATTTTTGATGTGGAAAATTATTCACAAATAATAAAACGACTAAAAATCTACTAATTGATAACTATATTATTTATTTCATCCAAGAAATTTTTCTCTCTTGGTGATTGACTAATCTAGCGATGTTGGCCTTGTGGCGAACAATCAATATGAAGGCAATCAATGTTGTGACGCTAGCAAATTCCCAGCCGCAGACTACAAAGCTTCCAGCTCCCCACATAAAAATGTCAACTGAAAAGCTTGAAATGCAAATTTTTAAGATAAATAATAGCCAAGAAATTAATGAAGATATAATCGCTGTGCATATCGAAGATAGTGAGACGTATTTTTTAAGTTTCAATACACCGAAGAAAGTCAAAATTCCAATAATTACTTCTAGCCAACAAGTAGCGATGGCAAAACCACAGAAAGTTGCGACAGCTTTTCCACCCTTAAAACCAGCAAAGATTGGCCAGCAATGTCCAATCGCCGCGCCTAGCGGAGCTAAATAAATGTATAAAATGTGAAAATTATCCCAAGCATCTGATGCCAATAATTCTTTTAGAGGTGAAAATGTGATTACCGCCCAGACACTAACAAGCGGAATTACGCATTTAATCATGTCAATAATTATTACGATGAAACCAACTTTTTTGCCAAATACTCTACCAACGTTTGTTCCACCAGAATTTTTTGAGCCTTCCAAACGCGGATCGCGGTGAAAAAAGAGTTTTCCAATTATTACCCCAGTAGGTATACTGCCAAATAAATAGCCAACGAATAAAGAACAAAATCCAACAACTATATTATATAAAATAATATCCATTTTTTCTCCGATTAACTTTCACCATAATACTAAAAAAGTAAGTTACTTTTCAACCTATTTTTTGCTATAATCAATTTTTGAAAATTGAATATAAAAATGAGCAACGAAAATATCGAAAAGTCATACTCTGCCGCAGATATAGAAATCTTAGATGGTTTAGCTGGTGTAAGAAAACGTCCTGGAATGTATATCGGACCAACTAATTCTACTGGTTTGCACCATTTAGTTTGGGAAATTGTCGATAACGCCATCGACGAAGCTTTAAATGGCTTTGGAAAAGTGATTTGTATCACTTTGCATCGAGATGGATCGGTTTCTGTTCTTGATGAAGGCCGAGGAATTCCTGTTGATATTCATAAAGGTACAGGAATGCCTGCTGTGCAATTAATTTTCTCTACTTTGCATAGCGGAGGTAAGTTTTCATCGAAAGTTTATTCTTCTTCTGGCGGTCTTCATGGGGTCGGCTCAACTGCGACAAACGCTTTAAGCGAATACTGTGATGTCACAGTCTTCCGCGATGGCAAGATTTATAATCTTCGTTTTGAAAATGGCGGTAAGCTTGTTAAACCATTGACTGTCATTGGAACTACGAAAAAGCATGGTACGCTCGTAAGATTTAAACCAGATGCTAAGATATTTTCTACTACAAACTTCCAATTTGATGTCATTGTTAGTCACGTTCAAGAAAGTGCCTTTTTACTTAAAGGTGTTAAATTTGATGTTTTAGAAGAAAAAACTGGGAAACGTGCTGAACTTTGTTACGAGCAAGGATTGAAAGAATACGTTGAATATCTCAATAAAGAGAAAACTCCTTTAGGAGAAGTTATTGCTTTTAGTGGCGAAGAAGATCAAATCAAAATTGAAATGGCCTTTCAATATTGCGATAAAGATTATGGCGAATACATCTATTCATACGCTAACAATGTTCGAACTCGAGATGGCGGAACTCACGAAGTTGGATTTAAATCTGGTATTACTAAAGCAGTCAATGATTATGCGATTGAAAATCAATTAGTCAAAGGAAAAATTAAATTAGAAGGCAACGATATTCGCGAAGGTTTAACCGCGGTAATATCTTTAAAAATGCCTGAACAAAAGACACTTTTTGAAAGCCAAACAAAGCAAAAATTATACACGCCTGAAGCATTGACGATTGTTAATAATTTTGTCTATAACAACTTCACGTATTATTTAAATGAACACAAAGAATTTGCTGTTAATCTCATCAGAAAATGTATTCAAGCCTTGAATGCTAGATTAGCTGCAAGAAAAGCAAAAGATGAAATTCACAACAATAAAAAACTTAAAAGTGATGTGATTTTATCAAATAAATTAACTCCTGCCCAATCAAAAGATTACGACAAGAACGAACTCTTCATTGTTGAAGGGCAATCCGCCGGAGGAACTGCTAAAAATGGACGCGATCGACTCCATCAGGCTATTCTTCCATTAAGAGGCAAACCGCTTAACACTGACTCAGTTTCTGTAGAACGTATGCTTAAAAATGAAGAATTTGCTGCTTTGGTCAACACCATCGGCGCAGGTTTCTCCGAGAATTTTAATGTCGATAATTCTCATTATGGAAAAGTCATTATAATGACGGATGCTGATACCGATGGCGCTCACATTCAAACTTTATTGATTACCTTCTTTTATAACTATATGAAACCGTTAATCTTAAAAGGAAAATTGTTCGTTGCAATGCCACCTTTATATAGAGTTTCAAAAGAAGTTAATCACAAATTAGTTTATAAATATGCCTGGGATGATGAAGGCTTAGAAAAAGCTAAGAAGGAAATTGGAAGTGGCTATAGAATTTCCCGTTATAAAGGACTTGGAGAAATGGATGCCAGTCAACTTTGGGAATCAACCATGAATCCACGAACTCGACAATTATGCAAAGTAACAATTGAAGATCCTGTTTCAGCTGCTAGAGAAATATCAATTTTAATGGGCAATGATACAGTTATTCGTCGTCAATGGGTAGAAGAAAATGTCAATTTCTCTGAAATTGATGAGTTTATCGACGAGGTAAAATAAGATGGCAAAGAAGAAAAATGTTGAACCAGTAGAAACAGAAATCGTCGAAAATATTCACAACGAAACAGTCGAACAAATCATGGGTTCTCGCTATGCAACCTATGCAAAATACGTTATTCAAGATCGCGCTATTCCTGATGCTCGAGATGGCTTAAAACCTGTTCAAAGAAGAATTATTTATTCCATGTATAAATCGGGTAATATTTTTACTCGTCCAACTAGAAAAAGTGCCCATACAGTCGGTGAAGTTATGGCTAAGTATCATCCTCATGGAGACTCTTCGATTTACGAAGCTTTAGTTAGAATGTCTCAAGATTGGAAACAAAATCATCCTCTTGTAGATTTTCAAGGAAATAATGGTTCCATCGATGGCGACCAAGCTGCTGCTTACCGATATACGGAAGCTCGCTTAAGTCAAATCGCTGAAGAAATGGTTAGAGATATCGATAAAGATACGGTGGAGAAAACCTTAACATTTGATGATACTGAATTTGAACCAGTCGTTCTTCCGGCTAGATTCCCTAACCTTTTAGTCAATGGTTCTGAAGGTATTGCAGTTGCGTTAGCAACTGAAATCCCGACTCATAATTTAAGAGAAGTTATTGACGCAGTCATTTATCGCATAAATCATATTCGCGTTGAGCCAAAAGATTTAATGCAATTTGTTCCGGCGCCTGATTTTCCGACAGGTGGATTCATCTATTCCAGCGAAGGTTTAACTGATATTTATACAACCGGTCGAGGAAGAATTGAAATTTCATCGAAAACAGAAATATCTAATAACGCTCAAGGGAAACAAATTATTGTCACTGAGATTCCTTTTAAAACGATAAAAAAAGATTTAGTTTATGAAATCGATAAATTAATTCATGACAAAGTTATTTCCGGAATGAGCGAAGTTCGCGATGAAAGCGATCGTAAAGGACTTCGAATTGTTATCGACTTAAAGAAAGACGCTAATGCAGAACTCATTCATAAATATTTAATGAATAAAACCGGCTTGAAAGTCAGCTATTCAGTCAACTGTGTCGCCATTGTTAATGGTCGACCAAAAACGATGAATTTATTAGATTTTGTCGATGCATTTATCGACCATCAAGTGGATGTAATTACGCGAAGAACCAATTATGATTTAAAGAAAGATGAATCTCGCTTAGAAATTGTCAATGGTTTAATTAAAGCTATTTCCATTCTTGATGAAGTTGTTTCAACGATTAGATCTAGTAAAGATAAAGCTGATGCCAAAATAAATATTCAAAAGAAATTTAGTTTTAGCGAAGCTCAAAGTGAAGCTATTGTCATGCTTCAACTTTATAAGTTGTCTAATACAGATATTACAACATTAAAGAATGAAAAAGAGACAATTGAAAAAGAAATTGAATTTTTCAAAGGTATCCTTTCTGATCGCAAAAAATTAGACCGTTTATTAATAAATGAGTTAAAAGCCATTTCTACTAAATATGGCAAAGATAGAAAAACTCAAATAATTGAAAAGTCTGAACCGGTCTCATTTGACAAGCGCGATTTGATCTCAAAAGAAGAAATTATGGTGGCTTTAACTCGCGATGGTTATATCAAATATAGTTCGATTAAATCTTATCGCGGCAGTGGAGTCAATGCTCTTCCAGGATTAAAGGAAGGCGATACTTGTGTTTTTAGCGGTAAAGCTATGACAACAGATTATCTTATTGCTTTTACTAATTTGGGCAATTTCTTATACATTCCTGTCCATAAAATTAGTGAAAACAAATGGAAAGATGAAGGCAAACATTTAAATTATTTAATCAATTTGAATCCAAATGAAAAAATAATTAGAGCCTTTGCTATCGAAGAATTCCGTGACGATTTATTCTTTGTCATCGCTTCTAAACACGGACAAATTAAGCGCTTAGCATTGAATGATTTTTCAGTTATACGTTATTCCAAGCCAATAACTTGTATGAAACTATTGCAAGATGATGAAATCTGCGATGTTGTTTTCACTAAAGGCAATGCCAATTTGGTGCTTTTCACTAGCGACGGGAATTCAACGATGTTTAATGAAAATGAATTGCCTTACGCCACGCTTAGATCTGGCGGATTCAAAGGTGTTTCTTCTTTGAAGAAAGCAACTGTTGCTGGTCTATTAGCCTATGATGGAGGAGTTAATAAAGGAAAAACCATCTTATTAACCGATAAAGGTTCAGTAAGAATATATGATGTTTCTAACACTAACCTCACCAATCGTTTAGGCAAATTATCTTCTGTATTCCGTTCTTTTAAAAGCGAGATTCATAATTTAATTTATGTTAAAAAAGTTGAAGACACTAACGCGCCTACAATCATCCACGTTTTGGACAAAAATCGTGAAATAGTTAACATTAATGTCGATGATTATCACGTTACTCCGCTTGAAAGATATGCAAAAACCAACATTGATATTGCTAAGAAAAATTCTTTAGTTATTCCTTTTGTTGAAGGAAATGAGCGAATTAGTAAAGATACTGTTTCTGAATACGTAAAAAAAGATGATACCTTTGTTGAAGAAAGTGAAGTAGAAGATAAAGAAGACAAAATCGAAAAAGAGGAAGAAGAAAAAGGTTATACCCAAATTTCTATCTTTGATGATGAAGATTAATTAGCCAGCTCAAAAGATTGAAATCTTTTGATTGCAGCAGTTATAATTAGATTATGTTCAAGCGATACATTCCTTATGCCTATGCAAAAAGCATTTACGAAATTGATCCTCAGTTTTTTCTAAAAGAGAATGTTAAATATTTATTTCTTGATTTAGATAATACGCTCGATTCATATAAACAAAAATTACCAAATCCGGAAGCCTTTAAATTAAAAGAAAATATTGAAAAACTTGGAATTAAAATTTACATAATTTCGAATAACACTGGTAAACGTGTGAGTTTATACGCTAATAAGCTCGAAGTTGCTTATCTAAATTCTATTGGAAAACCTTTTGCATTTAAGATTAAGCGATTCTTAAAAAAGAACAATATTAACCCTAATGAGGTCATGATGGTAGGGGACCAACTTATAACAGATATTGCTATGAGCAATAGAGCTAAGATAAAATCTATTTATGTAGAAAAGTTAGTTCGTGAAGATCAAATAACTACTAGATTTAATCGAATATTTGAAAAGCCGGTCAAACGCTACCTCAAAAAGCGAAACTTATTTACTAATTGGAAGGAGAAACTTTATGGCGGAGATAAGTAAAATTAGACGTTGCTATAACTGCGGAGTAATTCTTCAAAGCGAAGATAGTTCTAAAGAAGGTTATGTTAACAAAGAAATTTTGGAAAATGCGTCACAAAATTTCGTTTTCTGCAATCATTGTTTTGAACAAGAACGTTTTAAAAAAGCGATTAATGAACCTCCATTAAATCCTGAATTAATCGATATTATTAAAGATGGTATCGCTAAAGATGGTTTGTTTGTCTATGTGGTTAATCTCTTCTCTTTTGAAGCTTCATTTAATAGTCAATTAATCGAACTATTAAAAGGTGCTCGTTTATTAGTTGTTGGCAATAAATTCGATCTATTACCTGTTGGAAGTAAACAAGATTTTATTTGTGAATATGTTGCCCATCGCTTTAGAGCAAGTGGCTTAAAAAATGTAAAAGCAAGTGACGTAGTCGTTACCAGTGCATTTAACGATGAGCAAACTCGCCAAGTTATTCAAAAAATATATGAATTAAAAAACAGTAAGAACGTCTACATCATTGGAAGCCAATTATCTGGTAGAAGCACGCTTATTTCCTCTTTCTTAAGAGTCATCAATAACTTGTCACAAGGAAACATCGTAACCGAGCCTTACTCGAAGACAAACATCGATGTTTTAAAAATTCCTTTCAATTCAAAAACCGCTATGTATGACCTTCCTGGTATCAGCTTAGAAAATTCATTCCTTTATAACTTAGATAAACATACTCTTAAAGAAATTTATCTATTAAAAGCCGTAAAAGGTAGAGATGTTGCTTTATCTGAAAAACAATGCTTATTTATCGGAGGATTATCGTTCATCGAATTTGTTGAAGGTAAGCGAACTGTTTTTACCGCATATTTTCATGACAAAGTAGTTTTAAAGAAAACGCACTTATCGAATAAAAACATCGATTCTCGCTTCGTTTATTTAGTGAATGAAAAGGCGCTTAAACCAGCGCATCCAAATATCCATTCCTTAAAAGATTTAGATGTATACGATTTAGCTATTACCGAAACTGGGCCACGTGATATTGGTATTCTTGGCTTAGGATGGATCACTTTTAAAGGAAATAATCAAAAGCTTAGATTGTATGTGCCTAAAGGTGTTTCTATTTATCACACGCGGTCAAAAATCGACTTGAAATAAAATGGCTAACTATCTTCTTTTCGGCGGAACTTTCGACCCTGTTCATAATGGCCATATAAGAATGGCCCTTCATGCATCATTATCTCTTAATGCTGATGTTATTTTTATTCCTGCGAAAGCTCCTAGATGGAAAAATCCTTTAACATCTAGCCTAGATCGCTTAGCTATGCTACGACTTGCTTTAAAGCATTGTCCAAGTGGGTCACGAATTTCTGAATTTGAACTTCAAAGCAATGGAGATATCAATTATACAATTGATACAGTGCGTCATTATAAAAGTCTTTATCCAAAAGATAAACTTTATCTTATTATCGGAGCGGACCAAGTAAATCAATTCGGAAATTGGAAAAACGCAGAAGAAATTGCTAAATCAGTACAGATTGTTTTCATCTCACGGCCTGATGTTGAATTAAATAAAGATGTTATCGCTACCTACAATATGCTTGATTTGCATTATTATGAAAGCGGAGATGTAAGCTCAACTAAAATCCGTAACTTAGAGTCAATTGACACACCTTTTGAAGTTATTCATTACATTGAAGATCATCGACTTTATTTCGTTGAGAAACTAGCAAAGATGCTCGATGAGCATCGTTTAAATCATTCTATCGAAGTAGCTAATTTAGCTTTAGATATTGCTAAAGCAAATCATTTAAATAATCCAGAAAAATATTACATCGCAGCTTTATTGCATGATTTGGGGAAAGCAACACGCGGAGTTAAAGAAGATATGCTATCAGTGATGGAAAAATATTATCCTGAATATCTAAATTTGCCTCCTTTTGCATATCACCAATTTTATGGTGAATATCTCGCGAAGAAATATTTTTCTATAACCGATGAAAGCATCTTAAAAGCAATAAGATATCATTGCACCGGCAACGAAAATATGGATTCATTAGCGATGGTAGTTTACGCTAGCGATAAAATTGAACCGACACGAGGCTTTGATTCGACATTTTTAATTTCTTCTTGTTTAAAAAATTATAAGCAAGGTTTCATCGATACCTTGATTGATAATAAAAAATATTTACTATCACACAATAAAGACATTTTAAATCCATTGACAGACGCATGTTTTAAAATGTATTTACCAAAAAAGGAGCAAGCATGAAAAAAGATAAGATTGTATTGTTAGCAGAAAAGACATTAAGTGAGCACAAAGCTGAAAATATTGAGACGATTGATGTAAAAGAAAGAACGCCATTTGCTGATTACTATGTTTTAGCGACCGCGAGTAACTCTCGACATTTAAAAGCGTTATGCGAATTAGTGGAAGATGCTTTTGAAAAAGAAAAAGTGAAGATAAATCACATCGAGGGTAAGAGCGAAACTGGTTGGATTTTAATTGATGCCTATCATGTCATTGTAAACATCTTCACCAAAGAAGAACGCGAACGAATTAATATCTCTGATTTGCTTTCTAAGAAGTAGCAGTTGCTCTTTTTTCTTTATTTGGTAAGAAATGGGAAAATATATAAACTTCGCATAATCGATATTATGTTAACCAAAGTATGATTAAAATCGATAATATCTAATCTTTTATTATTACAATGTTTCGTTCAATAATTTTAATGCACCATCTTTAAATGATGTTTTCCACCAAAAATTTGTGTATAAAAACTACTAACAAACTACTAATTTTAAATTATGAGTTATACTAGCGTTGATGAATATTACCATTACCGGCGTTCTTGTTTCCTTACTATTAGCCATTCTCTTATTGCCGCGCTTTATCTATTTTATGATCGTCAATAAACGTCAATATCCAAAAGAGTTATTTTCAAAGCAATATTTATTTTTGTTTATTTTAAATTTCTTTTTATCGTTAACTCTTGTTGCTCTTTCATTATTCTTTTCTACGTCTTTTAATAGTCTTGGTCTATTCTTTGTTTGGCTATTTATTACTTTAACAATGCTCTTTTTAGCGTTGCTTATCTTAGTTATCTTTATGATGAATGGCTACAATCCTTATTTTCAATTTAAAAAGATGTTACTTCCAATTCCTATCTACTTCATCGAAGCTATAGCAATTGTTTTAACATCATTACTATCGAACAATTATTATCTTCTTATCCCTGGATCAATCTATTTATTTACTTCCTTTATTTGGAATTATAAAGGTTATTTACTATTGAGAAATTAATTTGTTGCTTTTGTTTTCTTGGCCTCTTTATTTAGCCTATTTTTCGCAAAATAAATAACAATATCGATTACGCCGATTATAAAGATGGCGATTAAAGAATAAGCTAAAATGCTTACCATATCGACAGTTGTTGAGGCATCACGAATCAACTTTCCTAAGCCTTCAGCGGAGTCGCTACCCGCTAAAATTTCACTCATAATCGAAACTTTCATGCCTAAGCCAATGCTAGAGGCAATGCCTAAGGCAATATAGTTACTTGATAATGGTAAATAAAATTTAAATACTGATTTAATAGTTTTTGAACCATCTATTTTTAAGGCATTTATTAAATTAGGATCAATATTTTTAAAGCCAGAAACTACGCTTTCATAGATTAATGGAAAGGTAATTAAGAAAACGACAATTATAGGAGCGTATTTTGGTTTTAATAAAGCGATGATTATAAATATAACCGCGGCTGTTGGTATCGTTTTTAAAACGATGACAAACGGTTTAAAGAAAAGATAAAAATTTTCAAATAATCCGGCTAATACACCAAAAATTAGTCCTGTAACAATACTTAAAGCGATGGCAATTACAAGTCTTAACAAGGTTCCTCCAATAGCTAGATATGTTTTTTCTTTGCCTAATACGATAAAGAATTCAGGAAATACTTTATCTGGACCAGGAAGCAAAGTCGTATTAGCTAGTAAAGATATGAGCCACCACAATAAAAAGACCCCAATAATCCCTAACAAAGAGTAAATTAACACTTTGTGTTGATCATAGAGGTCTTTTATTTTATTCATAATGAAACAAAATAGTTGTCAGCAAATGTTTCTGAACCAAGTTTAGTTAAAAATGCATTAACATCAACGCTTTGAGAAGGCGAAAGTAAACCAAAGCCATTTCGTCCATCTTTTTGAACAGCTTTAACGACATTGGCGTTGAAGCCAAAACGTGAAACTTGTTCATCGAGAGTCCCATAAGCATTCATGGTTTCTGAGACAGCATCAGGGTTAGTTATGGCTAACTGAATTGATGAATCTAAATGCGTAATAAATTCTTTTAGTTTTGCTTTTTTCTTTTCAATAGCGTTATTGTGCACGAATAAACCAGCTTGAGCGATTCCATCTTGGCCGCTGTAGGCTTTCCATTCTTCACGTATATTTCTTACGATGTGAACTTTCCCATATGTTTCTGCACTTTTATTGTTCATTACCGCAGTTAATGCTGGCTCAGCGATAAAAACATAGTCAACAACGTCTGTTCCTTGCTTTCCAGTTTTTAAAACTGCTTGCGCTTCAGTTACGCTAGCCACGTATTTTGCGGTATTTTCGATTTTCCAGTATTCTTTGCAAAGTGTCGAATAAACTTTATCTGGATTTAAATTCTGACCAAAAGAATAGACAACATCGCCTTCTTTTGGAAGAGGATAATTGCCTTCTTTGTCGGGAGTTTTTGTACTTTTTTCATTGTCAATGCAGGCGAGATAGAAATTGCCGGCAGTGATAATTTTAGCTAATTTGTAATTAGCATTATTCTTTTTGATGCTAGTTAAACCATTAACGGCATCGAAAACTACTGCATCGTAGTCATTTTTTTGAAGTTCAGCAGCAACATTTGTTGGGACGCTGTTGGTTGTGTAATTTACATTGCTTCCTTGATCGTAAAAGGCTAATGCTGGCGCACCAGTTGGTGTAATGAAATTGATCTCACTATTGTCTTCATTGTTAGCGTTACAGCTAGCAAGCAAGATAACGCTAAATGATAAACATAATATTTTCTTAATCATTTAAAAGTTCCTTTATAACTTCTCCAATTTGATTGGGTGATTTTTTCAAAGAAAAGTTCTTTAAAATAGTTGCACCGATGTCGGCAAATGAATTTCTTTCTTCTAGATAACGTCCATGTTTAAATGACTTTGAATAACATAATAATGGCACTTTTTCACGAGTGTGATCGGTTCCTGTATGAGTTGGGTCATTTCCATGGTCTGCAGTTACCATGAGTAGATCATCATCTTTTAAGACATTAATTAATTCACCTAATCTAACATCAAATTCTTCTAAGGCTTTGCCATATCCGAGTGGATTTCTACGATGACCATATTCGGAGTCAAACTCAACTAGGTTAACATAACATAAACCTGTAAAGTCGTGATTCTTAGCTTCATCGATAGTTTTGTCCATGCCATCCATATTGCTGACCGTTTTTTGTGTTTTAACAACACCGACTTGATTGAAAATATCGCCGATTTTTCCGACGCAGCTAACCATGTAGTTATTATCTTGAAGAATATTCATAACAGTAGTACCGCTTGGTGAAACAGCTATATCGTGTCTATTTGGTGTTCGCTTGAAATTTGTTGGATCGGTTCCAACATATGGTCTAGCAATAATCCTTCCAACGAAATATTCCGGTTTCATGCATATTTCTCGAGCAATATCGCAGCATCGATATAATTCTTTAACGCCTGTAACTTCTTCGTGAGCAGCTATTTGTAATACGCTATCAGCACTAGTGTAGACAATTAATGAATTGTCGCGCATTTGTTCAGAACCTAATTCTTTAAGAATTTCTGTTCCGCTTGCAGCTTTATTGCCGATGACTTTATGACCAGTTTTTTCTTCTAATTCATCGATTAAAGATTTTGGAAATCCTGTATCGGTAAATGTTTGGAAAGGTTTGGTTGTATAAATACCCATCATTTCCCAATGTCCGGTCATCGTATCTTTGCCAGCGCTGGCTTCTTTTAATCTCATGCAGTAGGCATTAGGATGATTTACTTTGTTTGTGCCTTTTATTGGTGCTAAATCGCCTAATCCTAGTGAATTCATGACAGGAACATTTAAGCCTCCACAACGTTCAGCAGTATGAACTAATGTATTGGCTCCAGTGTCATCAAATTTAGCAGCGTCAGGCATTTCGCCAATACCTACTGAATCGGTAACAATGACAAATATTCTTTTAAATTTTTTCATTTAATAATTGGCCTCCTTGAAAGAACCGATAATTATATTATCTTATTTTCTTTTTGCATACAAATCATAAGCACTGAGTATACGT
Source organism: Bacteroidaceae bacterium (assembly GCA_963657885.1). Lineage (GTDB taxonomy): Bacteria > Bacillota_I > Bacilli_A > RFN20 > CAG-826 > Fiminaster. The sequence goes on from CAVKNZ010000003.1 coordinate 57,317, forward strand.
TTGGTTGATATATTTGTATATATTTGCGTCGTGGCAATATTTACGTGCCCAAGCATCTCTTGTACAGCGCGTAAATCAGCGCCATTTTCAAGCATATGAGTAGCAAAGCAGTGCCTCAATGTATGTGGCGATATATTTTCTTTGATTCCGACTTGTTCTGCGTATTTTTTGATTTGCTTAAAAAAGTACTGGCGAGATAAACTCTTCCCGTAACGGTTGATGAACAAATTTTGGCATGCACGATGATGCTTTTTTCTTACATCGATATATTGTTTTAAATAATCTCCGGCATATTCGCCGAATGGCACTTTTCTTTCTTTATTGCCTTTTCCGACGACGTGAATAATACCTTTTTCAAAATTTACTTGGGAAAGTTTTAAAGATAAAAGTTCGCTTACACGTAAGCCTGATGAATACATAACTTCTAACATCGCCTTATCGCGCAGACCTTCTTCTTTTTCGATATTAGGAGCGCCTAAAAGTTTTTCAACTTCCTCGATTGAAATCGCAAGTGGCAACTTTTTGATGCTTTTTGGCGTTTCTATTTTTTGAGGCTTTATGTTGATAATTCTCTCTTTTTCTAAGAAATTATAGAAATTTTTTGTCGATGATAATCGACGATAAATTGTTGATGTAGACAAAAATTCCTTGTTTTGGATTCGCATAAAATCGGAAATGTCGGTCGACAAAAAATCGTTTGTGTCTTGCTTTTTTAAAACAATAAAAAACTTTTTTAAATCGTAATAGTAAGATTTAATTGTGTCGTTACTAACACCCTTTTCTACTCGTAGGTATTGGAAATATAAATCAAGTGCATCATCTAATTGCATTTTTTCTTACCTTCCTTTAAAACATCTCGTGCTGTTTTGAAAACATCTTTATTCATCTTTCTATTTAGCTCGGCAATGAGCAGTTTTGTTGCGTATTTCTCTTTAATTTCTTCAAAGTCATCAAAAATTGATAGCTGAATTGGCGCCTCAGCTTTATCTATGAGATTTTGTAATGTGACTCCAACTAGTCTCACATAGACATTCTCATCATAGTTTTTATCTAATAATTCAATTGCAGCATCGATAATTAACTCGTAATCATTTGTTGGCTCTTTCAACGCTTTTGAGCGATTAATTACATTGAAGTAATTATCTTTTAAAACAATTTGTACTGTTTGCGCTAGTTTATCAGCTTCTTTTGCTTTGTTTGATATATCTTTTGCTAACGCTTTTATATTTCTTACCAATTCATCGTAGTTATTGCTATCCTCTTTCAATGTGTGGCTTTTTCCAATGGACTTGGGATTGAATGGTTCTTGATTAACTTCATCATCTCCTTTGCCGTTTAGCCAATCTTTGATGACTATGTAGAATTTTCCAAGTTCTTGTTTAACTATTAAATCCTCATCATCAATTTTCTTTGATAAATCGCCGATTGTATTTATGCCTAATTCTTTTAATCTAGGTGCGGTTTTCTTACCAATTCCATAGAATGATTCGATATTTAAATGATCGAGCATCTTATGAATATCACGTTTTCGAATGATAGTTATTCCCATAGGCTTTTTGTAGTCGCTGGCCATCTTGGCTAAAAATTTAGTTGGCCCCACTCCGATTGAACATTTAAGCTTTGTTTGTTCAAATAAGTTTCTTTGCATGTCAAGAAAGTATTGGTTCACATCTGTGATATTTTTTAGTTGCTCGCTCATGTCTAAATAACATTCATCAATTGAAGCCTGCTCAATTTTATCTGAATAATGTTTCATAAAGGCTATGAATTCATTAGATTTTTGTTCGTAATAGTTATAATCACCAGGAATTATTATGGCGTTTGGACATAATTTTGTAGCTTTAAACATTGGCATTCCGCTAGAAACGCCGTATTTGCGAGCTTCATAAGAACATGTAGAAACAATTCCTCCTCGGCCTTCATGACCAATTAAAATTGCTTTATTTTCTAATTTTGGATTTTTAATTTCTTCGCAGCGAACAAAAAAGGCATTTAAATCGACGTGAAGAATTACCTTGCTCATAAAACTAGTTTATTAAAACTAAAACTAGCATTCAATATTATGTTAACCAAAAGTTATAATTTTGCGATTTTATTGGCAACTTGTTCTGGGAGTAAAGAGAAATCTTCAAGCTGTTGATTTATTGTTGCTTGATCAACAAATTGTTTTTTTATCGAATAACATTTAATACTTCCTTGATAGTTCGATTTAGCCAATTTGCTTATTAATGGATTGGCAAAGCCATCTTCAATTGAATATGGGTCATAGATGACTAAATGTTTGAATTTTAATAATTCAGAGACGTTTTCATCTTTTATTGGCAACAAATAAATTGCGTTATATATTGAGCAATCAATATGTTTTTCTTCGATAATATCCGCTAATTCTCTTAAATAAGGGCCTACACCAACGATAGCTAAATCATTGTTTTTACTTTCTTTAATTTTTAGCCAACTTCCATAAGTAAGATTTAAAGTTTCGCTTGTTTCATCTCGCTTAGTTATTGTTCGAGGAATTCTTATAAAGAATGGCCCGTGGTTTTTAAAAGACTCTTCATATAAATATTTAGCTTCTAAAATTGTGCTAGCCATAGTAACTGTCACGTTTGGAACACTATTTAGAAAGGCGACATCATATATGCCTTGATGCGTCTCGCCATCTGCACCGACTAGACCTGCACGATCAACTAAAATAGTTGAATTGCAATTTAGTCGAGCTAAATCATGGGAAATCTCATCGTAAGCACGCTGCATAAATGTCGAATAAATGCTGATAATTGGATGAATTCCATCGCATGCAAGGGCGCTAGCTAATGTAAAGGCATGCTCTTCAGCGATGCCAACATCAACGCAGCGAGCTTTGTATGCTTGGAAGACATCATCTAGACCAGCGCCTTTGATAGTTGCTGGAACGATTAAATATCCGTTTTTATGTTCTTCCATCATATTCATAGTCAAATCGGCATAAATATGCGACCACGAATTAAAACCAGGATGAAGGTTTATTGGTTCACCAGTTTCAATTTCAAAGGGAGTCACTCCATGCCAATAGCCATTGGAATCATTTTCAGCTTTTTTATAGCCTTTGCCTTTAACGGTACATGTATGGATAATTACAGACTTAGTCGTATTTTTCGCACGTTTTATAGCTTTTTCAATAGCTTTTATATTGTGACCATCAATTGGACCAACATAGGCAAAGCCCATTTTGTCAAAAATTGTAACAGGTACTAATTTACGTTTGATCCAATTTTTAAAACGGCGAGTTACTGAATAAAGTTTTTTTCCAATTTTTGTTTTAAAAGTAAAGTGTTGGTAGGCTTTTTTGATGCGATTATAGCCATATGCTGTTGAAATACGCGAGAACAGTTTGCCAAAGGCACCAGTAGGCTTTGAAATAGACATTCCATTGTCATTTAAGAAAATAATGATTTTATGGGAGCTTCCAGCCACGTTATTTAATCCTTCAACTGCTAAGCCTGAGACTATGGAAGCATCTCCGATAAAGGCAATTACATCGTAATTTTCGTGCTTTAAATCGCGAGCGATAGCAAAGCCATTTGCGGCGCTTATAGAAGTCGATGAATGCCCGGCTTCGTAGCAATCATAGATAGATTCATCTCTTTTTTGGAAACCAGAAATTCCGTCTTTTTGTCTTAAAGTATCAAGACTTCTTCCGGTGAGTATCTTATATGTGTAACATTGATGGCCAACATCAAAGATAATCTTATCTTTTTTAAAATCGAAAAGACGACATAAAGCAATGATTGATTCAACTGTTCCTAAGTTGCTTGAAAGATGTCCGCCATTATGGCTGGTAATTTGTAAAATATAATCGCGAATATCATCTGATAATTCATTGAGTTCTTTATAAGTCAATTTGCTTAAAAAATCCGGTGATTGGATATTATTTAAATCAAATTTTTTGACTTGTTTTTTTGACATATTTTAACTAATAAACTACTAATTTTTAACTATTTATCTTCACTACTATCTTTAGATAGTTTTTCAATTTTTTCCTCTGCATCTTTAAACGCCTTTTCTAAAGCTTTTATTAGCTTCTTTCCTTCTTCGTAATAGCTCATGCACTTCTCTAATGGAAGAGTCTCATTTTCTAATATATTCACTATTTCATCTAATCGTTTGATTGATTTTTCAATATCTAGTTTCTCTACTGGCATTTCGCTATTCCTCCTTTGATAGAACTTTGCTTTTAACTATTCCATCACTTAGTTTTAAACTAAGTGTATCGTTTATCTTTAATTGTTTTACGCTTTTTATAATTATACCATCGACATTTTCGACAATAGAATAACCACGATTAAGTGTATTATTAACCGATAATGTTTCTAGCCTAGTGGTTAAAGATTTTAGCTGAGCTAAATTTAGATCGTATCGATGTTTTATTAATAAATCTAATTTATTATTTAGCAAATTCATGCGTTCTAATTTATCTTTGTAAATTAATTTTGGTTCTTGGAAATATTTATAACGTTTAATGGTTTCTAAATAGGTTTTATAATTGACTAATTTGTTTTCCATCACCGTATCTAATCTTTCGTTTGAATCGGTTAATTTCTGATATATTTCTCGTTTATCAAATGTGGCTAATTCGGCGGCCCCTGTTGGAGTTGAGGCTCTTAAATCCGCTACATAATCTAATAACGTATAGTCGATTTCGTGTCCAACTGCAGAGATAACTGGCATATCTAGTTTTGCGACTTCACGAATAAATTCTTCATCGTTAAATGCACTTAAATCTTCGCTTGCTCCGCCACCTCGACCGATGATTAGAGTATCTAAATTGCTTTCTTTTGCCTTTTTAACGGCCTTTATAAGCTCTTTTGGAGCCCCTTCGCCTTGCACCATGCTCTCAATTAAAACGATGTCTAATAACGGGTTTCTACGCAAAAGATTTGTTTTGATGTCAGACATTGCTGCACTTTTTGGGGCGGATATAACGCCGATACGTTTGGCGAAAATATTGACTTTTTTCTTTCTTGATTCATCAAATAAGCCTTCACTAGCAAGTTTCTTCTTAAGAAGTTCTAGTTCTAATAGTTGAGCTCCTTTGCCGTATAGTTCCATTGTTTCGGCGTATATTTGATATTCTCCTCTTGCAGGATAGACGCTTATTCTACCGCTTACTATTACTTCATCGCCAGTTTTAAAATTGTTAGTCAATCTTCTTGCGTAATCATAAAACATCACAGCTTTTAAAGAAGATGCATCATCTTTTAAGGTAAAGTAAATGTGACCGTTTGGATATTGCTTATAATTAGAAATTTCGCCTCGAATCGATATTTTTCGTAAAACAAAATTACTATCAAACATATTTTTGATGTAATTATTCAATGTCGAGACTGTAAAAGTATTATTTTCGATATTCATAAAACTTTATCTAAAATAGCATTTACAAATTTGTAATCATCCTTATCTAGGTATTTTTTGCTTAGTATAACCGCGGTATTAATAACCACATTTTTATCAGATTCCTTTATGAGCTTGTAATTTGTGTAGCTCATGAGCAAGATGGCTTTTTCTAAATTATTCAATCGAGAAAAGTTCCATTTTGGCATGTTAGCTTGATAAATGGGAATTATTTCGTTGATATGTGATAAGGATTTAACAACAAGAGAACGAGAAAAAAGTGGTATTTCATCAAAATTCATATCAAAAATACCTTCCATCAATGTTTCGACCGAAAATTGCTCGTTCATTAAACTGTATATTAAGGCATCATAGATGCACATCATCGAAAGTTTTTGTTCTTCATTTCTACTTATTATCTTCTTTTCCACTGGCAATAACCTCACTTTCGATTTCTTCGTCTAATTTTAAAACTTTTTTGCCTTTAAATGTTACTTCAATGTGAACCACATTGTAATATTCAATAATTGCTAAAATACAGGCGCCTAAAATAAGAGCGTGACTTGCTAATGTAAATGCGTAATTAGTCCAATAAAATGGAATAATTCCGAAAGAATATATGAAAAACATTAAAGCAAAATCTAGCGCATATAATCCGCTTCCTAATAAAAGCACCCACTTCTTACCTCGCGATGCGTAAAAGCCCATAAAGGCGAAAGCTACGCTTAAGAGTAAACCAATCAAAATAATTATAAAATTAACCGCTATCCCCATATTCGCTCTTAATAGAGCGTTATTGATCAATTGCTGCAAGGAATAGGATAATGAATAACCGCTTTTTGGCCAATAATAAGATAAACCCGCAATGATGTTGTCTTCATTCATGCGATAAGTTGCTACTTGAACGATGCCAATTATCAATGAAAAGATATTAAGAATTCCTGACCATAAAAGAAAAATCGAAGATTTTTGATATAATCTAACGGCTTTATTATGTGCCTCCAAATAGGTTATAGGCCTCTTTCCTCGATTTTTAGTTTTCATTTTTAAGATATAGAATCAACTTTAATTTGAATGTTAAAAGGTACTGATTCAGTATAAGCGAGCAAGGATTGAGCTATCTCTTCTTGTATGGCTAAACATGCTTTGCTCACATCGGCTCCTTTTTTAATAGTAATTGTTACTTTAATTTCGACTTGACCATTTGAGTGAAATGTCACTTTTACTGGGTGATAAAGCTTCTCTAAAAGACGAATTTTTCCTTTTGCAGTTGAACCTTTGCTACCTAATACACGATTAGTCGCCTCGATTGCTATGTCTTCAAAAACTCTACGAGATATCGCAATTTGACCATCTTTAGAGCAATTTTTGATGTAGATATAATCTGCCATTTTTTAACTCCCTACTTATTTGAGATGCAAAAGAGTAAATTCAGCTAAATCTTCCGGAGTGAAATGGAAATATTTTAAAGCATCTTTTGCAGGTGCGCTTGTTCCGAAGCAGTCAATCCCGAAACAATGATCAGCGTATTTATGCCATCCAAAGGTCGATAGCATTTCTACGGAAACAATTCTATTTTTAGGCAAAGATAGAACTGATTGACGATATTTTTCATCTTGTTTATCAAACAAATAAGTCGAAGGCATCGAAACAACTTCAACATCTAAGCCTTTTTCAAGCAATATTTTTTGAGCAGCAATCGCCAATGAGACTTCGCTTCCAGTAGCAAGTAAAATTGCTTCCGCCTTTTTATGAGCTTTGCTAATGACATAGCCTCCTTTATCGACTCCATCTAATTTAGAATCTAACAATGGAAGATTTTGTCTAGAAAGAATTAAAGCAGTCGGTGTTTCTTTGCTTTCTAATGCTATTTTCCAAGCTTCGTAAGTTTCTCTATAATCGCATGGTCTTATAACATTGACATTTGGAATGCTTCTAAGCATTGCTAAAGTTTCAATTGGTTGATGAGTTGGTCCATCCTCGCCTACCGCAATGCTATCGTGGCTAAATAAATAAATGCCAGGCAATTTGCTTAAAGCTGCCATTCTAATTGCAGCTTTCATGTAATCGGCAAAGACTAAGAAAGCGCCAACATAGCTTTTAAGACCTTTATGCAAAAGCATACCGTTTTGCACAGAAGCCATCGCAAATTCGCGAATACCAAAATTGATATTTCTGCCATTTGGTGTTTGCTTTGTGAAATTGACTCCATCATTAATTTTTGTCATCACACTTCCGGCAACATCAGCACTTCCGCCCATCAAGAATGGAATTTCGTTATGTAATAGATTAAGAATTTTTCCGCTAGCGACACGTGAAGAATCATTGTTGCCTTCTATAAATGTAGGTGCTTCTTTTAAATAAGCGTCAACATTTCCATTGATAGCATCGAGGAAAATTTTAGCTTCTTCAGGATTTTCTTTTTGATAATTAGCAAATGTTTTTTGCCAATTATTTTCAGCTTCTTCGCCACGTTTAGCAAAACCATTTTTGAAATTGTCATAAACTTCCTCTGGGATGAAGAAATCAGGATAGTTATAGCCATAGATTTCTTTAGCGTGTTTTCCATCTTCTTCGCCCAAAGGATTTCCGTGAACTTTGCTTGTTCCTTGCTTTTCGCTTCCATAGCCAATGATTGTGTGAACCATGATTAAAGTTGGCTTGTCATCGCTTTTTTTCGCTTCAACGATAGCGTTATTAATTGCTTCTAAATCGTTTCCATCATTAACTTCGATGACATTCCATTCGGAAGCGATGAAACGTTGTTTAACGTTTTCACTAAAAGATAAATCTAAGCCACCATCTAAAGTGACATTGTTGGCGTCATAGAAAAGTATTAATTTATTTAAACGCTGATGTCCTGCTAAAGAAATAGCTTCTTGCGACAAACCTTCTTGCAAGCAACCATCTCCGCATAAAACGTATGTATAGTGAGAAATTAATTTATTACCGTCTTTATATTGAGCAGATACTGCTCTTTCAGCCATCGCCATTCCTACTGCTTGAGCGATTCCTTGTCCAAGCGGTCCAGAAGTTGCATCGACTCCTTTGGTGTGTCGATATTCAGGATGACCAGGAGTTAGGCTATTTAATTGTCTAAAAGATTTCAAATCATCGAGACTTAATTCGTAACCAGAAACATGGAGTAAAGTATATAAAAGTGAACTTGCATGTCCAGCAGAAAGAACGAAGCGATCACGATTAATCCATTCTGGATCTTTTGGATTAGCAACTAAATGTTTACTAAATAACGTGTATAAAATCGGCGCGCTTCCTAAAGCCATTCCTGGATGACCAGATTTGGCTTTGTTGACCACATCGATGCACATCGCCCGTATGGCGCTTACTGATAATTTATCGATTTCTTTTTGAGTCATTCTCTTTCTTCCTTTTCTTTAAGCGTTTTGTTTTTTAATTTCGATGCCTAACTCTTCGAGTTGAGCTTCATCGACTTTGTTAGGAGCACCGCTCATCGGGCAAGCCGCTTTTAAATTCTTTGGGAAAGCGATGACATCGCGGATATTATCAGTTCCGCAGATTATCATCGATAGTCTTTCTAAGCCAAAAGCAATGCCTCCGTGAGGTGGAGTGCCATAATCGAAAGCTTTGACAAAGAAGCCAAATTTTCTTGCGATGTCTTCTTCACTAAAACCAAGAATTTCGAAAACTCTTTTTTGCATATCTTGGTCATATATTCTTAATGAACCGCCACCAGCTTCATAGCCATTTATGACGATATCATAAGCTGCTGATAAGCATTTGCTAGGATCGGTATAAAGATATTGTTCAGTTTCTTTGCTTGGTCTAGTAAATGGGTGATGAAGAGGTTTATATGAGCCATCGTGAATATCTTTTTCAAACAATGGGAAATTAACAACCCATAATAAGTCGTAAGTATTTTCTTTAATTAAGCCTAATTCATGAGCGTATTTGCTACGTAAAGCACCTAAGCAGAAGTTTACTTGCTCTAATTTTCCGGCCGCGACAATTAAGATATCATTTTCTTTGATTTCTACTTTGCTTGCTAATTCTTTTAACGCATCTTCAGTAAAGAATTTATTCAAACTGCTTTCTAAGGTATTGTTAACGTATTTAAAGACTCCCACGCTATTAAGGCCAAATTTCTTAGCTTCTAAGTCGAGGGAATCCATCACCTTTCTTGTTGTTTTATCAGCAACATTTTTAACAACAATTCCTTTGATTGCGTCGGCATTTTTAAATGTTTCAAATTCAGTTTTTGCTAGAACTGATTTTAAATCCATTAAATGCATCGCGAAGCGAGTATCTGGTTTATCGCTTCCATAGACATTGACGGCTTCCGCGTAATCCATTCTTCTTAAAGGAGTTTTAATATCAACATTTAAGATTTCTTTAAACACTAATTTTAGATAGCCTTCCATGATAGTAAGAATTTCATCTTGATCAAGAAAGGACATCTCTAAGTCAATTTGCGTAAATTCTGGTTGACGGTCTTGACGCAAGTCTTCATCTCTAAAACATCTAGCAATTTGATAATATCTTTCAAAACCACCGATCATCAAAAGTTGTTTAAATAATTGAGGCGATTGAGGCAAAGCATAAAAGGAGCCATTACTAATTCTAGAAGGAACAATATAATCACGCGCTCCTTCGGGAGTCGATAATACTAAGCAAGGTGTTTCAACTTCAATAAAGCCGTTATTGTCGAAATATTGATGGGCTAATTGAACGATTTTAGCTCGCTTTTTAAGATTTTCTTGTAGACAAGGTCTTCTTAAATCTAGATAACGATATTTGAGTCTTACATCTTCTAAGGCATCGGTTTCGTTAGCGATAATCATCGGAGTCGTTTTTGCTTTACTTAAAACGGTTATATTTTCCGCGACAACTTCGATATCGCCAGTTTTTAAAGCTTTGTTGACAACTTCTTTTTTTCTCACCGTTCCATTAACTTCGATTACGTATTCATTACGCACATCAGGAATGCTTGTATTTTCATCCACAAAAATTTGGATGATTCCGCTTCGATCGCGAAGATCGATGAAAATTAATTTTCCTAAATTTCGCTTTTTGCTTACCCAACCATTAAGGGTAACTTTTTTGCCGACATCTTGTAATGATAAGTCTGTGTTGTAATTAGTCCTTTTGTTCATTTTCTAACTCTTTTCTATCTTCTGCATCATATTCTTCGATAAGTGAAACCAAAACTGTGCTAGCTTCTTCGTTAGACACTTCGGTTTGTACTTGTGTTTTTAAGTTTTTTACTTTTAAAATCTTCTTTTCAATTTCTTCTTCGCCGATGATTATGGCAAATTTTGCCCTTTTCTTTTCCGCGGATTTAAAGAATGACTTAAAAGATTTAACTTCATTATTATATTCGATGATAAAGCCCATTTTTCGCAAGGCAATCGATAATGAGAATGCTTGTGTAAAGCATTTTTCATCTAAGCACATTATGTAATAATCCGGGGCTAAAGCATCGACGATTAATTTATTATCGTGACCAGCTTTAAAAGCTTCCGCTAATCTTTCAAATCCGATGGAAAAACCAACGCCTTCTAAATCAGGCCCGCCGACTTCTTTAAGGAGATTATTATAGTGTCCTCCTCCGCCGACTGCTCCGATAGCAGGCACGTTTTTCGAATGGAATTCAAAGACAACTCCAGTGTAATAGTCTAAACCTCTAACTAAATTATCATCGACTTCATATTTGATGTTCATCGAATCTAAAATGCTCAACGTTTTTTCAAATCTTTCTTTTGCATCTAAAGATAAATAATCGCGAATTTTTGGGGCGTTTTTAACTATTTCTTGGTCTTCAGGTACTTTGCAATCAAGTATTCTAAGAGGATTGACTTCAAATCTTCTTTTGCAATCTTCGCACATATTATCGACATATTTTTGAAAATATTCCTTCAAAGCATTGCGATAATTTGTTCGACTTTCTTCATCGCCAAGAGTGTTGATTTTTAAGGTGATGTCATCTCCTAAAACATTTTCTAAAAAGTTAAGTCCTAAAGTGATGACTTCAAGATCGTCATATAAATTTTTAGCTCCCACAAATTCAACGCCATATTGGTAAAATTGGCGATATCTTCCAGCCTGTGGTCTTTCATAACGGAAGCAAGGTCCAAAATAGTAGTATTTTAAAGGCAAGTCCGCATTTGCATACAGCTTATTTGAAACAATTGAACGCATAACTCCAGCTGTAATTTCTGGTCTAAGAGTCAATGAGCGGCCTCCTTTATCTAAGAAGGTATACATTTCTTTATTGACGATATCGCTACTTTCACCAACTGATCTTTGAAATAAATTTGTGTGTTCGATAATCGGAGTAATGATGTATTTATATCGATATGAATAGGCTAAATATTTAGCTACGATTTCTACTGAAGCATAGAATTCTGCTTCTTCATTTATTAAGTCGTGTGTTCCTTTAACTGGGTTGATTAACATAAAAAACCTCTCTTTTTCCAAGTTATTATACATTTTAATATGTATACGGTCAATTTAAAAGAGGGGCTTAGTCTAATGAATTACTCGTGTTATCTCGTTGACGTTTTTAACATTTTTTAAATAAGCAAAGACATCGTTAAGCTGTTCCGCTCCGCTTACATATATCGTGGCTTTAATTGTGGTAATCATTGTTGAAGGGTGAAGGTGAGCATTTATTGAGGTAACAGGTATATTTTTTTGGTTTAATACACCCATAATATCCATCAATAAATTAAGTCGATCATTGCATTCAATTTTGATGTCTACTGGATAGGAAGATTTATTTAAATTATCTTTCCAATGAACTTCGATTAGTCGCTCTTTTTCATTGGCAATATTTGGACAATCTTTTCGGTGAACACTTACGCCTTTACCTTTGCTGATGTAGCCCACTATTTCATCTCCTGGAATTGGCGTGCAACAAGAAGCTAAGGAAATGGCGATTTTTCCGACATTTTTTATGTAAACTGGGCAACCATCATTAGCTAATTTTTCAGCTTTATCTAATTTTAAAACTTCTTTAGGTTTGATTTTTAAAAATTCAATAATTGCGCTTGGAACCGGGTTTTTGTTGCTGATGGCGATGTAGAGAGAGTCTAGACTATCGACATTAAAATTAGCGAACAATTTTTCGTTATTATTTAAAAGATTCTCCATCTCACTTTCTGAAAGACCTAAGCCTCTAAATGCTTCTAAACAAGACTGTTTTCCACGGTTCTTTTTTTCTTCTTTTACAAAGTCTGCATTTTGTTTTGCTAAAAATTTTCTTATATGAGCTTTAGCGAAACTTGTCGAAGCAATTTTTAGCCAATCTTTATTCGGACCGAATGATGTCTTTGAAGTTTTTATTTCGACGATATCGCCAGTTTTTAGTTCTGTGTTCAGTGGAACCATCACGTTATTAACGATTGCTCCCACTGCTTTTTCAGCGACACCTGTATGAATTTTATAAGCGAAATCTAAAGGTGTTGCTCCCGTTGGCAGTTCAATGACTTTTCCTTTTGGAGTAAAGCAATAGACGTTAGCTTCAAAGATGTCGTGCGATAAAGAATTCATATATTCTTTGGCGTTTGAGCTATCTTCTTCTGAAAGATTAACTAAATCTTTGAGCCAATGGAGTTTTTCTTCGATTTCTTTTTGTTCTTGCTTTGGATTGTAATTTGTTCCTTCTTTATATCTCCAGTGAGCGGCGATACCACTTTCAGCGATTTCGTCCATCTCTTTTGTTCTAATTTGCACTTCAAAAGTGTTGCCATCGCCAGAAAGAATGCAAGTATGTAATGATTGATACATATTCGGCTTTGGCATGGCAATATAATCTTTAAAGCGGCCTGGAATTGGCTTATATGTCGCATGAATTAAGCCTAAAATTTCATAGCATTCTAATTCAGTTTCAGTAATAATTCTGATCGCCAATAAATCGAAAATCTCTTCGGGATTATGGTTTTTAATGTAGATTTTTCGATAAATCGAATAAATCGATTTGACGCGCGATTCCATCGAGAAAGGAATGCCTTTTTTAAACAATATATCGGCGATTCGCTTAGCAAAGCTATCGAGCGATTTTTGACCGTATTTAATCTTTTTGTTAACAAAATCGCATATTTCTTTATATTTATCTGGATGAAGATATTTAAGCGATAAATCTTCTAATTCACTTTTGATGGTGTTAATACCTAATCGGTGAGCAATTGGAGCGAAGACTTCTAATGTCTCTTTTGCTAATGCAATTTGTCGATTTTCTGGAAGAGAAGAAAGTGTACGCATATTGTGAAGACGATCAGCTAATTTGATAACGATGACGCGAACATCTTTGGCCATGCCTAAAAAGATTTTTCGATGATCTTCAGCGACAAATTCTTCTTCGTCTCTATGCGATAATTTAAGTCTTTGTATTTTGGTTAAAGAATCGACAATTGAACAGGCATCTTCTCCAAAAAGGTTTTTGATTTCTTCTAAAGTAGTGTCAGTATCTTCAACTACGTCGTGTAATAAGCCAGCGATTAAAGTCGTTGGCCCGCAGTTAAGAGTTGTTAAAATATAGCAAACTTCGATTAAATGATGAATGTAAGGTTCACCACTTTTGCGAAATTGTCCTGCATGTTTTTCTTTAGCAAATTCATAAGCCTTTTCAATTAAAGCACGAGAATTGGGATTAGTGATGTAGACATAATAATTCTCTTTCACTTCATCGAAAGTATGAAGATGCATATCAGGTGTTTTACCTTCAATTGTTCCGTTGACCATAGCCATATTATACACGCTTTTAAATAATATTTAACAACGCCTTAACACTAAGAAAAAGAAAAAGTATTTATTGTTAATTTGTCGTGCCTTGTATAATCCCAAGTTTTATAGTTGAGAAGGCGTAAATGTTGTACATTGTCGTACTACAACG
>CAVKNZ010000004.1:0-64369 GCA_963657885.1 Bacteroidaceae bacterium
GAACCCATGATGAGAAAGTCGACACCACGTGGTGTCAATCAATGAAGTTAATTGAAATGTCTATAATAGCCATCTCAACTAACGTTCATATGATACGAGGAACAAAGGATTATGAAATTAAGTAAAAAACACTTCCTCTTTCTAACGATTTTTCCACTACTTTTATCTTCCTGTGGATCAAGTGATAGTAAATGGTCATACACAAAAGAGGACATGTCTAACTTTGTCGCTTTAAACGCGATATACACCCAACTAGATGATACTAGTGCATCATTTGCTAGTGAAACTGGCACTACTCTATTTAAAGATAATCTAAGTAAAGATGATGTCATCGTCTATAACGTAGATAAGGTTAAAGAAGCTTTAGAAAATTCTAATGAAGAATATGCAAATTATAAAATACTTAAAAATGCATCATCTTCGATATCTACGATAAATACAAATGAAGATAAAACAGGCTTCGATGTAACTTTTTCCGCTGATAGTTCTTCAAATTATGGAATGCTTATCAATTCTTCGATAACTCTCAGCGAAGAATACATCATGGTCTCAAAATATGAAAAGCAGATCGATGATAATAGAGATCCTCAATCAGAATTTGAAGAAAAATATGTCACTGGCAAAGCAACCTGGGAAGATGGTGGCAAATTCACCTACCAAATCATAAGCAATATCGGAAGCATCGTCGTCGGCGTTGCCACTGATAATCCAGCTAGCCTTGTCAGCGGAATCTTTGGTATCTTAGGAACAATCGCTGAACACTTTATGTCAGGAGGAGCAACGGTTCAAGATGTGATGAATCAGCTTCTTGAAACAGATCGTAAAATTGATGAGTTAAGCGATAAAATCGATAGAAATACTCAACAATTAGCCGATGAGATCGTTCGTGCAGAAGCTCTCGTTGATCAAGCTAATTTAAATACTTTAAATCTTGGCATCAATGATTTTGCTAATAATAGCGTAGCTAACATCAATACCTTTAACCGCAACCTCGCAGATGAAGTTGGCTTTTATTATCGCGATTATGTTAAATCGAGCCAAGTAGTGAAACTATTGCTTACAAAAGATGAAGATGGCTATCATTCAACACCTTTAGGTGAAATAACTGATTCTTCTGCTTGCAATTTCACTATCACCATCGGTAATTTTGCAAACGCTAAAGCTCACTTAGAGAAAAACGGCAACATTGTCAAAACTGGCTTTATGGAAGAATTAGAAAAAGATATCGATGTCGCCATAGATAACAAAACTGATTTACCTGATTATCTCGATTTCGATGATTTGCGCGGTTTTATTGAATCGATGATTTTTGAGCAATTCATGAAACAATATTTCAGCGCTAATCCAACAAAAGCTCAAGAATACCGTAATGTGATGATTGATTATGCTGAACGCATCAATGGAGCTTCAGGAAGAATCTCGATTCTAAGCACCTATTTATCGCGTCTACAATATATGTTTAATTTTGCAAGCGAAATAAAGTCATCAATATTGACCTTATGCGCCAATTTGATGCAAATATTAGATATGAATACCGCAAGAGCATCCGAAGCATGTCTATTTGCTAGCTATAACGATGATGAGCTTGCTTCTACTTATAAAAAGGCTAGAGAAAATATTCAAAATTTATATGAAAATGTCACTAAACTACCTGATGCATATTCCTTTACAACTAATGCCGAGCTAACTGGAGGATTTTATAAAGGTAGATATGATTTAAGCTATTCTAATCCCGGCAATCACTGCACCTTAAATGTTAATTTCATTTTTGGCCGATTAGAGATGACCGATACAATGTATAACAGATTTATCGAAGATGATCTATCAAAACATTATTCTCTCAGTTCAACTCAACACGCCAGAATCGTGACAAGATGGAATCTTCTCCGTTCATTAGGTATGAGCGATGCTGAAAACGACTACATCCATTATTTAATGTATTCAGGTGTTATTTCTAAAGTATCTGTCGATGCAGCTTTATGGGCAATACAGTTGCATCAATCTCTTGAATCTGGCTATCGCATCATTACCAATGATCGAACCGAAAGAGACTTAACAGTATCAGACACTTCTACTGACCTATTTTGCAATGGTCAAGGCAATCCTGGTGGTGATTATTTCATCCTTTGGAAAGGATATGGATATCGCGAAATGCACGACAAAGGAAGTTGGTATGGAAGAACTTTTGAAGGTTCATTTATTGACGCCAAAACGGGAACTAGCGCCGGCAAGCAAGTTGTAACTACATGGGCGCGTTATGCGGAAAGCCATTGGTATTGGTCAAATGATGAATATTGGTCATTCACAAATTATCCAAACAATAACTATTTCTTCTCCATTGATATCGTTACTGAATAATAAAAATAATTAAACGTATTTAAATATAGATTAGATAAAATCTTAACTATTAAAACACAGCTATAATAAGTTGTGTTAAAATCCATTGCGAAAGGCCTCCTTAATTTGTAAACACAACAAAAATTATAGAGAGCCTTTCTTTTTAAAAGTTCAATAACTATGAATTTTGACGTGGAACATGTTCTCACGTTAGTCCACGATAGATTTCATAGAAATTCACCGTTAATCGATGCTTTGAAACATATCATCAAGAGAGATAAGATGTAAATTTTTGTTTTTAACATTAAATAGACTATCTTCGAATGAATAAGATATAAAAACATCTAAAAATTAGTAAATTTAAGGTCCGATTCTAAAAGAAGATCAATACATGTAGGAAAAAATATTGTTAACAATAACCTTACCTATTGAAGTCACATTTCTTGCATTGAATCATGATGTTTTCACTATCATCACGTTTAAAGATGCCTGACCATTTGCAAATGCTTTGTAAAATTGGAACAACCGATTTACCTCTTTCGCTTAAGCTATATTCCACATGCGGAGGTATTTCGTTATATTGCTTTCTTTCCACAAGCCCATCTTCGATTAATTCTTTAAGTGTTGCTGATAAAACGGCATCAGTGACATTAAGCATTTCTTTTCGAATAGAGCTATAACGTAGAGTACCTTTTTCATTTAATACGCAGATGACGCGCGATTTCCATTTGCCTCCAAATAGTTCTAGCCCATGTTCTAATGGACATCTAATATCATCTTCTAGTTTTTTCTTATGCATCGCTATTCTCCTTACTATCAAATTTAATAGTAACTAATAAATTTCTTGATATCTTACATTTCTTTAGTGATGTATCTATAATAGGCTCGCATTGATAAAAATGCAAAAGGAGAAAAAGAAAAAATGAAAGTAAAAGCTTATTTAGAAATCACGATGAAAATCAATCCTGAGAATCGTCCTGCCGCGGCGAAAGTCTATTTTGACTATCGCGAACCATTCTTAAAAACGATTGAAGGTGCCTTAACTAAAGAGCTCCTCATTCGCGATGAAGATGTTCAAGTGCTTCATGGATTTGATTCCTTAGAACACGCGAAAGCATATTTAAATACCGATATGTTTAAAAACGACGTCTTCGTGGGATTAAAGCCAACATGGGCAGCTGATCCTGATGTTCGTTTCTACGAAGTTGCTTAATTAAGAATTATTAAACAATTAAAGCTCATCAACTAAACTTGATGGGCTTTTTTAAAGCGTTATAAAGAATGTATTTTCATGTTGATAAGCGAAAATAGTTGTGCTAAAAAGTTAATACGGTTTGAGACGCACCCGTATGCAAAGGCTATTTGTGTACTGGTGCCTTTTTTCAAACAGGGACAAGATATGGGGAAAAAGCAATTATTCAAGACATTTATTAAATATGTATCATTAAGCATTTTAGGGCAAATAGCTTTATCAAGCTACACCCTTATGGATACCTTTTTTGTCTCGGTAAAATTAGGGGCCGATGGACTAGCCGCATTAAATATCGCTTTTCCAATATTTTGTATTATCAATGGACTTGGACTATTGATTGGCATGGGTGGCGGAGTTAGATATTCTATCTACAAGGCACGAAGCGAACAAGATAAAGCTAATCAAGTATTTACTGCTTCTATAATTATAGCCATCCTATTATCAATAATATTTGTCTTATCAGGACTATTTTTATCTCGATATATCGTTATATTTTTAGGCGCGGATGAAAGCATAATTGAAATGACGAATACTTACGCCAAAGTGATGCTTTTATTCACTCCTGCTTTTTTCTTCAATAATCTATTTCAATGCTTTATTCGAAATGATGGAAAACCATCATTATCAATGACGGCAATGATAACAGGAAGCTTATCAAATATATTGCTCGATTATATTTTCATCTTCCCTTTAAATATGGGTATATTTGGAGCTATTTTAGCCACTGGTTTAGCCCCAATCATATCTCTATTAGTTCAATCACCATATATAATTTGTCGAAAAAATAATTTTCATATTGCTAAGATGAAAATAAATTTATCATTTTCAAAAGAAATCTTTGTCAGCGGTTTTTCGCCATTTCTAACCGAATTTAGCTCCGGCATCGTCATGTTTTTGTTCAATTTTATCATCTTAAAAATATCAGGAAATATCGGCGTTTCCGCCTTTGGCATTATCACAGTTGTTTCTTTAGTGACAATTGCCATCTTTACTGGATTAAGCCAAGGAGTTCAACCAATAATGGCGAAAAATTACGGCGAAGGAAAAAATGATGATGTTAAATGTCTTTTAAGATATTCATTGATTACATCGCTATTATTATCAACAGCGATTTACTTATTCATCTTTTTTGGAAATAGCTTTATTGCTTCCATTTTTAATAGCGAAGGAAATGAAACACTTCAATCTTTAGCGGAAAGCGGATTAAGGATTTATTTTATAGCCGTCTTCTTTATTGGCATCAACATAGTATTAAATACCTATTTTATTTCCATAGAGAAGCCTATTTTTGCTCAAATCATTTCTTTATCTCGAGGTTTTATCATTCTTATCCCGATGGCTTTTTTATTATCATATTTATTCAATATGACAGGTGTATATGCATCCTATCCCGTTACAGAAGCAATAGTTTGCATAATAGGAATATCGCTATATCTAATTAATGTTCGAAATAAAGAAAAGCTTAAAACTACTTTGTAATAGCTATGATTTGTTTTTTATGGCGACTTAACTATATGAAACGATATTTACTTTGCCCGATTCCTTTAACACTTTGTAGCACTCCAAGACTTTTGAGCTTGTCGATATAATTTGTCGCTGTGTTAGGTGAGACTTTAAGTGCATTTTTAATATCCTTAGGTGAAAATATACTATCTTGAAAAGAAACAAAGATTTTATCTAAATTATTTTTAACATTCATAGAGTTTTCACTGAGCGAAATTGCTGATTGTATTTTTACTTTTCTATCATCAACATTCGCATTTTTAGATGGTGTTTCTCCACTTTTATTCATTAGGCGATTATATTCATCATTGCTGGGAATAACTACTGATGTAATGTTTACTTTTTCATCGAATAATTTGTAATAAAGCATTTTGTTACCATTATCTAGACAAGCCTTTTTTGCTTCACCGACTCCAGTGCCATAACTTTCGATGATTCCGAGTTCTTTAAACATATCCCTAATTTCCGGATTGACAGAATCTCTTTCTTTAAAAATACTTCGATTGTTAAGATCTTCTAAAGTAATTGGAGGAAGAGGTCTATTATAGTTGATGATATTTATTTCATCGTTAGTGACATAAACTTGAACGGTTTTCCCTTCCTCGTAATTTTTATGGACTACGGCATTAGCCAATAGTTCTTCAATGGCTTTAAATGGAAAATTGCTAATCTTTTTGTTGATAGCAACATTATCTTCTCGAACAGTGATAGTTCGAATAAACGTATCTTCGATATAGCGTAACGCCATAAAATATTGCTTCCAAATTGGACCTTTAAAATCTTTGGCTTCCATGCGCGATTTACTGCCCAATGTATCAGTTATTATTTCAACATAAGAATAAGGAATATATGCGTCTGGTCTTTTAGCAAACATTAAAACAGCAAAATTACTTACCCGTGAGGTCGTTGATTCGTTTTTAGCAAAAAGATTGAGCATCGTCGCAATTTCTTGCTTTGTAAGAGTGTCAGAGAGACTTCGATTACTTGTTGCTTTTAAGTATTCTCTCATATAATCATAATCGAGATCGTCAAGCGTAGCGTTAACGCTCACGTCAGTTGAGAAATGGTAATTTGAAAACTTTCTAAGCAAATCATATTCCTCAACTATGGATGCAAGTCTAGATTCGCTTCCTATCCTTACATATCTACCTGGCTTAAGAGAAAATCTTTTATCATGAATGACTTTATCTGAAACTGAATAAGGCCCATTATTTTGCTTCTCCATAACGATAAGCAAATAAAACTTTTCGTTGAATTTGTTAGTTAAAACATCAAATTTGGCATTAGGATAAATGTAAGGTCTTAAAGAATTAATTTTGTTTTTAGCTTTTTCTAAATGAGCTTCTTCTATACCTTTTATAGGCAGATTTGGTATTGATTTTTCAACTTCGTTATTGACTTCTTCAACGCCGATAAAAATAAAAGAGTATTCATTGTCACGATAATTATTCGCATACGCGCAAAGAGTTTTTAATATTTTGTCCAATTGTTCTTCACTACTTTTATATTCAATGTGTGAACATTCAGCTTTTCGACTAACTAAATATTCATTTGCTTCATTTTTATAGAAATCTATCCTCATATATTCTCCTCCAGTTCGCAATTTTATTTTATATCAGTTCGCAATTTTTTTCAACAGTTCGCAATTTTTGCTTATTCAATTATAATAATTGGCTAAATATCGAAACTATTTGAACTTTATTCTCTCGTTAAAAAGGGCAAAACAAGAAAAATTAGCTATTCAGTTCGCAATTTTTAGCTAACCAGTTCGCAATTTTAAAAAACATCATTAAAAATAAAATCGAGGTATTTGTAGAAAACCAAAGAAAAGAAGTGATGAACTCCGTGAGGAATTACACCACTTCAGATTTCATAGTTTTTAAGATATTTTTTCGTGACTCATAGTTAATCAACGATATAATTTATTGAATTATTTTAAATGGTAGTACTTTTTACAACTCTGTACCAAGTTTCTCCATCAATTAATTCTTCTTTAGCTTCATAGCCATCGGCGATTTTAATGCCAATACCAGTCTCGCTATTATATTCATCTTGGCGTTGCCAACCTTCTGTTGGTCTTAATGGCTTATTGTATAAACCGCCTTTGATGATGATAGTTCCGCCACCACCTTGAGTTGGACCATCGCCTACAGGTTGATTAGAGATATTGAAAAGTTCACCGTTAGGGTTCGACATGAAGATTCCACCATTGATGGTGATTGTGCAATCGTTATTCGCGTAAATTAATTCGCATCCATTTAAACCATCCCTATTGTCATAAGTTCCACTATCAACAACGATATTCGCACCGTATTGGGCCCATATCGCCATTTGATTGCTAACTACAGTCGCTTTTCCAGAAATAGTGATTGTCTTTGCCATATTAGGGTATTCTTTGTTGCTAAAGTGGAAGGCTGCTAAATCTTTGCCAACAGTTCCAAAACAGTCGACATCCGCAGTAAAGTCTTCGGAAACAACAAGTTCGCTCGCCCCACTTTCGATAGCGGTTTGAATGCTTTCGACAGAAGTAACATTAGATGGATTAGCAGTATAGGCATTGCCTTGGACAGCTTCAACTGCAAATATTAATTTGCAAGATTTACCTTGATAGGCATTTCCTTTAGTAGATGGAAGTGAAACTTCACATTCGAGATTTATCGCTTCGCTATTGACCGCTAAAGCCTCCCAATCACTTATAGCAACATCAGTATATTCGCCAATTTTTAGTTCTAGGCCACTATATAATCCAGTATCATCTGATAAAGAAACTTTTGTTCGATATTTAACGCTTACGGTGCTCTTATTTTCTACTTTAATGGTAAAAGTAACTTTATCGCCTGGAGTCATGTACTCAAGAGTGAGAGTGTTATCAGTTAAAGAAGCTGTTCCACCATTTTTAAATTCGCCATTTTCTAAACTGTATTCAGTTGACTTTTTAATCTTTGTAGCATCAGTTGTAGCATCACCAGTTAAATCATCGCCAGTATAAGTTGTGAAGTCGCTAATTGTCGCAGTAACATCAACTGTACCACTTGTAACTGCAATGTTGGTCTTGCTTTCGCTGGTGAATAAAGCATACGTTGCACCAGCCATAACTGAACCCGCTACTGCAATAGAGGCAAGTGAAGCGAGAATAATACTACCTTTTTGTTTGTTGTTCATATTGTTTGTCATCCTTTCGAAGGAACATAAAGAAGGGAAATCGGAGGGAATTCTACTAATATGAATTATTAAAATTCAATTGTGTCTTTCCTTCTTTCCTGCAATTATTGTAAAAATAATTTTAAAAATAACAAGCGGATTTTTTAGAAGACTTAGCTATTGCTTATCTATTTTATAGATTAGAGCATATAAATGTGCTGATAAAATCAGCGGATTTCTTCTTAGATACATAAAAATCTACGCAATTAAAAGCTTAAAAGAATATTTGGATTTTGCTCAATTTGCCATTCCACATAAATATGGCCAACCTAGAACTTTCGTACTTAGAATCTCCACTTCCTATCATCAAACCAGCCTGAATAAAGTGATATAAAGGTCCGATAAAATCAATTAAAACCTATGTACTTTCCTAAAACGCGAATTATTTTCGAAACTTTTTTTAATGTGCTCGCCATAAGTATTTAGACAAGCTTTTTCACTTAATTTTGATACACCAGTTACTAAGAAAAACGAATGGCTTGAATCCACGCCAGTAGCAACACAGATTTTATTTTGAGATATGCCTCTTAGCTTTTTACCATCTTTCTTTTTGATATCTTTATTAATGACAGAAAAGAAGCATTCATCGATATAAACCGTGCCTTTCAAAAGAATGTTATCTTGAATGTTTTTCAAAACTAGAAATATCTTTTTAAGCCAATATCTTCCGGTAGATTCGGCATTTCTATTGTCAAAAGCTGAAAACGAATGGAATGAAACTCGAATAAATGAAGCAAATATTCTATCCATTCTGAAATAGGTATTTTCTTCGAATCAAAGATGGTTCCTGTCAATATGTTAAATCGCCTATTACACGAATTGCATTTGAATCTTTGCAAGCCTTCTTTACTATGACCATTCTTACTAATTTGATTTGATCCGCAGAAGGGGCAAGTTTCTACATTGACGCCATTGATAAACGCGAGTTCTTGATTGCTTAAAATTCTATGTTTTGCCTGATACCATTCTAAGACAGTCGATTCAACAAACAACTCTTCGTTTGTTTTATTCTATTCTTCCTTATGAGACCAAGAAAACTTCCTCAAAGGAAGAGATATTTTTCTCTTAACTTTCATATGTGGTAGTCCGAACTTTCAGAGACCAACATTGGGACTACCACGTACCAAAACAATGTTAATCTCTGGAAGCTCTTTTGATGTTCTCCTTCCAATGAGCATTAACATTATAACACTTCAAAAATTTATCACCCATTTGCAAATGACGTTTTTAAATAAATATCATTAATAACTTCTTAGTCAATATTTATTTCCATTTAATCGCATCATATTGTTTTCTTGCCTGAGGGCCAAGTAAATTAACAATTATTTTTTCATCATTTAAAGAATGAATATTTTCATAAACTGATATAACTAGAATATCACCAGCATATTCATCATCGTAATAACCGCTGAGCCATTCAATAAACGATTTTGATTGTAAAATATGTTTGTTATTTTGACATTTAATAGAATCGATGAAGAAAGGCATAAAAACATCTTCAATAACAATTGTTGAACCTGTTTCTATTCCATCTAATTCATCACAAACATCGTCAAAATTCTTTTGCAAATCAGGAATCATTTTTAATAATTGTTTATTTAAATCAATTTGCTTCATTTTTTGCTACCTCCTTTTAAGGCGTCTTTAAGATCATCAATCAGTTCTTTTATAATCTTTTTATCTTCGGTAGATAAATCGCTATTATTATTTAATTTTTCTAATGCTTTCAAACGTTCCTTTGCCTTAATTAAATGAGATTTACCAGCGATATTTTTACCTGTTTGTAACTCTTCCCTTAATGCATCAGCAGTTCCACCATCGCCTATAGTAGCACCAGGTCTATATAATTCTTTTATATGATTTTTTAACTTTTCATTTGCAGCTTTATTATACAATTCTTGTCCTTTTATCGACATTGTTTTTAATGCTGAATGCCCAACATAATCACTGTTATTTAGCTTTCCATTTCTTTTAGATGGACCACCTGCGTTATTGTCGTTAGTAAAATGGTTTGAATGCGATTTCATCCCCATATCAATCACCCCCTTTAAAGGCTCTTGAAATATATGAGTCAAACTGCCAAATTTGACAACCGGAATTAACAGCAACATTGAACACATCATTAGGAGCATATCCATAGACGATAATTATTCTTGGAGATACATACTCAATTAAAGCTTTAACACTATCTTTTAATAACGCTCTTGATTCAGTGTCACGTATGCATCCTAGTGTTCCAATAGCAACAATCCCCTTATAACAAATTCCTCTTAAAGCTAATTCATATGACCATTCATAAGTTGCTCTAAAATTAACAATTACTCTAATGCCATACGAGGAAAGAATATATCCAACTTCTCTACTTCTTGACATAGCATCGATTTGTTTATAATTAGGAAAATTGCCATAAACAGAATAGTCAGGACAAACAACAAATAAAAATTCCTTTAATTCAGATATTAATTTGTTAATTTTTTTATCATTGCAATATTTCAAAATATTATAAATGCCATCTCTTCCATCGAATTTGAAATCATATTCATAAAACACTAAACCACATTTCGATTTATTTTGGCATTTATGTCGATTTGACCAAAGAATTAAATCATCAGGCTTCTCAATATTAACATCTTCGATTTTTGGAATTTGATAAAAGCCAGTATCAAAGTTTGCTTTTTTAAGCTTCTTGGCTAAGAACACATCATCATCGCTTTTGCGTAGATGATTATTATTTTTTAAATTCATAAATATAATCTCCTTGTACGGTTTTTCCGTGATTTACAAATTGAGATATGCTACTATGAATTTGCTTAGATGTGCTTCAGCATATCTCGATCGTAGCCATTCCAGTGGTTACGATTTTTTTAGCTCTTTTTATAATTTTTATTTTGCTTAAATTAATTCCTATATAACAATTTTTACCTCCTTATTTTTATGCATTTCTAAAGCATTGAATATATCTCTAGAAATTATGTTAAGTGAAAGCATTCTCCAGGCCATAGCTGTAGGAGAAACAGAGAGTTCTTGTGCCATAGCGTAAACAATTTTCCAAATTAATTTTCGCTTTCTAACCCCAAGCCTTTGGCCAGGCATAATTTCACCATGTTTTATTTTATAGAGCTTCTTGACAAATTTAGATGGCATCAAAAGATATGTCATATATTTATTAGCATGATGCTCCATCCAATCTTTATCTGTTTTACGTTTCATCATCCTACCATCAATTATCACAGTATCAGTGATGTATGTCGTACCATCTAATAATTCTTTGTTTATAAATAAATCGAATTGAGAATGGCCAGCCTCATGGCATAAAGTAGATTTAATTAAATATTCATTATTACCACAAGCATCGATATCAACACATATAGTTCCTGCTTTAAAGAATCTATATTCAAATTTTCCTTCTTCAGAAATGATTGGCACAATACCATCACTTATTGCAGTTGTTCCAAATCTAGATTTATTAGGTGATAATTTTTGATATTCAATTTTAACATTAAGATAATTTTCAATAAAATCTTCAACATCAAGCGGATGAATACTTTTAAAATAATCTTTCTTATAGTCTTTTAATTGGGCAATAGCAAAATATTCGAGTTCTTCATCCTTAATCTGAAGTACACCTTTATTATTAAAAGCTTGCTTTGCCAATGTGACCATTATTTATTTTTCTCCTCTAAAAATCTAATAAATTCTTCCCATTCTTCATTTGTGGCATTCACTTCTGCAGCTTTTCTAAGCGCTTGTTGAGCAAGAGGAACATTTTGTAAATAAGTCTTAACTTCATGCGGCACTTTATCCTTTTCAAGCATGGATTTAGAAGCTAATGATATTAATAATTGTTTATCATTATCATCAAGTTCTAATGCAGAAATCATTTTATTAAGCAAATCAGGATATTTTTTGCTATTTGCAGGAAATGATCTATTTCCGCTTTCTAAATCGCAAAGAAATGCTGGCGAAATGCCTATCAACAAAGCGAATTTTCTTAATGTTAGATTTTTCTCTTTTCTTTTTAATGTTAGATACTCCTTGAATTCCATTATTTTGAATCTCCTTCTTGTCTTACAATGTGTCGGCAATTGCTGACAGTACAATTATTAAACACAAAAACAGAAAATGCAATAATAATTTGTCGGCTAACAGCGAACAGGGAAATAAGTTGCGATCAAATCAATTTATTTTTCATATTTAAATATGGACGACAAACATATATTTAGAAAATAATAAAATTATAAAAAATCCTCCATTCTATCTTACCCTCTCGGGCAAAATTATGGGGGAAATTTCAAAATGTTTGGGGCGAGTAACGAGATTCGAACTCGTGAGTGACCGGTTCACAGCCGGCTGTGTTAGGCCTCTTCACCATACTCGCCAAGCGAAGTTAATTCTAACTATTAAGTTAGCTTTTGTAAAGCAATTTTTGCTCTTTTTAGAATTGGCAGTTCTCTTTGTTTCACTAAGCGTCCCACCAAAACATTTTGCATATTTTCATATAAGGAAATACCTTTGTCAATATCGACCCAAATGATGCTTTCGATACGTTTAACTTCATCTTCTTCTAAAGCTTGATGGGTCTTTTCTTTTCTTCTAGCTAAATAAAAGTAATTGATATTTTCTCTTTCTATGAGATTGTAATAATCTTTTACTTTCCCTAGTTCAGCGATTATTTCAATGTGGTAGCCAACTTCTTCTTCTATTTCCCGTTCTAAAGCTTTTTTTAAGGATTCTTTTCCTTTTACGCCTCCTCCAGGAGTTTCATAATAATCTCTTGGGCCAAAGCCATCGTCATCGTAGACATGTTCAAGACAAACATTATTATTTTCATCTAAAAGAACGCAGCGAACGACTTTACGGGTGTGGCTTACACCGGTAAAAGGGTATTGATCATCTTTAAGTTTTAATAATGTTCGCATCAGTTCACCTCTAAGACATTTCCGTGCAAGATAGAAATAATATACATGTTTATCTTCTTTTCGCTTATTGAAGAAATAAATTTCTTATATAAGTTAACTTGCCTAATATAAGCTTCATCATCGACATGCGATAATTTATAGTCAACAATATCGATATGATTATCATAGATGAGAAGTAAGTCGATAACACCATTAACATCTTCAGCTTCATCATAGAAAGCATATTCGTGACACACCTTAGCCTTTCCGGCATCTTTAAAGATATCATTTTTTAAGAATCTGTCGATAATGTCTCGATCTTTTCTATCTATGATAAATGAAGTATCTTTCGAAGAGAAATCCACAAGTTCGAGATAATAATGGAATTTATTTCCTAGCTCTAAAGCGATAGATGAGGCATCATCGCTCTTCTTTTTTGAGATGCGATGAGGCGAAAATATCTCTGAATCAAATTTATAGCTATCTTCGATGTTAATTTCCTTAGAATCGATGGAATGAATCTTCTCTAGATGTTCACGGCTAAATTCGATGACGCGACTAGGGAGTTCTATGCCTTTAAATTTAAGAAAATCCATATAGGAATTGTTCTTAGAGAATGTGTCTTTCGCTTTTGCGTTTTGATATTTAACTTCATTGAATAAAAGTATCGCTTTTTCGCGCGCCCGAGTTAGAGCTACATAAAATACGCGGAGTTGTTCATTAACCATCGCTAGACGTTCTTTTTTAAGGATGAATTCGTGGAAGAAACCTTCACCACTTTTACGAGAATAAAAATCAAAGCCGTAGTCTTTATCGAAGTTAAGTCTACTTCCGCCTTCGCTGAATTTAAAATATTTTGTCAAGCCTACATAATAGACATATTTAAATTCCAATCCCTTAGAAGCGTGAATGGTAAGAAGATTCACGCTATCGAGGTTAGAATCGCTTCCTTTAAATGTTTGATCGATGTCATATTCTTTAAGTTCTTCATAATAAAGTGAATAATCGCTTAGTGAATAATTGAGGGCATCCATCATATCGCTGACATTATAGAAATGATTGATGAGCTCTTTGTTATTAGCGATATCGCCAACTTTGATGAGTTTTTCATAAAAATCAAAATCAGAAATAATCATCTTGGTGATTTCAAGCAAAGAACTATTTTTCGATTTATTCGCGATATTTTTAATCTTAGAGAACGCTAAATAGTCATCGTAGTTCTTCTTATAATAGACATCTTCAATATCTTCATCTTTCGTTTCAAAAAGAAATGAACGTAATATCGACATGAATGAATGATCGAAAGATTTATCAAAGTTGTTATCTAAATATAAGGCGATGCATTTAATGATATTTTTAAATGTCAAAGTGACATCGTTGTCGTTTAGCGATTGTTCATAATTGGCGTAAAGAGGTATCGCATATTCATTGAAGACTTTTTGAAAGGTGGCGAATTCTGTTTTCGCATAGCTTAAAATAGCGAAATCTTTAAAAGTTATGTCGCGCATCGAGTTACCATCTCGCACTTGAACATGATTTTTAATTTTAGAAATGATATCGCTACAAATAAGATTAGCTTCATATTCCGCGCGTAACATGCTTTTATCTTTCATCGTGAAATATAAAATTTCGTGATGATAATCCATATTTCTATCTATTAATGATGAATAATCTTTCTTAGCGAAATTCATCGCATGGTCACTAGCATAATTTAGTCCAGTATCTTCAAAGCTCATAAGCTTAGAGAAGATGTAGTTGTTATCCGCTATAACTTCATCGCGAGATCTGTAATTGTCAAATAGAGTAATAAGTTTACCGCCTCGATTAGCTTTATAATCATCAAATTTCTTTTGAAATAAAGCGCAGTCAGCGTTTCTAAAGCGATAAATAGATTGCTTAACATCGCCAACGCAGTAAACATTATCGTTAGCAAAGCTATTGATGAATTCTTCTTGAATTGGTGAAGTATCTTGATATTCATCAATCATGATGTATTTATATTGCTTTTTTAGCTTTTCTTTAATGTTAGGCAAATTGACAATTTTCATCGCCATCTTAAAGATATCTAAGAAGGTATAAACTCCATGCTCAACTTTAAATTTATAAACTTTTTCATCGAGTTCTTTTAATAATTTTATTAACGTCGAGGCATAATTTTTTCCTAGAAGCATCTTTTTGATGATTGCTTCTTTATTTTCATAATTTAGATGAGCAAAATAGCTTGCTAAATTATTTTTTAAATTGATGTGGTAAGCGCCTATTTCTTCTCCGGCGTTTTTCGTCTTGGTAGGAAACTTATAAGAGGCTAAATAATCGTGCAGTTTTTCGATGGAATCGATGCTTTCTAATTCTTCTAAAAAAGGAAGCATCAAATTGATATATTTTTCGTTATCAAAAAACTTAAGTTCTTTAATAGCCTCGTTTAGACATTTTCGATATGACGAAATATATTCATCTAAAAAGAGTCGCGCTCTATTTTCATCATAGAAATTGGAAATGAAGTTATCAAGGTAGCTATCTTTATCAGTAATATTTTCAATTTTGTTATAAGTTTTAACTAAAAAGTCGACGAGAACATCATCGTTTTTAAAGCAAAATTCGTACGCTAAATCGATGACATCTTGATCGTTTGCGTCGTAATGAGCGTCAAGAATTTGTCTAATAGTCTTTTTAATTTCTAAGTCAATAAGCGCTTTATCGACGACTTTTATTTTCCCATAGACTCCGATTTTATCGCCATATTTTTTAACTAAGCTTAACGCATAAGCATCATATGTTTGAATGTTCACCGCATCAACATTTGAGGCCATATCATATAAATGGTCACCTAATAATTTTCCTCTTATCCTATCACGCATCTCTTGAGCGGCGAGGTTAGTGAAAGTAAGCACCAATAGTTCGTTTAATTTCACATTGCTTTTTAAGATGCGAAATACGCGTTCAGTTAAAACAGCTGTCTTTCCACTGCCTGCAGAGGCGCTTACTAAAGTGTTACCTTTATCAAAGCGAAGAGCTTCTTCTTGTTCAAGACTAAATTTAATCTCCATCTTCGTCCTCCTCATCGCTAGAAAAAACGACAAACTGTTTATTATTTCTAAAGCAAATATCGCGATAGGAACAATATTTGCAAGAGATGTTATTGCCTTTATAGATTTTAGGATTAATCGGGAAATTATTAGCTAAGACGTTATAACCAACATCGAGCAAAAACTTTTCAGAAGCATCAACAAGTGAATCAAAGAATTCCTGATCATGAAGATGTTTTGCTGGCTTTGCTGGATATTTATCGATATCGGAGTTAACTAAAAATTTGAAATAAGGGCTACTTTGATTTATATCAAGCGATGTATCTAGTGAATTAAGTGCATCTTTATTTTTTAAATATTCGCCATGAATTTTTAAGCCAGCTTTATATTTATCATCGCTTACAAATTTATTTGCATCTTCTGCCAATATCTTTTCAATGAAGATGGCTATCAATTCTTTATCTTTAAAATGTGGATGTTTACTAAAAATATATGAATAAATCGGCAGTTGAAGCGATAAACCAAATTCTACGTCATCTTCTTTAAATGTTTCTGAACCGCTTTTATAGTCAAGGATGCTCACAAAGTTGTTGTCGGGTCCGCTATAGATAAGCTTATCAATGAAGCCAGTTAATTTGATGTTATCTGATACCCGAACTTCAAATCCTTCTTCCCGGAGAAATGTCCCATTTTCAATGTGACTTTCATATTCTTTAATAAAATCAAAAGTCTTATGCAAATCATCTTTAAGTTTTCTTAAGAATATCTTGTCGCGACTAGTGAATTGATTTTCATATTTGCTATAAGATTGTTCGTATATTTCTTCGAACGTCTGATTGGAATCAATATGTGAGAGAATATCGTGAGAAAAAGAGCCAAAAGTCATGTTGAAATTGGTTTCAAGTTCATCTAGACGTAAAACGTAATCGAGATAATATTTATAACCGCAGTGAATGTAGCTAGAAAGACTGCTATAGCTAAGAGAAATAGTGTTTAAAGCAAAGTAATGGTTCACGCCGTTAAATGAAGAATTGTATTCTTGATAAGGAATCATGAGCTTAGAAGCATAAGATTCAAGCAAAGGATGTTCATAGATAAATTTTCGCTTGATATCGAGTAGATTGGCATATTCTAATCGCGCTTCTTTAAATGAATATATCGCGCTTAAGGAGGTATCATAATCTGCAACTTGCTTTAAGCGAATTGCTAAAGGAGAAGGCATCAATTTATTAGAATAATTCTTTTTTGGATAGCATAAGGTTATGTGACCTTTGCTAGAAAGATATAAAGCTAATTCTTCATTCGTGGCTACGTTGTTTTCTCCACTTGTGGGAATAGCTAATTTCTCCTTATCATAGTCATCAATAAAATCATCATCTTTTTCTAAAACCGGAATCATCCCTTGGGCATAGTTAACAATAAATAGATATTCATCTTCAGCAATGATAGGTTTAGAGATAACTTTGATAGCTTCTTTATAATAATCAGTTTTATATACAGTTTTATTCGCGGCTTCTATATAGACTTCTTTTTGTAAAGGCAAGGAAATACCTTCAATGAAATAGTCTTTAAAAAAGGAGACTAAATCATCATAGTTTTTATCATCTTTATCAACTGATAATATCGCTTTATCTAAATCGCCATCAAAAGAAGAAATAGATTCTTTAACAAAGGGTAAATCTATTAAATGTTTCTTGTAGGCGCCATTTAAGTTGAAGTTATAGTTATTGTTAAGTCGATCAATGATAGCTTTATCATCATCGCTTAAACCATAAATAAATATCTTCTTAGCTTCAACACCAGAAGTAAGTAATTGCTCAATTTTGTTATATACGTATATGAGTTGTTCGTCATTTGAGTCAAATATCTTGTAGTTTAATTTTTGAACTTCATCTTCGTGATAAGTCACTTCATAGCCATTTAAGAATTTCTTTAGATATGGGTTTTTAACGGAATAGTAATAGACTTCAATATCTGCGTTACTTAACTCATAAGAAAATAGTTCGTTTTTAATAAACAATTTCTTTTCAATAAGTTCATCTTTTAGATTAAAAAGTTCATCATAGCCTATGACACGTTTATCTGGAAGAAGAGATAGAACTTTTAAATAAGAAAGCGCAACATTTAAAGGCAAATTAAGTCTTTTGACGATGAACTTCACCGCATCTAAAGAATAAGAATAAGTTAAGCCAGTAACTAAATCATCTAAGGTTATAAATTTAGTATCGTTAAAGAGGTCATCTTTTCGAAAAGAGGAAAACAAAATGCGATGAGCCTCGTATGGAGCAATAACAATTTTTCTTTTCACAAGCAAAAGTATATAGACACTTTTTTTCTTTTGCAAATAGAAACTAAAATAAAGAGAATATATTCTCTTTAATTTATTAATCGTTACTTCTCAAGGCGATAACTGGGTCTTTGTGAGCTGCGGCGCTTGCAGGAATAAGCCCACTTATAAGTGTTAATAGAATAGAAATGACTAAAACAAGTAAGGCATAATGCCATGGCAAAATCATCAAAGTTCCCACTTTAGCAAAGCTATTGATGATGATGTTAACTATCCCGCAGAGAATATAGGTGACCGCTAAACCGAAGACACCGCTACTCGCGCCGATAATGAAGGTTTCAACATTGAAGAGGTTAGAGACATCGATCTTTCTACCACCAAGCGAACGGATGATGCCAATTTCTTTGATGCGTTCAATGACAGATACGTAAGTGATAATACCAATCATAACTGTTGAAACAACAAGAGAAAGAGAAGTGAAACAAATCAAAGCGATGGTAACAATTTCAATCATCGTATTGATTAAATTGATGACAACTTCTAAATTGTCGGTATATTTGATTTCGTTTCTATCGCTAGCTTTTATGATTTTGTTGTCTATAGTTAAATCAATATCTTCATTCCACTGATCTAAATAATTAGTTACATAGTGCTTATCATTAAAAGATAAAGGATAGATAGATATATCGTTACTAAGTGAATTTCCTCCAACTGAACGGACCGCTTTTTCAAACTGCGATTCAATGGAATATTGATCGCCAAACATCTCTTTGATGACATCACTAAAAGCGCCAAAACCAGATGAACCACCACTTAAATTGAAAACAGTTAAAGCGTATGACGCCGTTGTTTTTTCATTTCCTCGATAAGAATATTTATAAGAATAAGGCACGATGAATTTGTAATTATCTTTCGTGCTGATAGAGCTATCTTCTGAACTATCAGGAAGCGATTCATAATAAGCTTGTTCTTCTTCTAAAGCTTTATTTATCTTTGAATCTTTGGCATCTTCTAAAACCATTTGTTCAAATTTAGGTGAGAGGATGAAACCAGTTTTAAGCGAACCATATTCCACGTTATCTTTAGCACGTAAAACAGCGGTTATCTTCATCTCTTTACCATTAGCTAAAGTTTTGCCGTTTTCTAGTTCACCAGTGTATGTGTATGGCGCGCGAATTTTATTAGCTTCATAAATCGCTTTCGCTGGATTTTCTTGATAGATGGAATCGTTTGGATAATAGATGAATTTTTTGCTAGTTAGTTCATCATAGCTAAATTCAGTTTTACTAAGTTCAAGATCTTGATGATTGTCCGCATCGGCGTATTTATCGATGATATCGACAAATTCATCTTCGCTAAGATAGCCAACTTGACCTAAGAAGATATCTGTTAAAGCGCTGTCTTTAGAAACAACAATCATCATTTCATTTTCTTCTTTAGCAATGTAGCCATCTTCATTGAGGATGTCGTATTGATTTAATAGATAATCTTCGCTATCAGGCATCGAATAGAAAACGTTGGTGAACATCGAAATCATCGAAGCAAATTTACCAAAAGGAGTCTCTTCGATAATTGAGGTATACATCTTTTCTACTTCCTCTAGTGATACTGTATCAACTTTGCCTTTAGGTTCAGTAAACGAGAAATTAGTGTAGAGATTAAGTTTAGGATTAATGCCGTATTCTTTCTTGATCGCAGAATAGTATTCTTTTGGCATTTCATCGATATATTTAACGTAATCTTCGGTGATGGTGTTTTTAATAGAATAGCCACTTAAATTGTTTTGTTGTTCAACAAGATATTCAATCATATATTGAATGTTGATGACTCCAGTCTCTTTATCAGTTGCATTGCTAATTGAGCCACGAATTTGCGAATCGCTACTGGCTTTAAGAAGAGCGCTTAAATCTAGTCCAGTTTGAGTGATTTCCACGGGGTTACCAGAAAGCATATCATCTTGCATGTTGGCGATGTAACTTTTAACGCCATAACTAACACCTAAAACCGCGGATATGCCGATGATACCGATAGATCCGGCAACAACCACCAAGGCGGTACGTTTAAATTTAGCCCATAAATTTTTGCTAGATAGTGAAAAAGCCGTGAACCAACTCATCTTCGATTTCTTTTTATAGCCTTGTTCCACTACTTCGGTTTTATCATCTTTTGTATATGGCTTTGAGTCGCTAGTGAGAAGTCCATCTTTCATGGTAATAATTCTCGTAGAATATTTTTTAGCTAAATCCGGATTATGAGTAACCATGATGACAAGTCTATCTTTAGCGACTTCTTGAAGAAGTTCCATGATTTGAATTGATGTTTCGCTATCAAGCGCGCCGGTAGGTTCATCCGCTAAAAGGATTTCCGGATCGTTTACTAAAGCACGAGCGATGGCCACTCTTTGCATCTGTCCGCCAGAAAGTTGATTCGGTTTTTTCTTAGCGATATCAGCTAAACCAACTGCTTCAAGAGCTTTTAATGCTTTCGCACTTCGATCTTTTTTAGGAAGTCCGCCGATAGTTAAAGCTAATTCGACATTACCTAAAATAGTTAAGTGAGAGATGAGATTATACGATTGGAAGACAAAACCGATGGAATGGTTTCTATAAGTGTCCCAATCTCTATCAGTGAAGTTTTTTGTCGATACATTTTTGATGATCAAATCACCGCTAGAATATCTATCTAATCCGCCGATGATATTTAATAAAGTTGTCTTTCCACATCCCGATGGACCAAGAATGGAAACGAATTCATTTTTTCTAAAAGAAACATTGATTCCTTTTAAGGCGTGCGTCACTAAAGAAGCACTCAAATAATCTTTTTTAATGTCTACTAATTTAAGCATAAAAAATTCCCTCAACTTTTTAACAAAGAAATTATAAAGAAAATGATTTTCTCTTCAACTATAAATTTACAATTTAGTCTAAGAAATTTTCAACTATAAATTTTGCTGCTCCATCATCATTGCAATTTGAAGCAACATATTTAGCAACATCTAATACTTCCTTCTTGCTATTTTCCATAGCTACGCCGACGCCGACATGCTCGATAACTTCAATGTCACCATAATCATCGCCAAAATAGCAAACTTCATCTAATTTTCCATGAACTATATTTAAGAATTTTTCTAAACCAGTTAGTTTATTGTTTCCTTTTTTAGATAATCTATGCCATCCAGAATTAAGATAGTTTTGATGCTCAAGATTATATTTATTTGCTATTTCATCGACAAATTTATTATCTAAAGAGAAGCAAAGTATTTTATAAGCGTCCTCGCTTAGTCCATCATTAAAATTAGTCCATATCGCATTCTGTGCTTTATATTCTTTATCCGAGGCGTAGAAGTTATCTTTTCCTTGAACAGAGATTTTCTCCATCACCTTATTTAAATATTTAGTTATTGTCTGAGCGTCTTTTTTATCGATAAAAGAAGCATACAAAATATTGCCATCTGTATCAGAGATTTCACAGCCTCCGTTATAAATGCCATATTGAGGATGAACTAAATCAATGTATCTTTGCGAATTTTGTCGACTTCTCGAAGTGTTAAAAACAATAACGTATCCGCTTTTTTTAGCCTTTTCTAGCACTTCAACAGTAAAAGAAGAGATAGTTCGATCTTTTCTAAGAAGTGAATCATCTAAGTCAAAGACTAGATATTTGATATTTTTAAATTTATTCATGACTAGATTTTAGCAAACCTAGCAAAAAATGAAATCATTTAGCAACCGATTGATAGCAAGCTATGCAGATGATGATTATTAAAGCAATAGCAAGCAAGGCTAATGAGGAGAAGACAATAATT
The DNA here is from genome assembly GCA_963657885.1 of Bacteroidaceae bacterium. Lineage (GTDB taxonomy): Bacteria > Bacillota_I > Bacilli_A > RFN20 > CAG-826 > Fiminaster. The sequence goes on from CAVKNZ010000004.1 coordinate 22,310, forward strand.
TTAGTAATTTGCTTCTTACTATCTTTTTGCCTTTGGATAGCTAACTTTCTCGCGTATTCAGTTTCTTCTTTTAGATATAATTCTTTTTCAGATACGCTCATCATCGACCATTCTTTTTTAGATGAATGATGCGTGAAAGGATTGAAAGATTTAGTTGATGAGTGATGACCTCTTGGCATAAATATAACCTCCTTTAGGCAATGCGTTTCATTTCTTTAGGGAAAATAAACGGAAATGAAAATATGGAAAATAAGGCACTTACGCTTACGGCAAGCAAAAAGACAAAGACGCTTAACATAAAGCCTAGAATTGCAAATAAAATCTTCATAGCGATTAACCATGCAATTCCTTCAAAATCCATGGTAAAAATAAGCCCTGGCAGGCGAATTGACCAGCTAGCAATCGATTCAAATATCTCGCCGATATATGAATAAGAGAAAATACAAAATATCGTGGCAAATATCGTATATGAGGAAAATATAGGTGCGACAATTGCTACAGTTATTCCAATCGCGAGATTATCTTTATTGAAGTAAACAATAGATAAAACTAAAGCGATTATGAATGCGACAATCGCTCCGATGATTGAAAAGGTTAATAAAGTCTTCTTCTCTAAAGTGACTTTTGCTTCAGTGCTAGAAGATTTCATTCTCTTAGCTAATTCATCTCTTTTACGGTCTAGTTCTTTGTGTCTAGCTAGACAACTGCTACAAATGGATACGTTTTCCACTATTCCAGGGGCTGTATTTCTAGATATGTTATGTAGATCATCGTGATCTTTAATTTCTTTTCCACATTCTACACATTTAGCTAATGTAGGAAGATTAACTACTGGATCTACATTTTCTTTATTATCTTCTTTAGTTTCTTCATCTTCATTTTTATCGCTAAAAAGATAATCGATGCTGCAATTAAATAGTTGAGCTAATTTTTTAATTGTTTGTAAGTCAGGTTCATTAGTATCATTTTCGTATTTGCTGATAGTTTGAAACGATACATTTAACTTTTCCGCTAAATCCTTTTGAGTTAAATTAGCCTCAGTTCGAAGTTTTTTAATCTTTTCTCCAAATGTCATTTTCATCTACCTCGTATATCACTAGAGTTATTATTTCATCTTTTCGGCGAATTTTTAAATAACCGAAAAGGCGAATTTTATCACTGTTTTGGCGAGCGTATAAAACTTCGATACCATCGTAGCTTTAAATCTTAATAACGTAATTAGCTTTAATAGGATGGGCTACGCCATCTACTTTTGGATAACCTAAAGCGATGGAGCCAACACCTCTAAGCGATGTATTTAAGCCCCACTTTTCTAATAATTCTTTGCCTTTAGGCGAATCAAACATCTCTTTTTCGCGATGCACCCAAACTGAACCTAGTCCTAATGAATGAGCGGCAAGCATCATATTTCCTAATACAAGCGATCCATCTTCAACATAAGTATTAATGGAAGGGTCCGCTAAAACAAGGATGATAACTGGAGCTCCATAATAAGGATCAATATCGCGCTTCATCACTTCTGCATTTATTTTAGAAATTAAGTCTCTTGTTTCTTTATCTTTAATTACGACAATAGTCGCTGATTGGCGAGACATTCCACTTGGCGCGTAAGTTCCAGCTTCTGTGACTTTATCGATAAGTTCATCGCTAACAGGCTTATCTAAATAAGAGCGAATACTTCTTCTAGTTTTAATATTTTTGATTACTTCGTTATCCATAAAATAACGCCTCCGTTAATTAAATTATATATAAATAAGGAAAATCGAACTAATAAATAGAAAAGAAAAACAATTATTTAATTCCAGTTAGCTTTAAGAAATAATCTTGAATTAAATTAAAAGCCAAAGCTAGATGATAACCATCGACAAAACAATGATTAACTGTGATATTTAAATTCATGATAATCTTATCGTTTTCTACGCGGTATTTGTCCCAACAAATTCTTGGACATGATAGCGATTCATAATCGTTATCAATTAAAGGATGAGACATGCTTTCAAGAGACAGCCAAGGAATGCATGTAATATAAAATTCATTAAAAAGTTTCGATGAATTAAACTCTTCTTTAACAGATGTATGCTTCTTAACTTCTTCAATTAATGTGTGCGCCTTCTTATAAAAAGAGACATAATCAAAACACATTTCAAAATCAACATTTTCAAAAATACCAGAAGAGGTCATAACAATAAAACTAGGATTAATTTTATCGTATAGCCTTATTTCATTATTTACTTCCCGCATTCTAAATTTATCAATTCTATTTAAAGCCGATGTCAATAAATACAAGGTATTAATGAAAAAACTTTGTTTATTATCTTTACTATATTTAACAAGATTTGTTACATCCATTTTCACATTAAAGCTATAACATGGATTAGAAAAAGTTCTAAACCACTTATATTGCTTTATGTTTTTTAAATCCTCAATTTTGATGACTTCGTATTTCATAGATATAAATTATAGACTTAATTTTTAGCTTCAACTTTATCAACAGGATTCAGCCTGTTCCAAGGGAAACCGAAATCCCGTCTTTTAATTTTACACATCGGCTCGCCATCTTTCCAAAAGACAATGCCTTCAATGTAATGGTCTTGTAGATATTTTTTTATGCCTTCAAAGCTTCTTTCAACTTCAACAACTTCTTCACCATGCCTAACAAGAATATCTTTTTCTAAACCATAAGGATTTCGCTGAAAATGAGGACCAATAACTTCGTAGGTACCATCTTTTAAAGAACTAGATCCTGAATTTAAATAGGCTTGATAATACCATTGATCGCCTTTATCAGTAGAACTAACCTTTACCCAATGTGGCCAATGTCCGGTAATAGGATCAGGTTCGCAACAAGGTATAGCCCCCTCAGGAGGTTTCTTCCCTTGCTTAGCGTCATATCGTTTATAAAAAACTCCATTTATAATCGCGGTGCAACTGCCATCAATTTTAACAGTAGCAACGCCTTCACCTTTTAAAACCCATTCCATGCCAGGCGTTACTGTTTCTTTTAAAATAAAATCATGATTATTTAAAAATTCTCTTTCAAATAGTGTTGGTATTTTCTTCATTTTTGTGCCTCCTTGTTTTGTTTATTTTATAATAAACAAAACTTCTTTTCAAAGACTGATACATAAAATCATGATATAAACAGTCCTTTTAGTTGATGCAAATGTCTAAAGAACTTTTATTATTTAAAGTAATTTTATATAAATAATTAATCCTTTAAACAACCAATAGGAATAACGAGGACCCCATCATCTCTTCTATATCCGTATTCAGTCGCAGTTATAACTATTTTTAAATCAGGTAAACGTAAAGGAACCTGTTTTTCTTCTTTATTACGTTCTTTAATCAAATTTTCTATTTGACATAAATGCTTTGCACCCATATCAATATCATGTTGCCCAAGTTTAATATCGATAAGCGCATATCTTCCATCATCTAAATGCAATACGGCATCGGCTTCTAAACCGAATCTATCTCGATAATAAGAAAGATATCCATCATGTTCAGATGAATAAATTTTTAAATCTCTAATAACCAAAGATTCAAATAAAAAGCCTAGTGTTTTGTAGTCGCTTTGAAAATAATCTGGTGAAATACCTAAAGCTGCTGTAGCTATTGATGGGTCAATAAGATTCTTTTTTTGGTGACGATCTAATCGCAGTTTTTGATCTAACAGAAGGGCACCACGCAGGCACATCTTCTATAATAAATAAATCTTCTAGAGCGTGAATGTAATCATAAAAAGTTTGTTTGGAAACAGGGAAAGTAGACGAAACATCATCATAAATGGTTTTTATATTCGCGTTGGTGCAAATATTTCTCGAATAGGATTTTAAAATTGCCTTAGCTAATAAGGGGTTTCTCTTAATTCCATCGATATTTGAAATGTCAACTTCACAAGTTTGATTAAATATTTCTTTAGCAATTTGTAAACTCACTTTTTCATCAGAAATATTAATACTTCTAGGCCAGCCACCTCTGCAAATAACGTATTTTATATCATCATATTTTAAATCAGACACACAGACATCAAAGGGAGAACCATTAAATAAGTCAATCAACGAAACTGTTCCATTGCTATCGCCACTTTCGTATAAACTCATCGGATACATTTTTAAAGTTGATATTCTAAGTGTTCCAGTGTGTGGCGTTTTAACCTTTTGTGATGAGGACCCCGTCAATATATAAGCTCCAACTAAGCTGTTATCATCGATATCTTTTCGAATAGCTCCCCAAATTTTAGGGGCATCTTGCCATTCATCGAACAAAATAGGTTTCTTGCCTTTCAATAAATCGGATGGGTGATTATTTGCGATTAACAAAAGATTTTCTCTTTCATCTTCATTTTGAAAATCGATGATAGAATTGCATTTTTGCTTTGCTGTTGTTGTTTTTCCAACACCTTTTGGTCCAGTAATAAGAACACCACCAAGTGCTTTCATCCTAATGTTAAATTGTTCATCAATAATTCTTTTTTTGTATTCCATAGCGTATCTCTATTTACATTAATTTTGTCAAATTTTATCTGATAATCAACAAACAAGTAGACACATTTGCTGTATTTCACTAGACACTTTTGCTGTATTTTACTAGACAGATTTGTAGTAAATAAGGAATATAGTCCCTTCATAAAGATTGCATTGGCTAGCTATTATTTTCTGTTAAAAAAGGATTGAGCAATTAAGCATCAATCCGATTATGTAATAGTGGCGCCCCAAACAGGACTCGAACCCGTAACCCCTTGATTCGAAGTCAAGTACTCTATCCAGTTGCGCTATTGGGGCATGAGACTATTATAAAATTTTTATCTTTAATTTCAACAATAAGAAAAAGAAGCTACGATAAGCGATTTACACGCATTAAAAAGAAGGAATTAAAAAGAGAATTCTTATGTCTATTATTACGAGAACACAATTATTCATCGAAATAATTCACTCTCTTTTTGCAAATAGAGAAAGCGAAAACTACAATAATAGGGATGAAAAACTTAAATGAAGTTATCGCTAATAATTTAGTAGAGCTAAGAAAGAAAAGCGGTCTAACTCAGCAGCAGTTAGCGAAACAATTTTCTTATAGCGATAAAACAGTCTCTAAATGGGAACATGGCTATGCTGTTCCAAGCGTTGAAGTCTTAAAAAATCTCGCTGATTTTTACGGCGTCAACATGGACTATATGCTAATAAATCATCAAACAGTCGCTGATATCGATAAAAAAGAAGCAAAAAAGCCAATTGATAGCCGTTTGTTAATTCTTTTATTAGCTAATACAGTATTTTTACTTATTGCCACAGTTATTTTTGTTTGGACATGTTTAGATAAAAACACCAAACCGTATTGGCAAATCTTTGTCTGGGGAGTGTCAATCTGCTTCTTTATTTCCTCTATTTCTATCTGGAAAATATGGAAAGATAACACCGTTGCTTGGCTTGTGATTTCTTCATTCTTTGTTTGGACATTCATAACATCGTTTTACGTAACATTTTTAAACGACAATGTTTGGTATATTTACTTTGTTGGCATACCGGTAGAATTGTGCCTAATTATTATTGCTAAAATGAAAGAGGGGAAATAAAGCCCCTTTTTTATTGATTTATGCTATTATAACCCCATGAAGACTATCATTATCGGCGCAGGAGTTTCTGGAGTAGTCGCCGCGATATCCTTAAAAGAAAAATGTCCTGATGAGGAAATTTTGCTCATTGAACAATGTGATAAACCATTAAAGAAAATTTTAGCGACTGGCAATGGAAAATGTAACCTATCAAATAAGAAGCTAGATTACAAATTGTACAAAAATTATCAATACGTATTGCCAATTTTAAGAAAATTCGGCTATGTTTATCAACGTAACTTCTTTCGCGAAATAGGCGTTGAAACAAAGCTAATCGGTGATCTAGTATATCCAGTAAGTGAATCCGCTATTACGGTTAGAGACGCTTTATTAAGAACATTAGAAAAAGAAAACATCAAAATAAATTTAGATGAGAAGCTAACAGACTATAAAGTTAACCCTATAAAAATAACCGTTATAACCGATAAAGAAAAATATTTTGTTGATCGATTGATAATTGCCACCGGAGGAGCAAGTTCTCCAAAATTAGGAAGCGATGGTTCCATCTTTAAAATCTTAGAAGCACATGGCTATTGCTTAAATAAAATTGAACCAGGTCTAACTCCTATTCGAACTATTGAAAATACCAAAGTTCTCGATGGCACTAGAGTAAAATGCTCTGCTTCATTATATAAAAATCATCAACTAATACACAAAGAAAGTGGAGAAGTTCTTTTCAAAAGCCATGGTTTAAGTGGCATTGTCATCATGAATCTATCTAGCATCATCGCAAGGAATCTAAAATATAATTACACGATTGAACTCGACCTACTTGAAGATTATAAAGATTTTGAAATTAATGATTATATTCATCAAAGAGGTGAAGATGCATTTTTAAACGCCTTCTTGCATCCTAATCTCGTTAAATATTTTAAAGAAAATAAGATTAAACCATCATTTGCTAAACGATTAACATTTAAATTTGATTCTTTATCTGGCTTTGAAAATTCACAAGTTACTGTCGGAGGTATCGATTTTATCGACATCGATAATAATTTGATGAGCAAAAGAGAGCACGATGTCTATTTCATTGGTGAAGTCTTAGATGTTGATGGTCCCTGCGGAGGCTATAACTTGTCTTGGGCTTTAGCCAGTGCATTATCCTTAAAAATATATTAAAGAGATTTTACAATCATTCTAATTTGGCAAGTTCAAGAATAAAATATTGCCAAAATGGCATTGTTTATTATAGTATAATGCCATGAAATTAAAAGAATTAAGGCAAAGCTTAGGATTAACGCAGCCAGAAGTAGCAACAATTTTATCTATACCGCTTAGAACATATTGCCGATATGAAGATGATTCTCACTATGAAGGGTCTTTTAAATATAATCAATTCATTTCCCTCTTAAATAATCATGCAAAAGATATAGTACTAACAGTAGATATAATCGAAAAAGCTGTAAATGATGTTTTAAAAAATTACAAAGTTAGCGCTTGCTATCTTTTTGGCAGTTACGCAAAGAATAAAGCACGTCCAGAAAGTGATATTGACTTAATGATAGTATCTGAGATTGAAGGCCTTCAATATTTTGAAATTATTTCATTGTTAGAAGAAAAATTAAGAAAAATAATAGATTTAATAAGATTAGATGTTGCTATTCAAAACACAAAATTAATAAATGAAATACTAAAAGATGGAATAAAAATTTACGGATAATATCAAAGATGTTTAAAGATAGTATTGCATCAATTCCCTAGATTGCGATTGGAGCTATAAGAAACAGAAAATATCATAATTATGGCGTAGTCGCAATAGAAATTCTACTCTATTAAATTCTAAAGAATATTAATATAAATAAATTATTTAAATAAAAGGCAACGCCTTAAGCATTGCCTATAAAGAGAAAAATTAAATATCAAATCTTCATCGCCACATCCCAAGCCCGCCAAATGACAGTACGTAAATTGCCAACCGCTAAGCAGTCACCAACTAATTTACCTTTAGCAAGAGGTTTAGGATTATAACCAATTGAAGAGATGACTGAATCACATTCAATAAGTTGTTCTTTGCCATCTTTAGTTGTGACAACAACACCTTTATCGGTGATTTCTTTAACGCCGGTTTCAAGATGAACTTCCACTTTATTTAAAGCGAAGAAATCACGTAAATATGAGGAATTTGCCAGGCAAACGCCACGAACAGCAATTAAATCATTCTTCATTTCCACGATAATTGGAGTTTTACCTTTTAAGTATAAGTCGTAAGCGATTTCGCAACCAGTTAGTCCACCGCCTATGACAAGAACTTTATTGCCAACTTCTTTGTTTCCAAGTAGATAATCGCAAGCTTCAATGGCTTTTTCACCACCCGGAACACGAAGATGTCTAGCTACAGCGCCTGTAGCAATAACTACATCATCAAATAGATAATGTTCGTTATATTTTGCATTTCTTTCTTTATCATCGTTGATAAGAAGATGTTTATATCTTCCTGCTCTATCAATGCCTTTGACATAAGTATTTAATTTAACAGTGATAGGTAGTTTAGATATTTCATTTTTATACCAAGAAATAAGTTCACGATCTTTTTCTTTAAAAGAAGGTTTACTCGCCGCCGTAAATACGCCACCGAGCTCGCCACTCTTTTCAAAGATGGTAACTTTGTGTCCGCGCATCGCTAAGACGCGTGCAGTTTCCATTCCGCCGATACCACCGCCGATAATGGCAACTTCTTTGCTCTTTTTTGCTGGTTTAATTTTATATTTTTTTGACTGCATGGTCGTTGGATTAAGTGCACATCTAGCCATATGTGTCGCATCGCTAAGCTTTTGATCATTGGCGGCGCCTTCGTAATGGCAAAGATTAAAACAGCCATTATGGCAACAAATGCAAGGCATGATGTCTTCTTCTTTATCATCCATGAGTTTATTAACCCATTTAGAATCAACAAGAAATTGGCGAGCAACACCCATCGCATCGAGTTTTCCTTCTTCAATGGCCTTTGCAGCAACATCTGGACTCATTCTACCTGCGCAGACAACAGGAATGTCGACAAATTTCTTAATGTGTTCAACTTCCGCTAAGTTGCAGTTTGTCGGCATATAGCCTGGCGGATGAGCCCAATACCACGCATCATATGTTCCATTGTCGCAGTTAAGCATATCGTATCCGGCATCTTGAAGATATTTCGCGGCTTTTTCGCTTTCAAGCATGTCGCGACCAACTTCAACATAGTCTTCACCTGGTAAAGCACCTTGTCTAAAACCTTTGGTTTTACTTACTACCGAATAACGTAGAGATACAGGATAGTCATCTCCACATTCTTTCTTAATCGCTTTAACAATTTCCACCGGGAAACGATATCTATTTTCAAAGCTTCCGCCATATTCATCGGTTCGTAGGTTAGTGTATTTCATCGTGAATTGGTCTAAAAGATAACCTTCGTGAACAGCGTGGATTTCCACTCCATCAACTCCAGCTTCTTTGCATAGTTTTGCAGTTTTAGCAAAAGCCATCACCATTTTATCGATTTGTTTTTTGCTCATCTCGTGGGTGATAACTTTGTCAGACCATCTATTTGGAGTCGATGAAGCGCTCATCGTTAAAAAGTCGATATCTAAAATTGGTTTAATTAGAAAATTCAAGAAACGATTTTTACTAGCCGTAGCCATCAAATCATTGACAGCAAAAGATCGACCAAAACCAGCCGTAAGTTGAACAAACATCTTGCTGCCAGTTTTATGGAATTCCACCATGTAATCTTTCAATTTTCTAAACATTGCTTTGTTGGTGTAAAGCCATCTACCAAGCATTGGATCGCGAATCGGAGCGATGCCAGGAAGGACTAAACCGACATTATTTTTAGCCTTATCGTATAAAAATTTCGCAGCTTCCTTATCGAAGTGACAAGGTTCCATCCAACCAAAAATTGAAGTTCCTCCCATGGAAGTCATGACAATGCGGTTTTTGATTTCGCAATTACCAATTTTCCAAGGAGTAAACAAACTTTTGTAACTATCTTTCATAAATTCTCCTTTAAATGATATCTTTATTTTACAAATAAGATGGCAAATTGTATATAAGGAATCAATACTTTTGCCCTAGACAGGAATTTAAATAGCAAATAAATTTGCTTTTAAATGAGGATATAACTATAATCTCTCTTTATGAAGTGGTCATGGGGCGTATTCATCTATAGTCTAATCTGCAACATTCCTGTATGTTTCTTTTTATGCTTAACTAGCTCAATAATTGCGGCAAGTAGCCTTGAAGGAAGCACTCTTTACATCAAATTCGACACCATATCCTGGACGATGTTTTTAATAAATTATCTAATTTCTTTTGTTCTTGCGATGTGCATTGGTTGCTTTGTCCCTCTAACAAAAATTGGAAGATGGTTCACTGCGTTATTTCACGTAGAAAACAAAACCTATACAGGCAATGTCCCTTACAGACTATTAGCCACTTTGATAACTTCAATTATTTATTATGCAGTTATCACACCAACACTATCGCTATTTAATTTCTTCGTTTTAAGAAGCACGACAATTCAACAAACACTGCTCAATATGGCTATAAGCGCTCCGATAATGCTACTTGTTGGCTTCACTTCATCACTAATAAGCGACATATTCGCCTTTAAAGTCGCTCATAGAGTGGATCCATCATTATAAAAAGGCCTCAGAATTTGAGACCTTTTTTGCAATTCAAATAGAAATCTATTTTTTCACGGAGTAGCTAACAACTGCGTGATATGATTCGCCATCAATTTGTAAATCGGTAGGTTTTGAATAAGTCATCGTGATATCTTTGCCAGTTAAAACCGTAACTTTTTTAGTCTTCTTAACGTGCTCGCCGGTAAAAATCTTAGGGAAGGCCATCAATGCTGTCAATTTATTAAAGTCGTGCCAAATGACGACGCTCACAGTATCGGATAATCGATCTTGCTTGGGCGCTTCTTTCATGCCTCCTCCATAATATTTTCCGTTCATCGCTGAACCGATATAGACTTTTTTAAAGCTATAAGTTTTGCCATCAACTGTCACTGTGGCGTTAACTTTTTTAAATTTAGTTAACAATAATTTAATAGACAATGTCGTGTAATTGATTTTCTTTTTGCCTTTAGCTTTAAGCTTATCGCTTTCAACACAAACCATGCCATCAATGCCAAAGCCCACGCCATTGATGTATTTTGAAGTTTCGCCATTTAATGTAACTTTAGGAAGATGTTTTAAATAAGGCGATATTTCCACAAAGTCTTCTTTTAGTTCATTTAAATCGCGAAGGAAATCGTTTCCGTTGCCTGCTTTATGAAGAAAGATTTTATTTTTAGCTTCATCTAAATCAAGGAAGTTAACTAATCTATTAAGCGTTCCATCGCCTCCAGAGATGATGATGTCATCATCTTTCACCAATGAATGAAATTCATCTTTAGTTTTAATCTTGGTGACATCAAGACATTTAAAATCACCTTCAACAAATTTTTTAATTTCCTTTTTTAAATCTTCTTCTTTAAATGAATGGGAAGAAAACGGATTAAATAAAACGTACTTCATGATTTTTTCTCCTTTAAATATGTTTCTATTTTATTTTGACAATAATTGGCAATTTCATTTACATCTTTATCGCTATAATCGCTAGGCTGAATAATCTCGACGATATCTAGATAAACTCGATGTCTTTTTAATAATAAATGGTTATTGACCTCTTTGCTATTAGCGATTGCAATTAAAACGATGGGATTTAAAGAATTTTTCGCTAATCGGAAAGTTCCAGCCTTAAAAGGAAGTAGCTCATCCATCGCATTATCTTTGTTTCTAGTTCCTTCAGGGAAAACGCCGATTGATAAAGGCTCATCACTTCTTGATAGCATATTTAACGCCCTTTTATAAGCAAGAAATTCTTGATTTGTATCATTTCGATCAAGCTTAATATAGGCGCATCCATGGATGATATGACCCACGAAAGGAACTTTGAATAATGAGTCTTTAGTGATAAAGGTCAAAGGAAAAGAAGAAAGATATTTATCGATGAGTAAACTATCTAAATTGCTTCGATGATTAGACACAAAAATATATTGCTGAGAAACTGATAAATTCTCTTTTCCGTGAGCAATGAGCTTAATGTTAAATAAAGAACATAATAGCTTATCCATCAAAAGCAAAAGTTTACGAAAATATAGACTTTGCTTTTCGCGTTTAAAATCCTTCTTTTCAAAGAAAGTTGATAAAAATAGAAGAAGGAAAAAGAGGATAACAATAGATAGAATTGTTCCTAGAAATATGGCAATAGAGACGAGTATATCTAATGGAATATTATTGATAGAAGGATAAAGATAAATTCCGAAAAAGATTGATAAAGATAGAGCACTTAGTAATACGATTATCTTAATCATCTTTTTCTTCTTTAACTATTTCTTCATTATTTGGCTTTTCTTTTGCCTGCTTTTTGGCTTTATAGCTATCGAGGTTATTTTTCAAATTTCCATAGATGAAGAAAAATGGCTTTTTGATTTTATCTTTCATCTTATTTAGATGAGAATTTTCACTTTTCGCATGTTCTTGGAACTGCAAAAAGGAAACAACAACTTTGTTTTCTTTAGCAAATTTGGATATGGCGGTTGCCACATGCATAGAATAGCAAAAGTCAACGATGATCATGCCGATGACGATGCCGATGAAAAAATAATAAATGGTATTGTCGCTTAAAAAGTTCACAAAATCATTTAACGGGGCGCTTAAAAGGAAGTAGTAAATAGCTCCTCCAGCGAGCCAAAACAAAGAATACAAAGGACAGATGATGCCCATGATGTTGCCCTTCATATTTGAATAATCCCATAATTTGATTTTCATGCCTTTGATAAATATAAGGCCCGCGATAAATTCAACAAGCGTCAAGGCAATGGCGATTAAAAGAATAGAGCTAACAATTTTTAGCCAAAGTAAACTATCTGGAAAAGGGATGAGTCCAACTAAATAATTAAGCGTAAATAAAACAACAGTCCCAAAACCATATATAGGAAGATAAGGACCCACCAAAAAGCCCGGATTTACCCAATGATGTTGACTCACAAATCTTCGCCAAAAAAGTTCGATGATATAGCCTATAACTGAGCCTAGGACAAATAAGGAAACTAAATTTAAAAATACCTTAAAGAACATAATTATTTTTTAATGAGCACAAGTTTTGGTTTATTGATAGTCACTTTATAGTTACTAGGAATCGATTCGGTTAAAAATACGTTGCCGCCGATGATGACGTTATCGCCAATTGTAACTTCTCCTCCTAAGATAGAAGCATTCGCGTAGATTATGACATTATTTCCAATAGTAGGATGTCTTTTTACTCCTTTAATAAGCGCACCTTTTCCTAAAGAAAGCGCCCCTAAAGTGACACCTTGATATAAACGGACATAGTTGCCGATAATTGAAGTTTCGCCTACAACAATTCCGGTTCCATGGTCGATGAAAAAAGGATGACCAATGGAGGCACCTGGATGAATGTCAATGCCAGTTAGAAAATGAGCGTGCTCACTTATTACGCGAGCTTCTAATTTATAATTAAGATTAAACAAAATATTCGCGATTCTATAGCAGACAATCGCTTTATAGCCCGGATAGCATTCGATGACTTCTTCTTCTCCGTTGCACGCGGGATCGCAACTAATAAAATAAACTAAATCTTCCTTTAAATATTTTTCAATTTTCTTCAAAGAAGAAATAAAAGCGTTCCCGCTATCTAGATTATCATCGATTTCTTGTAAAAATGATTCTAAAACGTCAGCGAGAGAATTATCGCAAAAAAGATAATCATAAACGACCTTGTAAAAATCGATGACATCAGTTTTGACGCAGTAATTAACTACCATGAATAACGATTTCCTTTGTCAGGGAAAATTATAACAATTTTTTTATTGTTAATAGAATTGTTTTTGATGTAGCTAATCGCTCCTAATAAAGCAGCTCCTGAAGAAATGCCGATGTCGATATTTTCAATTGAACGTATTAGTTTAGCCATTTCAATAGCTTTTTCTCCTTCAACATCGACGATGTCAGTTAATAAAGAAGCATCTAAAATTGAAGGAATAAAGTTCGCCCCAATTCCTTGAATAAGATGTTTACCAGCATAGCCTTTTGTTAATAATGGCGATTCGCTAGGCTCCACGCCAATGACTTTTGCGTAGATATTGTTGTTTTTAAAATACTGAGCGATGCCGGTTGCTGTTCCTCCGGTGCCAATGCCAGCGAAAACATAGTTAACATCCATCAAGTCTTTTACAATTTCTGGGCCAGTTGTCAAAAGATGCGCTTTGACATTGCTTTTATTATTAAACTGATCAAAAAGTAGATAGTTGTCGTTATTTTTTGCATCGCTAAGGGCTAGCTCTTCCGCTTGAGCCATCCCGCCATCGACGAGCTTAAGCTCCGCGCCAAGCGAGCTAATCATTTCTCGTCTTTCCTTTGACATAGAAGAAGGCATATAAATAATTAAACGATAATTAAAAATCTTAGAAAAATAAGCAAGAGCAATTCCGGTATTCCCACTCGTAGCTTCGACGATTACGGTGTCTTTTGTTAATTTTCCTTCTTCAATATAATCAAGTAGCATCTGATAAACGGCTCGATCTTTAATTGAGCCACTTGGATTACTATTTTCAACTTTTCCGTATAATTCACAATCCAAATCAAATTCCTTTTCGATGTTTATTAATCGAACTAATTTAGTATTTCCTGGTATTTTTTTGTTTAACATAGCATTTACTCCTTAAGCAAATCTTTAATAACTTCGCTAGCTAACAGTAATCCTGCGCTAGGAGGGACAAACGAAGTGCTTCCAACAGTCTTTCGCTTTTTCGATGGACTACATTTATTAAGACAGACTTCTTTATATGGACAAACTGAATCATCATTATCTTCACTTGGCGTTATCGGCTTTTCTTTAGAATAGACAACTTTAAGCTTCTTAATGCCTAATTTCCTAAGCTCATAACGCATGACTTTAGCTAATGGATCCATCTCGGTTTTATAGATATCAGTGACAACAAATTCGTTAGGATTCATCTTGTTCGCCGCACCCATCATCGATATTATTGGCTTATTTAATTTATTAGCAAGCGAAACAAGAAGCAACTTAGATGCAACTGTATCGATGCAATCAAGAATATAAGAAAAATCTATAAAAGGAATTTGTTCATAATTATCTTTTGAAAAGAAAAGCGGATAAGTGTGTACAACAATGCTTTCATCAATAGAATGTATGCGTTTTTTAAATTCTTCGACTTTACTTTTACCAATGTTATCTTTCGTCGCAATAATCTGACGATTGATGTTAGTAAGACAAATAACATCGTTATCAATTAAAGAAATTTCTTTGATGCCGCTTCTAACTAAAGCTTCCACTGCCGCTCCGCCGACACCGCCGACACCAAAAACAGCAACATGAGAAGAGGCTAATTTAGCTAAATTATTATCATTAAGTAGCAATCTGGTTCTCGATAAATAATCCATAAGACAAATTGATAATAATACATTGCTCCTCTTAATAAAAGAGGAACACTTTAATTAATAATCTCTAAAGAAGGAAAGCCATATAAGGAGGAAGGCAAATTATGCCATCTTCCTGAATTATAAAATTCTTTGGATGAATGATATATTTTTTATCAATTCTATCGCTAAACTTTTTAGCAAATTTATCTAGCGAAGTTGTTGTGTAGTTTTTAGAAGATTTAACTTCAATTGGAATTATTTTTGGATTGACTTTGCTATTGTTAGATAAAAGGAAATCAACTTCAATGTCATTTCGTTTCTTCGCTTTATCATAATGCGTATAAAAATATAATTTATATCCATTCGCAGTTAACGCCTGAGCTATCGCATTTTCATAAAGCATTCCTTTATTTATCGAAAGGTTTCCGTGCAATATCTTTTCATAGATGTTTTCGATATCTAGTTCATTTTCATCAAAAGCATAGGATAAAAGTAATCCAGTATCGGATAAATAGCATTTAATCAATGTCCTATCTTCATTTAAAGGCAAACCAACATTAGGATCATTGCAGGCGAAGCATTCATTGCAAATCATTGAATCGGCAAGGTAAAAAAATGTTTCGCTGTAATTTAAATATTTAGAAGGTCCGTTGATACTATTAAGCTTCACTCGCTTTTCATGAGATGATAAAAAGCCCGGAATACCATCATAAATCGATAGAACTTTTCCCTTATAAGGTGCATCAATTTTTCCAATATCATCGCGATAATTAGAAAGAATATCTCTTTTTTCTTTGTCACAAAGATAGAATTGTTTATGTGAAAGAATAAAAGAGGCGACTGGCATTGGCATACCGCCGACAAGCATATATTGAGCAAAAAGAAACATTGCTCGCTTATGCATATCATCTTCTAGAGGCTTGTTTTGTTTGTAACAGTTTTTAATGTATTGCAATAATTCATCCTCTTTTAAAGCCCGAGCAAATTCTTCAAAATCAAGAGGATACATTTTTATTTTTCTTTCTTCAGAAGGAATAGTGATGTCTTTGACATTTTGTTTGATAGATATAAGCGATCCAGTTTCAATAAAATCATAACGACCATCTTTAACTAAATACTTAATCGCCTCGCGGGCTTTAGGAAATTTTTGGATTTCGTCAAAAATGATTAAACTTTCGCGATAATACAATTTCTTGTTCGTTATCGCTGATAGAACCATAAAGAAGTTGTCAAGATTATCTAAATTGTTATAAAAATTATTTTTAATCGCGTTAGAAGCGATATTGAAATCGATGAGAATGTAGCTTTTATATTCGCTTTTAGCAAATTCTTCGACTACCGTAGATTTACCAATTCGTCTAGCCCCTTCAATTAAAAGAGCTTTTTTGCCTTGGCTTTCATTTTTCCATTCTTTTAACTTTCCTTAGGACAAGAAAAATACGCTAATTGCTTATATTTAGAAAATTGATAGAATAAATTTATTCTAAGAAAGTTAAACAAATATGAATATCATCGCCTCTCGAGATTTTAATCTCACTTACATAATTTTAGATTCAATTTTTCTTTTAATTCTATTAGCCCTTCTAATATTTAAGAAACGCTATTTAACATTGCTATGGGGAATATTTGGAGGAATTCTCTACTTTGTTGTCGATTATTGCTTTTTCCATCTAGTTGCTCATTCTCGTTCCATTGATGGAGGAGATATGTTTTGGACCTTATTATGGATGAGCTTAAGCTATGGCTTTACTAACTTCGTCTGGATTTGGCTAGCTTTAAAGAAAGATAGATATCTAAAAGAATGGACACTTCTAATATTTATCTGGTGGCTAGCTTGCCCAATTTTATCAAAGATGGTTCCTTCTCAAGAGATCCACATACAAAGAACAACTGGCGAATATCATTGGGTTATGGCAGCAATCTTATTTCTTTCCTATCTTGGAGTTATCATCTATAACCTCATCGTTAAAAATAAAGAAGAACACATTCAAATTGTAAGAATCTTTCTCATTGGAGTCGCTATTCAGTTCATGTGGGAATTTGCTCTACTTATTGGAGGAATTAGAAGCTCGTCAATGACTTTTGAAGAAAAGATATTAACTTTAACAGTCAATAGCCTTCTTGAAACTAATCTCGGCATGCCTTTGATGCTTTTAATATATTTATCGATAACTTCTAAATTAAATGAAAATCTAACAAAAAATAATCTTTCCATCAAGGAAAGACTCATAGAATTAAATAAAGCAAAAGAAAGCGACTAATTCTTTTCTAAAAGCAGTTTCTCTAGATGAAGGATATCTAAGATGTTTAATCCTTTAAATTTGCCGTTATAAAATACGGCATAATTATTAAAAATCGATGGCATCTCTTTAGCCTCGTTTAAGCAATTTATTAAATGGAGCTTTAAAGGGATGCTATATTTATGGCAATAATCTTTTAACGTCTTTAACGAATAAAGGATATATGGACATTGATATGAATAATAGATGTGTAGTCCTTTCGTGGAATTATATTCTCTTTTAGCTTTCTTTCTTATCGAAGGAAGATTATTTGAAAAGCTAAGGGCTAATAGTTCATAGCCAGAAGGCACAGAATCAACGACTTTAAAGCCGTGCTTAAGCAATAAGTCTTTCTTGGTTAGCCAGCTATTGTTCATCGAAGTAGACAAAAGAGTTACTCCATCCATATGATGATCTTTCGCATATTTAATCGCATATTTTAAAAGTGTCTCTTCTAAATGAGCATCTTTTCTTTTACTTATCGCTTTTAAGCAATAGATGTAAAGATAGTTATCCCCGTCGATAGGGACAAAGGCATTCTTTAAAGGAGCAAATTCAATGATGGCTTTATTTTCACCTTTAACTAACTTTCGATAAACATGCCCTTCAAGAAAACGTTCTTTAAGCCATTCTTTCTTTTTAACTTCGCTTAACGGAAAGAAGGAACCGCTATGAAGGCAATCTAAAGATTGTTGATCGATATTGTCTAAGCCTAGATTGATATAACCCTCATCCATAATCAATGTGTCTTTTTTTAATTCTAACAACAACTATAAGCACTTTTGTAGATAAAATTTTATATCAATAAAAAGAGCCACCTAAATGGCGACTCCAATTATGCTAGTTAAACTAAGTTAGTTGTATTTTCTCTTTTTACTAACTAGATAAGCTCCGATGAGGGTGACGCTAGCGAATAAGACAATAGCCACCGCAACAATCATATAGTTGTTGTTATCGCTATAAAGTAAGACAGGTGAGCGAGAAGAGCTAGAAGGATTTCGACCGATAAAGTCGACTAATGCATAACGAGTGATTATGTGATCATATCGCTTGCAGGCATTTGTCGCATCCTCTTCTCCTCCAGTTGCTGTGTCATAAGTTTTAACAACTTCTCTAGCTTCTGGACTCAATGTATTGAATTGATTTGTAAGATTTGGCCAGATAGCTTCTAAAGCAGTTTTATTGTTACGAGCGGTATCTGCACAGATTGTGTCGGTTTGATCGAGGAAATATCTAGCAAATTCAAGGGCTTGTCCTTCATTTGAAACAATTGAAGTGACAACGCCATTAAACTCTTTTGTTGCACCAAAGTCCAATCTAAAGCCGTACATACTAACTCTTGTACCCTTAGCAACATTTTTGGTAGTTCCATTTGTTAAGAAATCTTGTGGGTTACTAAATAAGAATTTAGTTCCATCCCAAGATAGACTTCCCTCTGTGGCTGATGCCCCATAGATATATAGTCCATTACCAGAAGAAACACTTGTATCTTTTAGATAGAAGTTACCGTATTTCGTTCCATCTGTATTAGTGCCATACCACGTAGAAACGTATCCAGTTATTTCATAGAGTTTTGTGTTATCAGCACCTAAATCTGTAACCTCAGCGATAGTTTTACCTTTGATAACTTCAGGGGCAGGTTCAATAACTTTGATGGTATGCGTGTTACTTCCACCGCTAGCACAAGTTGCTGTCACTGTAGCTGAACCAACAGTAACACCGCTAACTAAGCCAGTGCTCGAATCTATAGTTGCAACGCTTTCAGGAGTAATAGACCAAGTTATAGTTTCTCCTTCTGAACACGAGGCAGTTAATTGAGTTGTCTTTCCGACTTCAACCATAGAACTTCCGGTAATTGAAACTGCATGTTCTGTTGAATTTTTATAAGTTGCGGAAATTGAAGCGATACGTCGATGTCCAGATGTGCCTCCAATAGTGAATATAACTGACTGGGCACTTCCAGACCAAGTTGGGGAAGTAAATGTTCCTGAGTCAGGCGTGATTTCGTTACTTTTGTCACTTGTGCCAAAAGTAAAAGAAATCGAAGTAAGTTTTTGGTTTGTATCGCTAAGAGAAACAGTAAATGTATTACCCCAATAGACGCGGACTGATGTTCCGCTAGTGTAATATTTTGGTGTTGATGCAGGATTACCACTGCTGCCGGTGTTGGTGCCAACAGCAAATGCAACACTAACATTTGCATCTAAGGTAGCAGATGTTATTTCTTGTTCGTTTGAATAACCTTGACTAGTAAAATCAATACTCGCCGTAGTCGCAGCATCAGTCCTAACAGCTTCTTTATGAACGCTACCAGAGAAGGCAACTGCAGCAAGCAATAATGAAGAGGAAAAGAATATTTTTCCTAGATGTTTTAAGTATGTTTTCATTAAATCTCCTTTCGTAATTGTCAGATGCAAATGCATCTAATACAAAAGCAATAAAACAAAAGGGCTCATATGTGTCAAGAAATCTAAGAGTTCAAAAAAGGGATGAAGCGATTGAATCAAATGAATATGGTATTTTCTCGCTAAAAATATAAAGCCTTCAATTAGTTTATTTTAACTACCGCTCATTTTCCTTTTCTTTGAAAAATAATAGATTCCTCCAAGAGAAGAAAAAGAACACAAAAGAATGAATATAGTTAAGAAAGATTCATTATTAGATGAGTGACTTTTAACAAGTGAATTCGAAGTTGAAGCTAAGCTTCTATTTATATAATTCTCAAAAGAAGTTAGACCATATTTATAGATGATGTAATCATAATAATGCATCGCTTCTTGAATTTTAGTTCCGCTTCTTAAAGCAGATGATGTTTTAAGAATATCTTTCTCTACTTCATTTAACGATGAAAACAAAGTTTTAGTTGTTGACCAATTAGTTTCACTAGCTCTTCTTATACCAGCAGGATCGCAATCCATTTTATCGATAAAATCAATCGCGAATAAATTCGCGGTATAAAGCTTATAAGTAATTTCGATTTTGCTTATTTGCACATTCGCGGTTATAGATGATATTTGAAAATAGCCATATCCATTTGTAACTGTTTCCGGAACACTTACTGTTCCATTTTTACTTACAGCAATAGTGTTGTTACTAGTTTGCCGTTCATCAAGAAGAGCATTTGATAGATATATGCCAACTTTCCCTTTCTCACTCGTCGATGAAGTAAATTTAATAGTTATATTCGTGATTGTTCCTAGACTTTCATAATTGAAAAGATAAGGTGAGTTACTGTTATAAAATAGGAAATAATTACTTGATCCTGGCTTATATATTCCAGCGATGCCGAAAGATAGATTTGTTTCTGGCGTTATTTGTTTATATCTTTTTAAGCTCATATCCGATGAGCTTGAACTTGGTAACGTTTGAGAATAGCTATGGTTAGCTAATAAGGTTAACGTTCTTTCTTCAACGTTATTAGTGGATGAGGAAGAAGAAACGGTTATATCACAAGTTAGTGTTACGCCTTCAAAAGAGGCAGATATAATTGCATTTCCCTCGCTTAAAGCCGTGACATTTATTGAAGCTCCGCTTACGGAAGATAAACTCACTACATTTATAGGAGAAACGTTCCACGAAGCATTTTTATTCGCATTGATGCTTTTAGATTCACCAACTTGTATAGATATCATAGTTTTATCGATGCTAAACCCGCTTATCTCTTCGCTAACTGTAACAAGGCAAGAGGCTGTCGCGCTTCCAGAAGTAACCGTAATTGTTGATGAGCCCGCGCTTAATCCTTTTAAAGTAACAGTATTAGAGTTTCCGCTTAAAGAAAGAACACTATTATTTGAGTTAGACCAAATAGGAGCATTATTTGAAGAAGCAGTCAAAGTCGTTGTTTCATTAACATTTAAAGAGATTGATGTTTTATCTAAACTAACATAATCGGATGCTGTTTGGCCTTCAATTGAACGAGTTGACCAATTCCAAGTTTCATCTCCCCAAATGCATTTAGCTAAATCAGGATAATCGATAAACGGATTTCTATTGCCTTGATATTTGCTTGCTAAATCATTACGGTTTGTTTCGTAAATAGAGACTGGATCAAGATTATTCCATGCTAATAAGGTTGACCAGGCTTCGGCTTCGCTATTAGTTTTCATGATGTTGGTAATTGGCAAAGTGCCAACATAGCTAGAAACACTAGGATCACTACTTCCTCCGATGAGCGAGGCTTTGTTGTAATGCATATAAACATACATCAATATTCGAGCGACATCACCTTTTGCTACATCAAGTGGCTCAAATGTTCCGCTTTCTAAATATCCTCCAAGTTCTTTCTGCGTTGGCGATGTTTTATCGCCTAAAACAGCGTAGACTTCTGTCGAACTATTCTTATTTGTAACTGTGCCATATTCATTGTTATTTCTTGATGAATTAAGTCGCACTTCTAAAGGACGAATATGTTGCATGTCCGCTCCACCGCCTTTTTCACCCCATAGTCCATTAGAATGCGATTGGCACCAAAGATGCTCGCGGTTATAGCCTCCGTTAACATTTCCGGCAGTCGGATACCAATTTCCTGGCCAACTGCTCTGGGAATAAAAATCGATAATTCGTCCGCTGGAGTTTGGATCAGCGTCAATTATCATCTGTATCTCGTTTTTGCCAACATCATCGTAAGTTGTATATGTTTTATGATTGTTAACTGTTAAATCATGAAGCTCACCTAACAATGCTGTTCCACTTACTTTTGAAGAATTGACTGAATTATAATAGGAAACTTTTTCAGTAACGTATTGTTGAGTTGCAACTGCTCTTAAGGATAGAGGTTCACTATCTTTAGCAAAATAAAAAGTAAAGGAAGCTAGTAAAGCAAAAGAAATGAAACGAAATAATTTTTTCATAAATATTTCGCCCCCGTTTTCTTATCTATAATATGCATTTAAATGTTTGTCACGTAATTTAAAGCCTTACAAGAGAATAGTTATGATATATTCGTGAGAAATTTATCTTGAAACAACTCTATTTTTAATTCAATTCTTGTCTTTTTCTAAGGAAATAATAGCCTCCGGCAATACTTATAGAAGAAAACATCAAAACAAAGACAAGTATCGTTGATGAAGATGTTATTTTATTCTTATTAATAACACCGCTTCTAGAACTTGGACTTCGATATCTTCCTTCTAAGAAATCGTAGAATAAATTGAGTTTGTTTCTCGAATCCGCTCTAGATAAAATCTTGTCGTAAAGAGTGTAGAAACTACTAATAGAAGTGTTATCAGAATGTTCACGATTAGCTAGAATAGCTCTTGCTTCAACGGATAAGCTTTTATATTGCGTCCACATCTCATCCCATAAGGCATTGTTTGCCTCATCTGGTTCAGTAGTAACGTCTCCGCAGATACCTTTATTCTTAAACGCAGTAGCAAAGCTAATCGCTTCATTTAAAGCTTCTTCTCTCTCTTGAAGGCGGAAAAGCTTGATATCACTTTGACTAGTTGATGCATACCATCTAAATCGAAGCTGATTAGCCGCGGAGTTAAATCTAAAATACTTCTCTTCGGTTGTGCCTGCTTCGGTATCGGTAACTATTGATTTGATTTCCGCTTTTGAAGCACTTAATTCAATGCTTAACGGATAAGCAGATGTTTTAAAAGAAATATTAGCGTTACCCTTCGTGCTAGAAAGATATTTGCCATCATTACTTCCCCCAATCGCTTTCATAGAATAGCCTAGAAAAGCGTGACTATTATCATATACTTTTTCTATCTCTAAAAGATATTTATCTGAATTTACATTCCCATTAAGAGAGGTTCCAGTTACGTCCACGACATAACTGCCATCTTCGCTATGCGCTTTATCCACATTTCCAAATGAATATGATGAACCTGAATCAGGATTATAAACTGCAACATAAGTGCCACCTAAATCGGTTTTGTTTTGACTTGCTAAAGTAAATACTTTTCCAGTGTACGTAGATAAAGTTAAAGGCAATTCGACATCGCTAACGCCACTTTGCTTAACAAGCACTTTACTGTGAGTCGACTCTAAAACTGTTCCATTTACTGGTTCAGTTGTATAAGTTGTATTAACTTCTGAGCTTCCATCAGAATAATTATTCATGACGACCATACTGGATAAATCTAGTTTTTCGCCTACGTAATAAGTTAGTTTAGGATTCGTAGTAACGCTTATTGATGTAAGCGATTTTGAGCTAACTGTTACCGGAATAGTTCCTGTTAACGAAGTATTTGACTTATAAGTTAAAGTAACATTTTGACTTCCAGGAGTAGAAAAAGATGTTGGACTAACAGTAAATAGGCTATTTAATGTATCAGTATCGCTAACTTCCACGGTTCTACCATCTTCAGAAGTAAATGTGACTTTCGCTCCATCTAACATAAAGTTTTCACCCATGCTATATTCAGTTTTTGTTGGCTGAGTGGTAACACTTATTGAAGTTATTGGCGACCATTCAAAGGAAACGCTGTCAAGATAAATTGTGCCGTTAGAATGACCTTTAACAGCAGCAAAAAGACAATTATCAGTGTAAGTATATTCAGTTTGAGGCGTATCAGAGTCTACTGCTTTATATTGAAGTGTTCCTTTACTAGAAGTTAACGCACTCGCGGTGTCTGTAGAAGGATAGGCAACATTTTGGCCATATATTTGAATTTTCCGAGGCTTTTTTTCATTAGCCTGCATATTGCTATTCCATGCAACACTGACTTTACTAATGATTCCTCCAGGGACACTGGAATAAATGTGCGCACTAGTGTTCATTTGAATATATGGTTTTTGTTTTGAACCAGTCGCGGTTATTCCAGCATAAACAGCGTTGCTACTTTTACTGACATTAGTAAATGCCGTAGCTGTCGTGCTAGTTGCCGCTAAATCGGTTGCTTGAATTGTATCAACGACATTAGCAGCAGTTACTTTTAAAGCTTCTTTGCTCTTTAAAGAAATGGCTCCGCTAAAAAGAAGAGACATTCCTAACGTTAGGGGAATTATTTTAGTTTTAAGCTTACTCATAAAATTTACCTCACTATCCAAAAATCGCGTTTATACGCATCTGACAAGTAAACTAAGCAAAGCAAATGCTTTTATGTCAATATAAGTGAAAGTATAAAAATGCAAAAGTATGAATAAATCAAATGATTTTCATAATTTTAGATACATTTGTTAACTTCTTTTTAGAGGCTAAAAAATTCATCAATCAAGTAGAAAATCAATGTTCTATTTAACAAAGAAAAAGGCCTTGAGAAGCCTTAAATTAATAGATAGTTATAAACAGGATCTTTTTTTAAAGACAGGTTACGCTTTTGGAATAGATTCATTTTCTTCAATAATCTTTTCTAAAGCGTTTATAAAACAATCTTTTACATCTAAAGGAAGCATTTCATCTTCTTTAACT
This sequence comes from Bacteroidaceae bacterium, assembly GCA_963657885.1. Classification (GTDB taxonomy): domain Bacteria; phylum Bacillota_I; class Bacilli_A; order RFN20; family CAG-826; genus Fiminaster. Next base: position 46,988 of record CAVKNZ010000004.1, read on the forward strand.
TCCTTCAAGAATTCATATGGATCAAGTTCTCCATTAAGGAAAGCTTCTTTAAATAACTTTCCAAGCAATAGAAGCATCTTACTAACATCAACTGTCCCTGTAAGAGAGTGAAGTTCATTAGGTGTAAATCCATTATTCGATGGAAGGCGAAGATTGTTATGACAATCGATTAAAAGATTGATGAATTTCTCATAATCTTTATCCCCATCAAGATGAATTTCTAATTCTTTGATATCATCATTGATGCCATCTAAATCGTTATATATAAGTCTATTAATCAAAACATCAGAGACTATCCTTAGATAATCTTCATCGCGATTATCGTGTTCTTTTAAAAAGGAAATTATTTTCTTATAGGCGTTTATTTTTTCTTCATCAACATAGCTAATATCTGCGTATTTAAGAAAATCTTCAAATGTTGAAGGATAATAATAAGGCTTATCATATTTCATGGCCACTAAATCGTTAAATTCATCGTTAGTTAAAATGGTATCAACTAAAAAATAGGTTTTGCTATTTTTCTTTCCCACATAGTAGTTAACTGTCTTTTTATCGACACGAGACTCTAAATCCTTTATTAAAGCGGATTTAGTGACATCTAATTTGTAATGCTTGATAAGTTTAAATAATTGATTGCTATCAATCGTGCCATATAAAAAAACGCTGGCAAGATAGATTTTTCTTAATTGGCTAGCTTTCATATTTTTTTCTTACCTCGCTTTTATATATTTTAATCTAAATATTATATTTAGAAAATAGCAAATTTTATCGATGGTTATCAACCTTTTTTATAGACATAACCGACTTATAAAATCGCTATTTTTTCCATATTTTATCGATATATTTTTTCGCGTCAATAAAAAAGAGGGCCAGGCCCTCAATTTTAAGAAAAGGATTTTACTTATAGCTTAACGATGGTCAGGACGACCTTCTGGACGATCATTTCCGTGATTATAGCCTTGATGTCCTTCATAGCCATAATCATCATAGCCATATTCAAAGCCATAATCGTCTTCTTCGTGATCGTGTTCATCATCGAAATCAAAGCCATCATCGAAGTCGAAATCGTCGTGGTCATCGCCTTTATTATGGTCTTTGCAGCAATCGCAATCGCAATCGCAGCCTTTATCATCATCTTTATCATCATCTTTATCATCTTCATCATATTCAGGGAAAGTGACTTCTTCAAAGCTAACTGTGCCATCTTCTTGAGTTGTCAATGTGCCTAAGACGTGAGTTTCAACTTCATTAACATAGCTATCAACGCTTAGATAAGTGACTTCATCAAAGACAAATTTAGTAGTGAGCGCTTCATTAAAAGCTTCACCATCAAAGGCCACCGCATAAGCGTAAGTGAATTCATCGCTACTGTATAGCGAATAGCCATAGGCTTTTGCTAAACCTTCACGATTACCTTCTTCATAATAGAATTCTTTATAATTTTCGCCTGTGACATATTCAAGTTCACCGAAGGTGGATTCATCTAAAGCAAATTTAAATTCAAATTCCGAGAAATTATCTCTAGTTTTGCTCTTTCCTTTAACGGAATATGTGTTTTCTCCATAAGTGAGCTCACCTTCATAACGGGTTTTATCATCTTTCTTTCCGTGGCCATGGCCGTGTCCATGATTTCCTCCATGACGAGAATAGAAATGTTTTCCTTCGCTAGGAAGATTTTCTTCTTCACTAGATGTATCTTCGCCTTCATCGACATCTTCTTCAGTATCCGTTTCTGTATCAGTGTCTTCATCCGTGGAAGTATCTTCATCCGTGCTTTCTTTATCTTCTTTTTTCACTTCTTTATAAGAAATGCTCAAAGATAAATCTTCCCAAGAAATCGTAGTTTTATAGGTGTAGTCACCTTCTAATGTTTCTTGCTTAATCGATAGATAATCATCCGCGCTTAATTTGTTGAATAAAGCGACGTATTCATTTTCTTCGACAGTTGTTTCAGTGTCAGTTGTATCGGTATCTGTTGTAGTTTCTTCAACTACTTCACCTGTTTCGCCATCGTTTAATCCAGCTTTCACTTTACTTAAGCCATCACTTAAAGAGGCGCAGCTAGCAAGAGGCAGGACCGCAAGAAGGGCTAATGGTAAGAATGTTTTTTTCATATGTTTATAAAAATCTCCTCACAATATCAACAAGTTGAAGGATGTTTTTATTTGTAAATTTATAAAAATTTTGAAAAGTTATTTTTCTTCCTTATTGAAAGAAGCGTTAATACTAACATTTACATTGAATTCAATCACTATTTTTATGATCAATAAGAATGGACTTAACAATATTTTTATCTAGATAATATTGATAAATTCGTTCTTTGTTTTTTTGTTTAAGTTTGGCATTCACGCGCGTAACATTCTTATATTATTAAAGGCATTAAAAGATAAACTTTCTCTTCATTGCCTTTAATATTCGCGACCTTTCCCCAAATTCCATTAAATTTAGCATAGAAATCAAATGTTAATAAATCAATATATGAATCCCCATCATTTCATAATGAAGCTGATGGTCCGCCATAACCTGTAAGCAATGATTGTCCATCATTCCCAATATAGCCATCTTTTCCATCTCTTCCCGGATTTCCTTTTTCTCCTTTTAAATTGCCCGATAAAATCCAGTTTCCATTTTCTTTGATGTAGAAATCATAATTTTAAAGATTGATATAGCAATCTCCATCATTTCCTAATAAATCATCAGGACTTCCTTCACCAGTTAATATCGATGAACCATCTTTTCCTCTTTCGCCTTTCTCTGCCCTATCGCCTTTTTCTCCAACATTACCTTTAACGGGAATAAATCCGAAGGAGGAAATAGAAAAAGATAAAGCTAGTAAAAGACTCATTAGAAACAACTTCTTTTTAAGCATGAATAAATTTTTCCTTTCAAAATAATAAGAAACAAAAAAAGGGTCAAGATAGACCCCCATGTCTCTTAATAAGACTTATGTTAAAAGAAAAATACCATTTTTAAAAGTTAGTTAAAACAATGCTTATGTTTTTCTTATTTCTCTTAAAGTAACACTTAAAAGAACAAACGAAAAAGCATCTTTTTAGATGACTAATTATTCATTCCTTTTAATAGTCGTATCAATTCAAAACCTATCGATGGAATCGAAACATTTTTACATTTCGATTGATATATATATATATATATAGGACAATTGAGGCGTGAAAAAGTGCATGGTAAAGGGATGCACTTAAAACAAAAAAAGGAAAGGAAAAAAATAACACAGAAAATATGAAAAATTTTCACAAGCGACTAGCCAGCTTTTCTCTTGGCTTAGTTCTTACCTTAGGCGTTGGTGTATGCCTAAATGGTGTTCATCATGACGCAGTTAGTGTTAAAGCCGAAGATTCTTTGGTCTACACATTAACTCCTGCTGCTGGAACGAATAATAGTTATGCAGGAAATTGCGATATAACAATTGACAAAATAACCTGGAATGTAACAGGTAACTCTTCGTTAACACCTTGGAGAATCGGTGGAAAAAGCCTTACAAATGTCAATCGTTCAATATATAGCAAAACCGCGATTACATCTAACGTAAGTAAGATTGACGTCACTTTTGGTGCAGCATCAAGTATAACCGTTAATTCTTTAAACGTCACTGTTCATACATCTGCTGATGATGCAAAAGATAGGACAAATCCTGTTTCCACAGTAACTGCTACATTTGCAGCAAATAGCAAAATTAGTTTTGCTAGACCAGATGGGGCAAACTGGGAAGGAATGTTTTATAACATCAATCTCAATGTAACCGTATCAGGAGATAGCAATAAATATGTTGCTTTTAGTAAGGCTGAATTTTATGGTTCTGCAGCTACTAAACCAGTTTTAGAAATCGATAACGCTCCTTCAGGCAATCTCGATAAAGATGCAGTAGGAACTTTTACTGCAACAACAGAGAATATTACTGATCCTGTTATAACTTGGTCTTCATCAAATACTGATGTAATGACAATCAATGAAACAACTGGTGCTTACACCGCTGTCGACGGAGGCTATACAAAAATCACCGCTTCTGCAACTGGCTCAAATTTAACTGAAGCTATCACTACATCATTTGAAGTCACCGTAAATTATGATGTTGTCACTATTGCTAAAGCATTAGAAATAACAAACGCTCTAGAATCTGGAACAACATCGACATTTACTTTAAAAGTTAAAGGCTACATCGTTGATTTAGTCGATACTAAAAACTTATATGTCGCGGACACAAAATTAGATGGCGAAGGTAATTTACCATCAACTGCTTCAAAGATTCTTGTTTTTAGCTACAACATTGCAACCTTCGTAAGCAAAGCAGTTTTAAATTCTGAACTTACCATTACTGGCGTTGTTCAAAACTATAATGGAACGACTCCAGAAATTAAAAATCCTGTTTTCAATAGCGATTATTCCGCTGACGCTGAGGCTTATGCATTCCATTTCCTCAAAGAACTTGCCACTGTCTGTGCCGACCCAACAATAGATAACTCAGAAGCTTTAACTCCTGTTTGGGAAACGCTAAAAACAAAATGGGAAAGCGTTGATGCTACTTCAAAAGAAACTTTGAAGAATGCTAAAGGTGATGACGCAACTTACGGCGAATTCGCTAAAAAGTATGATCACATCATGACTCGTTATGGTGAAACAAAATTAGGTGAAGGTGCAAACTTCATCGGAAGAAGCAATTCAACTTCAACTTCAAGCGTTCCAAGCGTTCTTTCTAACAGTGACAATAGTTTAACTATCACTATCATCGTTTTAGTTTCTGTCATAAGTGTTTCACTTATCGTTGGAACAACTCTTATTATTCGTAAAAGAAAAGTCAACTAACCCCCTTTCTTAGTTAGGAAAGCTTTTCTTCTACATATTAAAGGCCACGATATTCCCTTACATATTGTGCCCTTTTTCTTTTGCTTTCAATTTAGATAAAACTACTATTTTCCAATTTAATTTCACAATTGCGAAGGGTATTTCGACCATCTTTTTCACAATTGCGAGAGGTTTTTTACTATCGAATTTCACAATTGCGAAGATAGTAAAAAATAAGAGGTGTGCTTCACGACATTTATCTCACTCTATTAGTATAGAGTGTGTAATAAAACGTTGAATAAAGTGTGTAATAACTGTGTAATAAAATTGACTTTTCCGTTGAATAAGTGTGTAATAAATAAAGAGGAAGTAAGATAACATGAAATTAGAAAAACCACTCGAAGATGAATATCAAGAATTCAAAGCATCTTTGTCGCAACTAGAAAAAGGAATCGACTCCTTAACTGCAATGCTGAATAAGCATAAAACCGGAACAATCTTTTTCGGCGTCTCTAATAACGGAGAAATTATTGGCCTATCCAATCAACTCGGCGAAGAAACTTTGAAAAAAATATCAGTAAAAATAAACGAACTAATAAAACCTTCTGTTATGCACGAAGTAAGTTATTTAAACTTTGATGATAAGCGCATTATAAAAGTAAGTGCAGATGGGAATAATCGTCCTTACTCTTCTAGAGGCAACTATTTCATCAGAATGGGAACTGAAAATAAAAAGATTGAACCACATATTCTCGCTGAACTATTTTATTCTTCTCAGGCAATGTCGATTGAAAAAATCGAATCATACAACCAAGATCTCACTTTCAACCAGTTAAAAATGATGTTTGCCAATAAAGGCATGACCATAAATAATGACAACTTCTATGAAAATATGCATTTTCTAACAAATGGTAAATTTAATTATCTAGCTAATCTACTTGCCGATAACAATGATATATCTATAAAAGTTGTTAGGTTTGAAGGTTTAGATAAACTAAAAATGCGTTCCAGAAACGAATATGGTTTCCAATGCATTTTTACCGCGATGAAGCAAGCTAAAGAATATGTTGCCTCATTAAACGAAACGCGTGTCGACATCGAATCAAGCTTAGAAAGAAAAGAATATCCCTTGTTTGATCAGCACTCCTTTGATGAGGCCTGGACAAATGCGATTTTGCACAACAAATGGGTTAAAAATGTGCCACCTGCGATTTACATTTTTGATAATCGTATAGAAATCATTTCAACCGGAGGTCTTCCATTTGACTACAGCAAAGAAAATTTCTATAAAGGGGTCTCAAATCCTGTAAATCCATCTCTTCAGAGAATAATGCTTCAATTAGGACTAGTGGAACAGACAGGTCACGGCAATTTAACAATCATTAACAAATATGGTAAAGAAGCTTTTCAGCTCGATGATAACTACATCAATGTCACTATTCCTTTCGCATTTACTCCATCGATGGCTAATTATAGTGAATCAGCCCTACTACCTAATCAAATAAAAGTTTATAACGCGATTAAAACGCATCCAACAATGACAATAAAAGATTTAAGCACATTATTGAATCTTGGAACAACACAAATCGGTACAATAATTAAAGAATTAAAAAGTTTAGATAAAATCGAACGTATTGGTTCAAATAAGAACGGTTATTGGCTAATAAAAAATTAAAAGTGTGTAATAAAACGTTGAATAAAGTGTGTAATAACTGTGTAATAAAATTAGCTTTTCCGTTGAATAACTGTGTAATAAAAATCTAGCTACTTAAGAGGCTAAATAAATAGAAAGAAAGATAAGTCCTACTAAAAGAAAAACGCCTCCAACGATAAAAAGAAATAAATAACCATGTATCTTTTTTCTTTTTTCAAGGTATTCTGCGTAGCTTTCTTCCCGGTTTTTATTTAAAGGAAGAAGCATTCTAAATAAATGCTTTAAAGTGTAGCCCACTCCAAAGAAGGCCCCCATATTAGCAAACATGATGATAAAGCCAACACCAACAAAAAGGATGCCTGGTACGATAAAGCCATCGCAAAGAAAATGCATGATTTCTTTTCTATCAGTCAAGGAATAGATATTTTGAATAGAAATAACAATAAAAAATAAACCAACTCCCAATAGCGAGGAGATGGAATATTTTAAGATTGAAGGAAGATATTTTTTCATTTTTTCATAACTATCTTTTTATATTCTTGCTCTTCAAAATCGTTGCAATAGACAAAGTGATTAGGAGAAACTTCTCTTAAAGAAGGTAAATCAATAGAATAATCGTGATCAGTTATTGGATTATAGTTGATGCGAACTCGCTTCTTTTCATAAAGTGGGTCAGGAAGAGGAATCGCACTTAAAAGCGACTTAGTGTATGGATGAAGAGGATGAGCAAATAGCTCATCGCTACTAGCAAGTTCCACTAATTTGCCATAATACATGACACCGATGCGATCGCTAAAATATTTAACAACGCTTAAATCGTGAGCGATAAATAAAATTGTTAAACCTAATTTATCTCTTAGCTCATTTAATAAGTTGATCACTTGAGCTTGAATAGAAACATCTAAGGCACTTACTGGTTCATCAGCAATAATCATATCCGGTTGCATGATGATGCTTCTAGCAATGCCGATGCGTTGACGTTGACCACCGCTAAATTCATGCGGATATCGACTTGCATGCTCTTTTAATAGTCCCACCATATCAAGCATTTTATAAACTTCTTCTTGAATATGCTTTTTCCCTTTAACGCCTTTGACAATAAGTCCTTCAGAGATGATTTCTTCAACTGTCATTCTCGGATTAAGTGAGCCAATTGGGTCTTGGAAAATCATCTGGATGGAAGTCACTATTTTTGACTTCTTAGCTAAATGAAGTTCATTTCTATATTCTTTTTTTAACGCTTTTAAAGCTTTTAAATTGTCTTCATTAGGCTCCGCTAAAGCCTTCTTTTCTGCTTTTTTAAGCATAGGATCATATTTTTCACTAACTTCTTTTGCTTTTAAATTAGCAAAGTCTTTATCGCAATATTTTTGATCGTGACGCGCTTTTAGGATTTCTTCTTTTTGTTTAGCAATCTTTTCTAAATTAAGAAGTTTTTCTTTTTCAAAACTTGCTTTTTTAGCTTCGTTATCTTCTTTTAAGATTTCAGAAGTAAGTCTTCTATTTTCTTTTCTGAGTTTTCTAATTTCATTTTGATACGATCTAATGCCCGCGCCGATGCGGACACCTTTAAAGATGATGTCACCAGAAGTGATGTTATATATTTTAATAATTGATCTTCCGGTAGTTGTCTTTCCACATCCCGATTCCCCGACAAGACCAAAGACTTCGCCTTTATAGACATCAAAGCTTACATCATCGACCGCTTTAAAGTCTTTTCGCTTCAAGGAAAAGTATTGGCAAAGATGCCTAACGGAAAGTAAAACTTCTTTTTTATTATCTTTATTCATATCTATTTAGCTCCCGTCTCACTTCTTTTCATGCGGTTTATTCGTTCTTTTATTGCTTTTGGTAAATCAACTTTCGGGGCTCTAGGATCAAGTAGCCACGTAGCCGCGTAGTGCGACTCAGAAATCTTAAACATCGGCGGTTCTTCCTCATAGTCAATCTTCAAGGCGTATTTATTTCTTGCAGCAAAGGCATCACCTTTTGGAGGATAAATCATGTTCGGCGGAGTTCCAGGAATAGCTTCAAGTTTGTCTTTTGTGTCTAAATCAGGCATCGAAGAAAGTAAAGCCCAAGTATAAGGATGAGCAGGCGAATAAAAGATGTCGCTACTCGTGCCATATTCAACAATCTTACCCGCGTACATAACCGCGATATCATCGGCCATATTAGCAACAACTCCTAAATCGTGGGTGATGAAAATAATCGATAAATTTCTCTTAGCTTTTAGCTCATTAATAAGTTCAAGAATCTGCGATTGAATGGTCACATCTAAGGCGGTTGTTGGCTCATCGCAAATTAAAATTTCTGGCTCCGCGGATAAGGCGATAGCAATGACAATTCTTTGTCTCATTCCGCCGGAAAATTCAAATGGATATTGACGGAATCTACTTCTCGCTTCGGGAATTGACACTTCTTCCATGAGTTTAATGGCTTTCTCTTTAGCTGCGGTCTTGGTGAGCTTATAGACAATTTCTTTCGCTTTTTCTTTTAAATATTCGACAAGTAGATAGCTCACCTTGTCCCATTTTTGATAGTTGTGACCATCAAATTTTCTAATTGATGATTCATATTTAGTTATCAATGCATCTAATGAAGAAATCATATCGCTTTTAATATCAGCTAAATCGATGATCTTTTGAGGGACGACTTTATAGTCAACTTGTTTCCCTTTTTCTATCTTTTTGTTGTATCGATTCATTTGACGAGTGTATCGAACTTCATCTTTTTCATTAGCTTTAATCGAGGCAAAATACTTGTTGCAGTTGGCTAATAAGGAAGAGGAAATGATATAGGCAACGCTGTCCTTTTGGCTTTTAAGAGGATCAATTGATGCTTTTACAATTGGCTTAAACGCTTTAACTAATTCTTTAAAAGTTTTCTTATCTAGCTCATTTTCCACTAGATATAAGCGAATATCTTTAGCCATTCTCACTGCTTCTTTTTTATATTCGAGGCTTTTATATACACTATGCTCTAAGGCCGCGCGAGAATAGCTAGAAAAAATCGAAAGATAATGTTCATCAAAATATTTTGATGTCTCCTTATTGATTTCTTTAAAAGAAGATAAATTTAGTAACGATTCTTCTTTTGAACGCAGATAATAGCCTAGTCTAAAGAAATCTAGGGCTTCCCGACTTTGAATAGAAGAAATTGTTTCTTCGATATGCTTTAAAGAAGGAAGAGTTTTCTCTTTTATGAAAGTTTTACTGTTTTCTTTATTTGCTTTTAAGGAATTTAAATCAGTTAAGATGCCTTTAAAAGAAGAAGATATTTCTTCGATATTGCCTTTAATTCCTAAAAGGAAATATTCATTACGGATTTTTCCAAGTTTCTTTAATGATGATTTAACGCACATTGAAACATCTACCTTATAGTTATGCTCAACTTTCATAATCGTATCTTTTAAAAGCGAAGAAACATTATCTAGATATTCAACATCGACGTTAAAAGCGTTTTCTAATTTGTTAGCCACCAAAACGAAACTATAGAAAGTAGCGATTAAATCATCAATTTTTTCTTCATCCAATGATGAGTTAACTGCACATTCATGCATCGCTATTTTTAAATTTGATAGCATATGTTTAAAGTCGCGTTTTGCTTCTCTTCTTGTCGCCTTATTTTTTAGAATCATCGCTTCAGTAATTTGCTTACCAATGCGAACAATCGGATTAAGGGATGATAATGGATCTTGGAAAATCATCGCGATTTTATCCCCACGAATGTGATACATATCTTTTTCGTTTAATTTTAATAAGTCGTGTCCATCATAGATGATTTCTCCGCTTTCTATAATGGCGTTGCCGGCACTTATCCCTAAGATAGCTCTAGAGGTAACAGACTTTCCGGAACCAGATTCTCCGACAATTGCTAAAGTTTTTCCCTTCTGTAAGGAAAAGGAAATATCGCGAACCGCTTTAACAGTTCCGTTATTGGTCCTAAAGGATATCTTTAAGCGTCTAACATCTAAAATAGCCATAATTATTCTTCGCTCCCACGTAGTTGAGGATTAAAGGCATCGCGTAAACCGTTGCCAAAAAGGTTAAAACAAATCATTAATAAAGATAAAACAAGAGCCGGGAAGATAAGCGTTGAAGGATAATCTTGCCAGATAGTTGAAGCATCGCTAAGAAGAGTGCCTAGCGAAGTCGTAGTTGCTCCGCCAAGCTGAATAATGCCTAAATAAGAAAGCATACTTTCGGAATAGACAACTCCAGGAATAACTAAAGCGCTAGAAGTGATGATCGTGCCTAAAGTATTTGGGAAAATATGTTTCCACATGATGCGCCTATTTGACGCCCCAAGCGTGCGAGCGGCCAACACATATTCTTGATTTTTATAACGGTAAAACTGCGTTCTAACGCTACTAGCTGTACCAATCCAGCCGGTGGAAATATAAGCAAATAAAAGGCAGACAAAGGAACCAACACTTCGAGCTAAATGCAGTTGAAATAAAGTTACCACGACAATAAATGGCACCTGCACTAAGATATCGCTGATGCGTTCCATGACTAAGTCAGTTGCCCCACCATAATAGCCTTCAATCGCTCCATAGATTGCTCCGATAACAAAGTTAATGACGCTAACTAAAACAGCGATGATAAGCGATAAACGAATTCCGCTAGAAAGGCGATAAATCATCGAATATCCTTGCGAATCTGTACCAAAAAGATAATTTGGCTCTCTTCCATATAGATATCGATAATAGTTATAAAAGAGCACTCTAACTTTAAGTTGATGCGTGCTTTCATCACCTCCACCAACAGGCGTTTTATAGACAAAATTTCCTTCGCTATCTAATAAATAGTTATGTTCAAGCACTAAATCATCGCTATAAGAGACAATGTTGCCAGCAGCATTAATCGGGTCAGCTCGGCCTTTAACTTTGTACCAATAGTTCGCTTCATCCGCGCTATTTTTAAATAGAGATGGGTAATATTGATTATCCATATCAATGAGAGGATAAAGAATTTTGTAGCCATGTTCTTTTTCATAATCTAAAATGACTTGAAAATCCTGCTGTTCAATTTGAATGTTTTTAAAGCCCACCGCTAAATACTGATCGATATTCGCGTTATAAATATTCGCTTTTTTTGTCTTAGATTGACCAACCGTAAAGTCGATGATAGGCGAATAATAAGATTCTTGCGCCTCCTTCATGCTCACAACTGGCTTTTCTTCGCTAAATTCGCTAGCGACGCCAATGGAGGCAAAGTAAACCATATTTCGATCATCGTATGAGGAGGATTTGCCTCCATTGACACCCAAGTTATATAAAACCGTATTTCTAGGACTTAGTTTTGCGTATTGAGGAACAAATAAAGTTCTGATGCTACTAGGCGTAGCTAAAGGAACGATAATTGAAAAGAGGATGATGATACCGATGATAATTGAAGCGACAACGCTAGCCTTATTTTTGCTAAAGCGAATCAAGGCGTCTTTAAAATAGCCACGCGGTTTCGTGTCTAGCTTTTGATCGTGAATAACTTCGCCAACATTAGCAAAGCTAAAGCGATCATCTTTAAGTAAACTCACATCTTTCTTAGCCATCATTTTTGTCCCATCTTAATACGTGGATCAATAAATCCATATGAGATATCCACCACAATGCCAGCGACTAGACCAATGAGAGTGTAAAATATCGAATCTAGCATGAAGACATCGTAGTCAAGCTGATTTATCGAATCGATATACAATCGTCCGATACCAGGAATTGAGAAAATCTTTTCAATGATAAGCGAGCCGCCAAGAATGCCAATAAATGAAGAAATAATCATTGGGAGAATTGGTACCATCGCATTTTTAAGCGCGTGACGAACAGTTGCTTGAGAACGAGTTAAACCTTTAGTTCTAGCTAAAAGCATGTAGTCGCTAGTTAAGGTTTCGGTAAGTTCCGCTCTTGTGAAGCGGCATAAGCCAGCAATTTCACCAAAGGAAAGGGCTAAAATCGGAAGGATAAGTGAAGAAAACATCTTCGGCGTGAAATAACTTCCTCCGGCATCGGCAAGCGAATACATGACCGGCGTATCCACTAAACGTAGCTGAAAAAACAATACGTATTGCACTAAAAAGGCATAAACGTATGAAGGAACACTGACAAAAAGGATGACCATTGTTGAAATTAGATGATCTTGCCATCTATTTTTCTTAATCGCTGCATAGATTCCAAAAGCTAAGCCAAAAGGAATCGAAAATAGTAAAGCGTATAAGTTAACAATGATAGTTGGAAGAAGTCTTTCCGACATCACTTCGATAGCAGGAGTCATCTTAGCAATCTTCCAAGAAGTGCCAAAATCAAATTCCGTAAATATGCCTTTTAAGTAGATGCCATATTGAATAAGCAATGGCTTATTATAGCCAAGCGCTTCCCAACGGGCTTTAATAGCTTCAGTTTCTGCAGTGTTGATACCGCTAGGAATTTCCCGAGGCAAAAGTCTAATAAGAAAAAAACAAATCGTAACGATGATAAAGAAGGTGAAAAGCATCAAAAGTAAACGCTTTAAGATGTATTTGAACATTTGTTCTTTCCTTTCTAGACTTAATAGTCAATCAAACGCAACGCAATAGTAGTCGCGTTGCGTTTGAATTAGTTTTAATAACAGAATTTATTCTGCTTTGGTGTAGTCGATTTTACCGCCATGATCAGCGACATATTTTTCCCATTCAGCATCAGAATAGTTGAAGCTTAAGAGTCTAAATCCACCGAAATCGTACATGATGTTGTAGTTTTCTGTGTAGTAGCTAACTTGTCGACCGAGCAAGAAAGCTGCAGTTGATCCACAAAGCGGAATACGGTAATACTTGTTGAGGAATTCTTTTTCCATTGTCGCTAGGACACGAAGTTTAATTTCGTTACTAGCATCAACATATTTTCCTGTTCCAACTAAGGCATTTGACCAGGCTGCCCAAGTCATTGTGTCTTCAAATTTTTCACCGTTATATTCAAAGGAAATCTTTAAAGTTTCACTTCCTGGAGCCCAACAAGCTGCTTCGTTAATGCTATATTGTTCAGTATCGCAGTAGACTTGCATATTTCTAAATGGATAGAAAGCCGCACCGCCCCAGGCGCCATAGCCAATCGCGTATTCGCCATTTGGTACATCTTGATAACGATTTTTTAAATTGCCAACTCCTTTAAGCTCAACTGTGCCAAAACCACTTCCTTCAACTGCGGCATTAAGATATTTATTCATCAAAGAAATTTGGTTTTGTAAATCAGACGTGATTTCACCTGCGGATAAAGCAATGTTAATGATGATAGGTTCGCCTTTGGTGTATAGTCCTTTTGCTACCAAATCTTCACATGCTGTCTTCATGAGTTTCTTCGCTTCGGTGAGGTTATAGCCAGTAATTGATTTAAAAGCTTCTTTTAAAGTCTTATAAACTTTATCTGGACCCCATTCGACGCCGTAAAGATCACAAATTGCTTGCATCGCTGGCTCAGTATCGCGATAAACAGAAGTTGGATTGTTCCAAATATCGTAATAATAGAGTTCATTTAATAATGAATAAGCTGGCGTGTAAGCTGCAGTTGCAGTGACAAATTCACTTCTATCAACAGCTAAAGAGAAAGCTTTACGGAATTCGGTGCTAGTTAAGACAAGACTATGTTTGTTGCCTTTAGTTTCATCCATTTTTCTTAAAGCATCTTCATTTGTGTTAAAGAAGTAAGACATCGTGTAAGTTTCTTTAACTTGATAGAGAGCATCAGACCTATTGTAGCTACTAAGTTCAGTTGCCGTCGGAGAATATTCACTTAGTTTACCGGCTTCAAATGATTGCTTTGCCGCGCTTGGATCTAAGACGTCAATGACGATTTTAGTCGCATTGTATTGTCTTCTCTTTTCGCCATCAACTTCGAAATTAGTGAAGGAAATTAGTTTACCTTTTTCATCTTTTTCATAGCCCCACCAGTTTTCGTTGCGGACGAAAACCATTTGCTTTTCTTTTTGTAAAGAATCTAGTCTATAGGCTCCATAAGAGAAAGATGTTTCTTTACTTGTTCCATACGTTGTTGTCCATGGGACGCTATCCTTTTTAAGAAGAGCTTCGTATTTTTCATTATGAACAAGCCATGTACTGCCAAAAGAGACCATCGCTTGTGACCAATCTAGAGGTGTAGCCATGACATAGTTAAATGTCAAATCATCAACTTTATATAAGCCAACCTTTTCAAATGGGAATTCTTCAAATTTCTTCTCGCAATATAGATAGACAACCCAATAATTTTCATTTTCACCCCATTCAGTTGCTTTATTTAATATTTCCTTCAGGGTGTTGACGTTTTCTACAGTTGCTTTGACAAAGCCATCTTCATCAACTTGAGCAGTTAGTTTTTTGAATAATTCAGCGTCAAAATAAGCAGCATATTGAGCGAGCTTATTGCCACTTAGATAGGTTAATTGATGATTGATAGCAATCTTTACACCTAAACCAGTGGATTTTAAAACATATTCGCCATTTTTGACTTCGACATCGCTATCGCTAGAAACATAGATAGGATTACTGCCATCGTAGTTATCGACGAAAGTTTGTCGACCGCTATAATAACGACTATAGCCTCCCGCAACAGCGCTTTCACCGCTACAATATAAATTCGCGCGATAGTTTTGTAGATTTGGTTCTAATAGATATTCAAATGATTTAACGAATGAATCAGTGTTGATCACTGTTCCATCTTCCCATTTTAAACCACTTCTAAGTTTGATTTGATAAACAATTTGGCCATCGTTACCTTCCTTAAGTGAAGCGATATATTCATCAACAGTCATCACTTCTCCAGTAGTTTTATTTAAGGGTAGAGTAACTCCGTATTTAGTTATATCCTCTTTTTTAGCTTTGGTGACATCTTTAACTGATTCAGCCATATCATAGGCCCATTGATAGATACCATTTTTCGTATCCTTCGCTGTTAAAGAAACAAAGCCTTCACCAAGATAATCATTGACGCCACTATCGGCGTTAGTTTCCCAGGTGTGAGGATTCCAGTTTTTTGCTAACGCGCTAGTGTAACTACGATAAGTGTATTCGGGATTGAGATCTACCGGATCATCCGAAGCACTAGTTGTCGGTCCGCATGAAGCTAAAGAGCCAACAAGCAATATTCCAGCGCATGCAAATAGAATTTTTGAATGTTTCATACTTAATTCCTTTCCTCTATTCATTAAAAATAGAAATAATAGACCTAATGCTATTAAGTTCGCGCAACTTAGATTAGGCCAACAATACTTCAAGAAATCAGAATCGAGATGTCTTAACTCCTTAAAATATTTTCTAAATTAAAAAAATAGCTTCCCTTCTTTACAACTTTCTAAAAATATAGGTACACCAATAACTGTTGTAATTAAGTTAAAAGCTATTAATTAATTTATTAATTAGAGAAAAGATTGATATTTATAAATTATTGGACAATTTGTAAATCTTCTTTACAAGGATAGCTGCATTTTCTTTTCCAACGGCCGCTGAAAAACATGACAACGGAAATAATGGCCCCAACACCCCAGCCTAAAGGCCAAGCAAAGTAAACTCCTTGATAGCCAAAAAAGTGACCTAAAATTAGCGCTGCTAGTACGCGCACTACTAAATCAACAGATGTTCCTAAAGTGAAACCAAACATATCCATCGATCCTTTAAGCACGCCATCTAAAGGTATTTTGATGACCATGAAGATGAAGAAAGGAACGATAGAAGAAATAAATAAAGTCCCTGAATTAACAATTTCAATTGTCTCATCGTTATTTTCGCTAGTTAGAAATAAATTCACCCAAAATTCGCGGAAAGGCAAAATTATAGCTGTCGCAATCGCACAGAAAATCGCACTTATAATAAGCGTTGAAAAATAGCCTTGCATGATGCGATTATACTTTTTAGCTCCCACATTTTGGGAAACAAAGTTTGTTAACGCATTGCATAAGACAGTAAAAATGTTAATTGCGATATAGCAAATCTTATAAGCTGCGCTATAACCGCCAGCAACATTATTGCCACCAACATTAGTTAAAATAGTCGTGATTAAAACACCACCAATCGAGATAAATAAGCCTTGAAGAATGCTTGGAATCGAGACTGAAACGATTTCTTTAAAGATATTTTTATCAAATCCTTTTACCTTCTTTTCATCCATCTTATCGATGCTTTTAAATAAAACTAATAACGATAATATCGCCGCGATGGCTTCTGAAATGATCGTGCCTAACGCTAATCCAGCGCTATTAAGTTTAAAAGGCATGACAAATAATAAATCGAGGCCAACATTTAATAAGGTTGAAAAGATAAGGAAATATAAAGGTGTCTTAGAATTACCAAAAGACTGAAACATGTACATCGAATAGTTATATATAAATAAGAAAATGATGCCAGCAATGTAGATGAGCATATAAAAAAGAGCTTCATTAAAGCAGTCATCATTTAGCGATGTATCAATCATCGCTTTTAATAAGGGATAGATGATAGCAAAACCAATAACTGTAGTAATTAAGCCTAATATAAGAGTAGAAATTAGTCCAACTCGCGCGGCTTTCTTTAAGGAAATATAATCTTTCGCTCCGAAATATTTCGCGCTTATAACCCCGCAGCCAACGCCAAAGCCAACAGCAATATCTAAAAAAATAACGGTGATAGGATAGATGATACCAACCGCATTAAACGAATCGATAGAGTTGATGAAGTGACCAGCGATAAAATTATCCGCTAAATTGTATAGTTGTTGCAATGTGACCGATAGAATCATTGGAATCGCAAATAGAAGAATTACGATGAATGGACTACCTTTACTCATGTCTTTACTGTTCATAAAAAACCTTCTTTTCGACAAACGTTGCCTATTATAGTCCTATATGAGAAAGGTGACGAAAAAATCGTACTTTTTTTCTAGCAGTAAAGAAAAAAGTTGGTAAATTGACTTAGTGATATAATGTTTTTGT
>CAVKNZ010000005.1:0-56385 GCA_963657885.1 Bacteroidaceae bacterium
AATTTAGACATTGAAAGTAAAAATTTAGACATTGAAAGTAAAAATTTAGACATTGAAAGTAAAAATTTAGACATTGAAAGTAAAAATTTAGACATTGAAAGTAAAAATTTAGACATTGAAAGTAAAAATTTAGACATTGAAAGTAAAAATTTAGACATTGAAAGTAAAAATTTAGACATTGAAAGTAAAAATTTAGACATTGAAAGTAAAAATTTAGACATTGGAGTCAAAGTTAAAATTAACACTATCGATACGATAGACATCATAAATAACTCAACTTACTCAACTACATTGAAGAAGGCTTTATTAAAAATTTACAATCAATTTTTCAACGATATCTTTAGTAGAAAAGAACTGGTAGATTATTTAGATGTATCAGATGCTTCTGGCACAAATTACATTAATTACTTAGTTAAATTAGAAATAGTTGAACCAATCAAGGGGCGGGGAAAAGGAAAATACAAATTTAAATAAAGTGTTATCTTCAATATAAAAGCTATATTTTTCTTGAATAAGCGTAAAAATCAATCACTAAATCTGATGAATCCCAAACTTTAAATTGGTATTCATCCAAATAAGAAGTGTATTGCCTTTTTTATTTGGATGTATCTTTTACATTTTAATGTAAAGGTATTAAATAAACCGCGATTTCGAAGTAAATTTACGACGATTATCGAAATAAAGGATTGCCGTTTTGAAACGGTGCTATTGAAAAATGGGGAACTCATCAAATATCATTTAAATATGGAAAAAATAATCCAACAAGTAATTGCTAGCTATAAAGATAATCTCAATGTTTTAAAAACTAGTAAAATGCATCAGATTAGTCGAAGTAAAGTTCGTAAGATTTTAATAAGCGAAGGATTTATTGATTCCCCTTTAATAGGCAATATTGAAAGGCTCTTGCAAGAAGGGAAAAGTAAAAATCAAATTTGCATCTTATTAAAAATCTCTTCATCAACTTTCAATGATAACGTAGCTTATAACAAAGGAATTTATCATAGAAAAGAACGTTCAAAGCAAGCTTTAAGAAGCGAACGCTTTAGGATTAAAGAATTGCGTGCAATAAAGCGAAATAAAAATTTAATGAAGGAAGGAAAAAAGCATGAACAACAAATGTTACAAAATAACCGCTAAATTGATTAATAATGATAATGATGTAAAAGAACTATTTAAAGCATTAGGGCGAAGTAGCTCGGGCGATATATCTCGCACTTTTATCGTAGAAAAAGATATGCCATTATGGTCGCTACATTATGCACTAGAATGCGCTTTTGGTTTTTTAAATTGTCATCTTCATAGTTTTGAATTATTCGACGAAGACTTTAATAAATTGACACAAAATCAAACTAGTATATGGAGAAGTAATATAGGCATATATTTCAAATCTCCTACAAGGGATCTTAATAGCGACTTCTGGTGCGATGATTACCAAAAAGGAAGTTTTTTAAACTGGCGAAAAAGAAAATATACTTCTCCATGCATATATAAAGGATTGTATAAAACTAGTGAAGATTCAAAAAGTGATTTTGAGACATATTTAAATGACGTCGGTGATAAATTTATTGCAACTGAATTTGGAAAAGGTGAATTCTCACTTAGGCAAATAATACCTTTAAAATATTGGACACGCGGAGACGTAGATGAAAATTGTACTGGGACTTTAAACGACTTCTCTTTAGATCAACTACATTTTTTATTCGAAAATAATCCAAAAGAGTTGCTCGACACTCTCACTGTCGAGGATATATTTTTAAGCTTTAAAAAAATTAAATATAGCTATGATCCTGGCGACGGATGGGAGTTTTGCATAGAAATTAGCGATGATGTTAAAAAAGAAGATGAAGAAGTTGTCTTAAAGAAAAAAATACCTTTGATGGTTAACTATGACGGGCTCAACTTAGTGGAAGATGTTGGAGGCGTTCTAGGATATTGTGATTTCTTATATAGCTTATTCAATTTAAAAGAAGTACTTCATGAAAGTTCTAAATCAGTTTTTCTAGACAACAAATATTATGAACCGATAAGAGAATTCAAGGGTTTTACTCCATTAGGAATTCTTTCACCTACAAGACAGCGAGATTGGGCGTATTCTCAAGAATGGGATGAAGAATTTTTCGATTTAAGAAAGTGGTTTTAATTATGAACAGTGAAGATAAAAGAAAACTTTCATTAAAGAGAAGTATAAATAGTCTCGATGATAAGAAATTAGTTAACTCAATAAAAGAAATCATAAACCATGATATCGATTTAGTGTATTCGAGAAAATTATTAGAAAAGTTTATTCCGTTAGATGAAGTCTTAGAAAAAGAAATAAAAAAGATAGACGATGAAGAAAACGAAGAAATATTTTCAATAGTTGAAAAGGATTTATTAAAAAGAAAACAAGTTGTTGTTACTCGTCAATTTTCATATTCCGATGACAACGGCGTAGTCGCGGAAGATAATTCATTTCTCATATTAATAAATAGATCATATGCCTTAATTGAAAAATTAATCGAAAATCATTCTTATAAAAAAGCTAAAACCATAATTTCTTTATTAAAAGAGATAACTATAGCTTATGAATACGATTTAGAAGATGATGAAATTTTAAAAGATGAAACAAATATAGATGATTTTGAAGATTATGACTTTTATACATTTATAGAATGCTTTAATGAATTTCCTTATAACTTTTCAATTAGAGCACTCGCTAATAAAGAGCTTATAATCGCGCTTCATAGTAAAAATCCAGCAAAAGGAGTTGCTAAATTGATTAATGAATACGCTCATGAGACTAATTTCGACTTTGCTGATATTGATAATATTTTAAAATTAGCTGAAAAAGATTTTATTGAATTTTTATTTGCTATTTTTCTAGAAATAAAAAATAGCGAAGAAACTTATTCAACTTATTTTTCAAGCATAAAAGATCTTGCGATTGATATATCACCTCTTTTAGAGAAAATCTATCATGAAATCGGCAAATGCAATGAGGTTGTGAGTGCATTAGAAGAAAGAGGCAACGACATCATAATAAAATATGGACAGCTCTTTTTTACTAATGATCGAGAAAACTATTACGCGAAAAAGTTAGCCGATTTAATATTCAACTCTGCACTAAATTTAAAAAAAGAAGATATCGCACTACATTATTTAAAAGCATCATATTCAATGGAACAAACCATTTTAAAGTTGGTTTATATTGTTGCTTTATCAGATGAGATTGATTGTGAAGAAATATACAAACTAAGTAAAGGCAAGAAGAAAAAACATTACATATATCCGTTTTTAGGAATTATCAACGAAGATATTCTAAAGAATCTAGTTAATGAACAATCACTTGGTTGGAGTTATACGCCATTAAATGCTATTTTAACATTGCTTAAATATTTGGTTGCTAAAAATAGCAAACCTTTCTTTGAAGAGAACTTAAGAATTACTTTTATAAACGATATTTATGGCGAAACTTCTATGAGCGAAGAGTATTTCGATATTTATTTAAAGAAAATGAATAAAGTTGTTTTTAATCAAGAAAAAACAATATCAGCGATTGAAAAAATGAGCATCAAAAGAATTGAGAGCATTGTTTTTAACACATATCGGGGTTCCTATTTTAAGGCAGCCTCACTTTTAGTTGATTTAGAAATTTTAAATAGTGACTTGCATATGATAAAAACTGACTTAGTTGCATTGCTTAACGATTGTCGTGGTCATCCAGCATTTATAAAGGAATATAAAGCCGCTAAAGAAACTGTTCAGAATAGATTATTAGATAACTAAAAGAAACATTCATTTCAAAAAACAGTTAAAAGAATTAATTATTTAAATGAATTAATATGCAATTTATCGATTTAAGAAAAAAATGAAATCTTTTGAAATTCTTTCTGCTTCTTTTTTACTTAGTTTAGAAAGTGATGCGTACTTGCTAAAGTTTTTAAAGACATTTTCAGTATCTTTAATAAGCGATATACATTTTTCTCTTTTTAAATTAAAAGAATCACCTAAGGAAATTAAATCTTCTAAAGCAATATCTTTATCTTTTCCGTTAATAAGAATCTGATGGGCTTTGCAATAAATGCCATCTTCATTATAGGCATAGCTCATGTCGTAAGCTGGTGAAAGACGCCAAAGTCCATTTTTATCCATTAAAAAGGAAATATTTTTGACGTGATCATCTTGATTACGACCAATTACATTGAAGATAATTCTTCGATACATTTCTTCTTTGTCGATCGAAATATTTAACGCATCAAACAAATCGTTTAATTCTTCATAAGAAAATGAACCAGGCTTTTCATAATCAAGATTTAATAATGAGGCAAGCGTCTGCATATGAAGTTTCTCTGCTTTTCCATTAACAATTTTTCGGTCAAATCGTTTGGTTAAAAAATGATATTTATTATTAACTTCTAATAAATAAGAAGGGGAAATATTTATATGGCAATCTAAGCACATCAAATAATATGCATATTCAATACGTGTATAAAAATATTCGCCATCAAGAATATCGAATTTCAAAAGGTAATAATCAAAACCAGGAGATACTTCTACTTGACCGCTGCGGAATTCGTTAGTTGAAAAATTATATTGGACAATGGCTTTGGCTCTTTGTCCTCCAGCAGAGGTAGAGACATTTATTAGTTCAAGAATATCATCAGTTTTAAATGACCTTTTTTCGCTTAGAACTTCAGAAGATAATGTTACAAGCTTTTCAATATCAATGTTTATCTCATTAGAAGCGTGATAAGTTTCTGGGAAATATTCTAATGCTCCCATTCCTCTGGTTCCTTCATAACATAATCTTTCCGCAGGGTTCAACGAATTCTCTTTTCTTCCAATGGAAGCTAGGTAAACATTTATAAGCTTATTGCCATAGCTGTCTGGTAAAGAATCGCGAAGCAAAGGAGGTAAAGAAAAATTTGATGGTATGCGTTTACCAAAATTATATGTTTTATTTGACAAAGGCATTATAATCGGAGAAATTTGAACATTCTTTTTAATAAAATTTTCATCATAGTTAAATAAAGACTCGTCTCTTTTTTCACTATAGCGAAGAGTGCCCACTAATTCGCCCCAAAGATAAACCTTAACATTCATAGTTTGTCCTCCTTCCACTCAATAATTCTCTTTTTATGTCGAACTCTTTTTCGTTCTTCTTTATTTAATGGCAAATCCTCAAATCTAAGTTCAACAATTGGAGGAAAATTGATAAATTCTTGTTCAAGACCTAACGCTTTTATATAAGAAAATAAAGCATAGCTAGATACATTTTTCCCGCCTTCAAGATTAGCAATTGTGTGCAAAGATAATCCGGTCCGTTCCGAAATATCTTTCTGCGTACGAGAAATTGAAATTCGATAATTCTTAAGATTGGCTATGAGCGTTAAATAATTAGTTATTTTCATATCGCATCTTTATTATATATTTAAAAATTTAAAAAGCAAGATTATGAACTTTAGCGGTTAATATGTGGTTTAACTTTCATAATAATGAATTTTATATTCTTATAATTAAAACTGCATTCTAAGGGATAATTTATTAATTTTTAGGAAGATTATTAAAGCAAATAACAATCCGAATCATTTTAATATTACTTGATAATGTAGTAACGTTTGCCTTTCGTTTTTTTACCATTCGTTGTAACTAGATTTTGAAGTAATAATTCATTGATAATTATGTTCACTGAAGAATTATTCATCTCAACCAAATTCGCTATATCTTTGCTTGATGCGCCATCTTCGTGAGAAGTTAAATACGATAATATTTTCAATTTTTCTTCATAATGAGGGGTATTTTTATTCAATTTGGTAAACCTTAAAGCAAGAGTTGTTCTTCTAGGGAAATTGTTAACCGTTAAACTAGGTGTAATAAATCCATAAGATTTAAAAACTTCAAAGATGCTTGGCACACCAGTGCCCGCTCTATCAGAAACTTGTAGCAATCGGAAATAATTCATAATGTTTTTGTTTAACGGATTTGTTATTCCTCCAGTAACGGCTTGTTCAAGTCCAACCGGAATGTCTCCAGAATTAATAATAGTGATACCATCATATTTTTTCTTAATAACAACACCCGGCAACATTGAGTAATCGCAATTAGTGATGGCGTTTACAACACCTTCAATGACCGAACGTTGAATATCCGCTCCATTGATGTTTGTAATTCCATCCGTCTTGAATGGATTTGGTAAATTCTTAACGATTGATTCTTTAACTAATAAAAAGAAATTAAATATATTGCAATTATAGTTATAGTCATCGCTAACAATGCGGCGGTCCCATCTAGTTGAGTTAGTTAAGTTTTCTTGATAATCCAAAAAATAATTTGGGCAAATCTGGATAATATCGCTTATGTAGCCAAAAAATAATATAGCTCCGTTTTTTAGTACATCTTTTCCGTTATTTTTACTCATCGCCCCGATGCGCATAAGAAAATCATGGTCATTTAAATCTTTGAAAGTATTGTTAGGATTTGCATCATTAAAGGCTTTGCGAAAATTCTTTAATGAACCTTGATCTAAATTTGCTTCATCGAGATTAAGATGATTTGGTAGCATATCAAAATCGACACCTTTTTGTTTTTCTAAAAGCGCAGCAATATCGTTAAGACTCATTAAGAAATCACCATCACCAATTCGGATGTAAGATTTAGATAAATTGTTATCAATATAAACTGGTTTAGCTTCACGAGGAGCTTCTTTAACAACAAAACGTATTATTTTTTTACCATCAACATCAAGAATTTGAATGTCATCATCTTTTAATGAGCAATAGCTCACTTTATTTTGCGAATGAAGCGTAGAAATTAAAACTTTTCTTTGCTCATCTGGATTAGCTAATCCCGTTATTGTATTGGTTTTGCCTTCTTTAATTCCTAAATAAATAACTCCACCGCTAGTATTAGAAAAAGAAGAGTAGGTCTCAAATAAACTACTTGGTATTTTTCTACTCGATTCCTTCAATTCTACTTGAGTTCCTTCTTTCAATGATTTCAAATATTTTTCATTTTCTTGCATATAGGTAGCCTCCCACTATTAACATTATAAAATAATCTTCTAAAAAATCAATTATTCTTCCAAAATTTTAATTAATCTTCCAAAAAATAAATTATTCTTCCAAAAGATTATACGAAAAGAATATCGAATGAAGTTGACTGTGCACTTTTTTCAAGGGAGTTTTTGCTATGTTCTGCACTTTTTTCAAGCGAGTTTTAGTCATGTTCTGCACTTTTTTCAAGCGAGTTTTGTCTTGCAAAATAAAAAGTTTCGATAAAATCAGTATTTTTGAAAATTAACTTTAAATCAATTAGATTTCATCAACTCTATTACTCTTTTTTAATGAATAAATGAGGCAATGGAGAATGATAATTCATCTTCTCTAATGAACGAATTATAAGCATAGATGCCACTCCTCCAATAACAAGAGTGGAACCCACTTCCACGAAGAAATTTACTCCGACAAAACCACATATGAATAAGAAGGCGTTATTAGGATCTAGATTATAGGATAGACATAGATTTTGTATGACATCACTTTTATAAAAGAAGAGAGTGAAGATACTCATAAAGATAAAAGTGTTAAGTATCGATAAAGAGGCGCAAGAAATAAAAGAAGAGAGAATGCCCTTTTTATCAACAAGTCTAATCGCATCATAAATTAAACCTGTTAAAAAGCCAACGATAACTCGTGAATAACATAAAGCGATTAAACCACCGAACTTAATCGCCGGTTCAATATCGCTAGATAATAAAAGTGTCGCGATGCTATCCATTCCCGTAAAAGCTTGAATAAGAGAAATACTTCCCCAGATGAAACCAGCGATGACTCCAAAATATGGTCCAAAAGCGCAGGCAATAATAGCAACCGGTATTCCCATAAGCGTTATCGAAAAGCCAAACATCTTTATATTGCCTAATGGAGTAAAGCCAAAGATGAGCATTAAAGCGAGGATTAGTCCGCTTAAGGTTAATACGTATATGTTATTTTTAACTTTCATAAAGATCGAAGTGAATAATAGCATCTACTACATTTTTTGACTAGCAATTTGCTTTTTAAAAACAAGGAGACACAATTCGCAAGTTCAAAAATCTAACATTGTTATAAAGATAATTGTTATATTTTTGATTTATAAATCTACTTCATTATTTTTTCAAAGCAAAAAGCATATACGAAGGTAAATTGGTAAGATTATCGCCATAGCTTAATGGTTTAGGTTTAACAATGTATTTTTCGCCAATGGTTTTGCCGAATTTCTTTTTAAATTCAGTCAACGAGGCAAGAGATGAAGCACTTTTCGATTTAACCTCTAGAGGAATCGTTTTGCCACCTATACTAATTAAGAAATCAATTTCATAATTTTTAATTTTTCCATTAACTTCGCTTTTCCAAGAATAATAAAATGGTTCAAAGCCTATAGATGTTAGAGTCTCAGCAGCGTAATTCTCAAATAGCATTCCAAGATTTAAGCTTAAATTGTCTAAGATAATCTTCTGGTATATACTACGGACATCATCGCTACTGCTTGAATAAATTAAAGAAACAAACAAACCGACATCATTAAAATATAACTTGAACTTAGTTTCATCTTTACTTAATGCAAATCCACCGCTGGGATCTGAACATTTATAAACTGGTATCACCATTTTAGATTCAGTTAATTTATCTAATGTATTTTGAAATAAAACTGAATCCGCTCTTTCGTTCGTGGATGAAACTATAAATCTCGATGAATGCTTCGATAGCATATTGGGCATTTGCCTCCAAACCATATAGCAAATCGTCCCATATTGATTATCAATTTTTCTAAGATCATCTTCATAAAGACTAATAATTTTTTTCTTTTCTTTTTCAGCATCATAAAAATCGTGATTCTCCAAATATTTGGATACAACTTTTGGCATGCCGCCTAGGGCTAAATATAATCTGAAATTACGCATTAATATTCTATGAGTTAATTGATCAATTGGTTTCCGTTTAGCAAAAAAATCCTTAAGCATATCAGCCTCAAAATCAGCCCCAATAGCCCATAAAAATTCTTCATAATCTAGAGGATACATTTGAATAGATTCTTCTTCCGAAGGAATCAAAATATTAACTATATTTTCTTTAATTGAAATAAGTGACCCTGTTTCAATGTAATGATATCTACCATCTGCTACTAAAGTTTTTATCGCTTGTCTAGCTTTTGGGCAGAACTGAATTTCATCAAAAATAAATAAACTGCCTCGTGGTAAATGCGGTATGCCTAAATCCAAAAACAGTTTGGAGAAAAAATTATCGATGTTCATAAGATTATCAAAGTTCTTTTTAAAATCTTCGGACACAATCGAAAAATCAATGACATGAAATTTTGAGTATTCATTTTTTCCCAATTCAATAGCGACAGTAGTCTTGCCCACTCGTCTAGCACCTTCAATAAGAAGCGCTGATGAACCATTAGATTCACGTTTCCATTTTAATAATTCATCATATATTTTTCTTTTAAACATAGGTGAAACCTCTGCTTTAATTTTATATTAAAGATATTAAATGTTAAAGACAATTTGCAAAAATTGAGGTTTTCATATGGCTCATATTTGCAAAAATTGAGGTTTTCATATTGCTCATATTTGCAAAAATTGAGGTTTCTCAAATGGCCAAATTTGCAAAAAAACAAGTTTCTTGAAGCGATAACCTTTTGACGAATTGGCATTATATGTCTAAAGCAAATATTCTCTATTCAATATGAATTTCTATTCATTTAATAAGCAAGCCATTATGTGCCCTATTTTAAATAACTAAAAATCTAATCGTTAATGGTGATTATAACAAAGAAAAATCGGATTTCTTGTAAGAACTATTTATAAAATAAATATTCTCTTAATTTATAAGTAGAAAAGATAAACGATAAAATTTATAATTAAGCCAATAGAGAAGAAATTATGATTACAAAAACAATTAAAGAAGCCGTTTATTACGCTTATAAACATTTAGGACTAAAAGAAGAAGATATAACTTATTTTACAAATCTTCTTTTATCTTATTTTAACCAAGTTGCTCCCTTTGAAGGGGAAATCGACACAAAGCATATTGATGAATTAAAAGTGCCTGATGAAATAGTTAATTCAATCACTTCTTATTTCATAAATGAAGGCATTGAAGAGGGCGAAGCGAGTAGAAAAGCAACATATGTTATGGGAATTCTTACCCCTCGTCCAAGCGAAGTTATTTCTACCTTCTTTGACAAATATAAAAATAAAAAAGAAGATGCAACTTCTTATTTATATAATTTATCAATCGCAAATGACTATATTGCTAAAAGCAAGGTAGACAAAAATGAATGGTGGCTTGCTAAATTTAGCGATGGTTCAGATATTGAAATATCAATCAATTTATCTAAGCCTGAAAAGAACAATAAAGATATTGCTAAGTTATTAAAACCTTCAACCACTTCAGCCTATCCAAAATGTTTGCTTTGTAAAGAAAATATCGGCTTTGAAGGAAATGATCATCATCCTGCAAGAGAAAATATTAGAACTATTCCTCTTACACTTGATAATGACACTTGGTATTTCCAATATTCGCCATATGTCTATTATAACGAGCACTGCATTCTCTTCTATAAAGATCACGTTCCAATGCAAATATCTCCTTGGACATTAAGATGCTTATTCGATTTTGTTGATCAATTCCCTCATTACTTCATCGGCAGCAATAGCGATCTTCCTATTGTTGGGGGTTCAATCTTAAATCATGAACATTTCCAAGGCGGTGAACACCTTTTACCTTTATTAGTCGCAAAAGATAGATTCGTATTCGATAGCAGTTATAAAAACACCAAAATCTCCATCGTCGATTTCTATAACACAGCGATTAGATTAAAAGGCAAAGATAGAGAAGAAATTTTAGCTATTGCAATCAAAATCTTAAATACGTGGTTACATTTTGATGACATCGAAAACAATATTATCGCGAATGATAAAGACGGAAGACATAATGCAGTAACACCGTTATTAAGAAAAAATGGTGATGATTATGAACTCACTATTATCTTAAGAAATAATAGATGCGATAAAGAATATCCTGACGGCATCTTTCACGCTCATCCTGAATACTACCACATCAAAAAAGAAGGCATTGGTTTAATTGAAGCTTCAGGTTTATTCATTCTTCCAGCCCGACTTAAACGTCAATGCGCGGAAGTGGAAAATGTAATAGCTAAAGGATATAAGGAAGATGAATATCTTAAGATATATCCTGATTTAGATATATTTAAAGGCATGATTGATGAAATGAGAGAAAAACATCTATCAAGCAAGGAATACATCAATAATGTGTGCCGTAACATATTGTTAAATGTTGCTGTTTATAAAAACACAGCCAAAGGGCAAGAATCCTTAATTAAATTTATTAGAGGCGTTTTATGAGAGATAAAGAAGTTTTCTTAAAAGCAGAGAAGTTATTTATTGATACTTTTAATGAAAAACCATCCATTAAAGAAATATCTTATGGAAGATTAGAAATAATTGGTAATCACACCGACCATCAACACGGAAAATGTCTTGTTGCTACTTGTTCTCTTGGTATAAGAGGATATATCAAAAAAGCAGATTCATTAGTCTCAATTCATAGCGATGGTTATGATACATTTTCTTTTTCTAGCGAAGATTTAGAATTTAATAAGGATGATGGCTATAGCACAAAATCATTAACTCGTGGCGTCTTATACGCCTTAAAAAAGATGGGCTATAAAGTTGGTGGCTTTAAGGCAACACTTGTAAGCGACATCTTTCCCGGTGCCGGCGTCTCTTCTAGTGCAGCCTATGAATTATTTATCGCTGAAGCTATCAATTATTTATATAACGAGGATAAAATTAGCAAAATTAACCTGGCAAAAGCTGGCCAATTTGCGGAAAACATCTATTTTGGTAAAGCTAGCGGTCTTCTTGATCAATGCGGAAGCGCCTACGGAGGCGTTGCCTATCTAGATTTTAAAGACATCAATAACCCAATCGTTGAGCCAATCGCTTTTCCAACTGACTGGCCGATATCAATTATTTTAATTAATCCCGGAGCAAGCCACGCTCTTTTAAGCGACTTATATAGTGAAATGCCTAACGACATGAAAGATGTAGCAAAATCTATGTTTAATAAAGAAGTTTTATCCGATGTAGATGAAAAAGTATTTGTGGATGCTTTATCTAATGCTGATTGGAGCAAAGTATCAGAAAGAGCCAAATTAAGAGCTCGTCATTATTTTGATGAAGTTAAACGCGTAGATAGAGCTTATAAGGCTATTAAAGAGCATAATCTTGATTCCTTCTTAGAAATAATTAAAGAAGGTGAACTATCACAAGAAAGACTATTAAAAAATGTCATGATTCCTAATCAGTATAAAGGAAGTCCATTAGAGGCTACTAATCGCGCGAATCTTTTCTTAAAAAGAGGCGCCGCTCGCGTTATGGGCGGAGGCCTTGTTGGAACAACGATTAATTTTGTTCCTATAGAAGAAAAAGAGTCATTTATTAATGGAATGAAAGAATATTATAACGATGATCAAATCGTTGAAGTGTTCATTCCTTCATTAGGCGCTCATATAGAAAAATAAAGTGCTCGATGGCACTTTTATTTTTGTTTAAACACTAATTTAATAAAGTGATTATAAGTTTCGTCTTTATCTAAATAATGAAACTCTTTTTGCGATTGACTGGGTTCGATTGCAATCGCTCGATGCAACAATTTATTAGACTGCGTAAATGCTTCTCTTGTCTTATAATTATCACTATAAATTTGTACGCCAGGGAAATCGGTATAAACGCTCATTTTATATTTCTTGTTCACTAATTTAATTTGAGCGGTTTTTAAATTTACATCATCGAAATAATAATAATGATCATAGCCTTTAGTTTTAGAATTAATTAAATAAGGATCTTTAATAAATTTATTTATTCTTCTTAAAGAAGTAAAATCCATAACTTTATCCACTTCTTTAATATCTAATGGCAATAAGTCATCTGGATTAGGATTAAGACATTTATGACTTTTAATGCATAATTTTAATTCCTTAAGAGAATTACTTCCTAAGGTATAAAAAGCATGGTTAGTTAATGAGCACATTGACAATTTATCAACACTTGCTTTAAAAGAAATCTTTAAATAACTATCGGTTAATAAATATGTGACATAAACATCTAAATTACCTGGAAAACCGATATCTTTTTCTTTATCTAAATAATGAAATGTTACTTTAATGCTTTTCTTATTTTTTCTAATAACGTAATTAAATTTTTGGCTGCTTAAAGCATTTAATCCTCCATGAAGAGTGTTAGCACCTTCGTTATTCGCTAATGCGTATTTATGGTTAGCAATTTCAACGATATTACCTTTAATGCGATTAGCAACTCTACCAATAGTCTTCCCGTGATATATATTCTCATGTAAGAAATCATCTTTATTAGATGGTGTTAACGTCATTAATTCATCATGAAATTTAATTGAATAAATAGAAGCTCCTAAATTAGATAATATAACCTCTAAATCATTATTTTTAATTGTTATAAAAGAAAAAGAACGATAATTTTCAATGCTTGTTGATAATTTAGAAATACCCATAAATAAAAACCTTAATAAACTTATTTAAATAAAACTAATTTCTTAAAATTAATTTAACCGGATAAGTTTTTACAAATTTATCCGTTTTTTTATTATTGCTTGAGGCAACAATATGTTCAATTACATCTTTTGATATTTCTTCTACATCACTAGCAACCGAATTAATTGGATCAAACGTTTCAATATATTTTCCGATGTTATCAAAACCAAATATGACAGTATCGTAATTGCGATATTTCTTATGCAACAAAGTGCGGATAATAAATCCTAAGTAATCCGAGAAGCAGAAGACAAAATCAATTTTATTTTCTGCAATCGTATCAACAAGCTGTTCAATATTTTTTTCATTTTCTTCTAAAGGATAGGATTTGTATTCTTTATTGCACAATGACGAAATAGCATCCACGAAACCTTTTCTACGTCTAAAGGATGTCTCTGAAGGAGAATTGGTCACATAAGCAGCCTTTTTAAAGGAGGAACAAGCAAAATATTCCCCTACTTTATGTCCTCCATCATAGTCATCGGTAATAGCATAATTAGGGTAATCTTGATGAGGTTTAATACCAATTAGATAAAAGGCTATTTTATTCTCCTCTAGATAGTCCACGACTTCATCAGTTGGTTCAACAAGAGAAATAATGGCAAGACAGCGGTTAACTTCGCTGATATTTAAATTGTTCATCTTTAAAAAATAGCTATTTGTAAAACATATCGTGCTTGTATAACCATTCTTTTCGATTTCTTTAATTAATTCTGTCGACATAATCGAAAAATATTGGTTATAAAGAGAGTTAATATAAATAAGGATGTTATTTGATTTACCTGTCTTTAACGCTAAAGCGGAAGAGTTTTTTACATAGCCCATCTCTTTTGCTTTTTGTTTAACTAATTGTTTTGTTTTATCACCTATTTGGTCAGAGTCTCTCAATGCTTTGCTCACCGCATCAACTGATAAATTTAAACTATTTGCAATATCTTTTAAGGAAACGTTTTTCTTGGTCATTTTTAATCAATAAATTTCTTTAATAATTCATCAGCGAATAAATGCCCTAATTTAATCATTGAATCCGAATCATAATGATATATATCAATTGCTCCAACAGGTTCAAAATTGGTTTTTAATCCTGCTGCATTAGTATCTATAAAAATAGATAATTCATCTTCTTCGGCATTTTTCTTCTTTGCATCATTAATTATCTTATTTTCTTTCCAAATATCAAGATTAGCAATTGCAGCATCCAAAAATCCGATGCCGTTTAAAGACATATAATATTTTAAATCTTCACGTAAATCGTGGATAAAATTCTTAGTATAAGTGTAGTAATTATTATATTGGCTTCCATTAGAATCGTCTTCGCCTTGCATCCAACAAATAGCTTTTATCTCAGGATATAAATCCATATCCTCTAAAACTTTAATGGAGCTTAGAATATATTTTACTGCGCCTTCATACATTACTCCTCCGCTTGTGCCGTTACGGCTTGAGGGGGAAATCCAATGTCCTGATAGAGATGTGCTCCCACATGCATACTTAATTAAATAAACATTATTTTTGTTAGCATCAACCATCTTCTCAGCAATGCCTACTTCCGGGCCAAAATGATTTATGGTTTTTCCTTCTCCTAATTTTACTTTAGTGAATTGGCTATTTGACGTATAATCACCAGAATTATGAAAAGATATATTCACGTTATCGTAGCCATCTGCGTATTCTTGCGCTTTATCCGGAACGGTTTTTGTTAGATATTGCGAATACGTATGGCCTTCCATGTTGGATTGGCCTAATAGAATAATAACTTGTGCTTTATTATCTTCTTCTTTCGAAGTAGAAGCATTTTTCGAGGAAGTATCATTAGAACATGAAGTAGTCATAAATAAACATGTCGATACAAGCAATAGAGAACAAAAAGCTTTATTCATGTATCGCTAATTCTCCTTTATCTGTAAAATTAATTGACATAATTTTAGCTCTTTCATTGCCAGCTTGTTCGTTTATATGGAAGGTGATCTTATCATTGCCTTCAAATGTTTTAAAAACCATGCAATGACCAGCATTAGCAATTGGGAAAGCTGTTTTAGATTGAATGCATTTATTCACTTTGTCATCAAATAAAGCATAACCAAAACCATAATTCTTATAATCAACAAATGTTGACCACAAAAGAGCTTTATGATGGGAATTTTTAAATAAAAATGGTCCATCGGTTATACAAACCTTTTTATTGGCAAAGAAGACGTCGGTTGATGCCCATTTTGCGTCATCCCCTTTAAATAAATAAATTGGTTCGCCTTTGCGATGTTTTAAATCGTCAGTTAAATCTTGTCTCCACATCTCTCCAATTGTCGTTTGAAGCCATTCACGGCAAAAAACAATATAAGGTTTTTTGTTATCATCAAAGCATAATGTTGCATCAAGCGCTTCAAAATCAGGTGGAGTTAATAAATCGCTATAAGTGACAAAAGGTCCTCTTGGGGAATCACTTAAAAATAATTGACACCCTCTTTTATGGTTAGTCGCATAGAAAGTAGCAAGCAAATAATATTTATCGTTAATGTGATAAACTTCCGGAGCCCAATAATCTTTTGTTCCCCAAAAACCATTATCAGGAGTGAAAACACGAAATGGACCTTCAAAATTAATTAAATCTTTAGACGTATAACAATAAAAACCAATTCCTTCATATGGAGCAGTTGTGCCATAAAGGTAATATGTTTTATCGTTATCATTCCTTAAAATAAATGGGTCACGGATAGCTATATCTTTTAATTGCATATTATTTCTCTTCCTCCAATACGATCAAAAAACTGGAATATTTATCAATTGCTTGATGAATATAAATTCCTTTATTTTGATATTCTTCGCCAGAGAATATTTTTTGATTGTAATTATTTCTATATTTTTTCTTTAAATCTAATCCATAAACGCGGATATTAAGTTCATCTAATGGGACGAGATTAACGCATAATGATAATGCTTTAGTTTTCTTTTTATTGACACAGTCAATATTAAACAATCTTCCATCAAAAGGCGATTCAACGCGATACAAATCGCCATCAGAGATAACTTCTTTATGATATTTATCGAATATAGTGTTAACTTCTAACAATTCATCTATTTCTTTTTGACTCAATTTATTTGGATCAAATTCAAATCCATATGTGCCAAATAAAGCGATGTCCGCTTTTGTTTTATAAGATGTTGTTATTTTGTTAGAAACATGACTTCCCATTGTAGTTAATGGGTAAAGAATGCTCGTCGTATATTGAATAAATAAGCGATCAATTGGATCAGTATTATCGCTTGTCCAAATATCCGCGGAATAGAAAAGTGCTCCTAAATCAAAACGACCACCGCCAGAAGCGCAACCATGGAAGAAGATATGTGGATATTTCTTTTCTAATGTTTCTAAAAGATAATAATAGCCCAAAACATTGCGATGGTAGAATTCACCTTGATGAAGCCTATCTAATACAGAAGAATAAGCATCATCGATAGTTCTATTATTATCCCATTTCACATAATCAATTTCATATTTACCAAATATCTTGCACATTTGAGAAAGAACATTATCAATTGCTTCTTTATTGCAAAAATCTAGAGGCAATTGATGACGTGATAAATAAGGATTATCTTCTAATTTAACGGCAGCGTATTCAGGATGTGCCTTAAATAGATTAGATTCTGGATTAATCATCTCTGGTTCAAACCATAATCCAAATTTCATACCTTCTTTATGGCATTCATCAATAACTTTTCCTAAATCAATTTTCTTTTCATCGATTTGCCAATCACCTAAAGAAGAAGAATCTGTGTTGCGATTTAAAAACCAACCATCATCTAATACAAATAGACGTGCACCAACTTTTTTACCGGTTTTGATAAAAGAAATAATTTTCTCTGTATCAAAATCCATGTAGCAACCTTCCCATGAATTTAATAAGATTGTCTCTTTTAAAGTTGGATCAGTTTTTGGAATTAAGTGTTCTCTAATTAAATCATGCGTATAACGGCTTAATTTGCCAATGCCTTCACCGCTATAGCCTAAGATAGCTTCAGGAAAATCGAAACATTCATTTTCTTTCACTTCATAGAAGAAATCTTCTTCGTTAATGCCGCCACTTATACGGGTTTGATTATATTTATCAACTTCAATTTCAAAAGAGAAGTTGCCGCTATAAACAAGAGCAAAAGAATATACTTCTCCTTTATTTTCATCCGCATCTTTATTTAAGACAAATATATATGGATTTTCTTCATGTGAGCTTCGACCAGTGTTTGAAGAAATCTTTTTAATTCCACGATTTATAGGTTCTCGACAATATTGTCTTTCCGAGCACCAAGCACCTGGAAAATGAAGTAAATCTAAGTTGCTTTTGTTTATATCTAAATTAAATGTATGTGCTTTATTCAAAAATATATTTTCATCTTTATTTTCTAATTTTTGATTTTTAAAGATGATTGGAAAATCACCTAAAAGGGAATAATAAACATGAAGATATATATTTTTATTAATATCTTTTAATAGGATGGATAATGTTTCTCCTTCTTGTTTCTCATCTTTAAAATGAGGCAAGGAAGAAGAACAATATTTTCCTTTAATAATTTGATAATCAACAAAGCGAAAATCGCTCTTAAGTGTAAATATATCAATCAATTTAATTCTCTTATCAGAATATCCGCTGGTAGGAATTTCAAACATTGAGCGATTGACGTAAGTTAATGGAGATACTTTTTCTTCTTTATCTAAAAAATCATAATAATGTCTTGACCAATCTTCTCCAACATCGCATATCTTTTCAATATCAATTTCTTCAATAGGTTTACCAAAATAAAGATGTTGAAGTTGACCAAATTCATTGATGAAAAATGCGTATTCAACATTATTGTTTTTTAAGATAAATAATTTCTTGTCGTTATCAAATGTAATCATAATGGGAAGGAGGAGGGAAAATTAATTCCCTCCCTCAAATTTTAATTATTCAGCTGTGGTAACAGTAATGTTACTTAAAGTAGCATTAACGTTTCTAACAGAGAGATAGAAGCAGGCATTGCCTTTATAGCCATCTTGCCAGCCGTGCTGCATTGTGGCAATCGTTGTATCACCATCTTTGACTTCAATTTTTGTATCTTGTCCGCCATCAAGCATTAATCTTGTGCAAGTAACGTGGTATGTTTTATCTTCCTTCATCTTGATAGAACTAGTTCCATCATTATATTCTTTTTTACCGGCAGGGAAGTCGCCATTTAAATCGCCATTGTAAGACCATCCAGCAAAGGAAACACCAGTTTCCGCAACGATAAATGATCTTGTTTCAGCAAAATTTTCATCCCATCTAAGCATATCCATTAAAACAGCTGGTGCACTTGCTTTTGAACCCCAACCATCGATAACTAAATCAAATTCGACTTTGGACTCTTTGTTTGCTGGTAAGAGGTTACTATCGCCAATAGATTTTGCGGCTACGTCTTTATTATTGGTTACAATACTATCAGCATTTTTAAATTTAACTTGAGTGTTATCCTCACTAATTTCAACGTTAGCAGCATAAGTAGGATAGAATCTCTTCTTGCTTACAGAATCAACAACTTTTTTAACTTCAGTAGCGTCTGTGGTAACACTTAATTTGCTCATTTCTGCTTCAACGCCATTGAGGTAAATTACTGGTTCAGTGTCTTTATCATCGAAATCATTAAAACCAGTTGTTTCTTTCCAATAGAGTTCTTCGTTGATGAAGAAATAGAAATCACCATTATCGCGAATAGACATGATATCAATACCTTTTGAAGTATCTAAAGTAACTAAATCGTGTTGTCCCCAAACTTGTGATCTATCACTCATTACGCCCCAAAGTTGCTCAACTCCACCGACAGTATTGGTCATTTGAGTAATTAATTTTTTAGTGCCTTGTGAGAAACCTGTCGCGTAAATATGTCCATCGCCATCGATATGACCAATTGTCATTGTGTTCCAAGTCCAACTGCCGACAGCTACAGTATCAAAATGAGCTTTAGCAACATATTGCTTGCCTTTCGCATTTTTAAATGTGGCATAAGTTTTTATATCATTTGTTGAATCATTATGCACTGGTTTAATTGTGGCTTCTTCTTGATAGACGTTTGTAAAATCCCAAGCAGATGCATTGATAGTTGTATCAATAACTGTATCTAAAACAGTAATTGTAACTTCGTCTTTAATTGTTGCATCACCACTTAAGGAAGCGCTAATTTTAACTTCCCCTGCCGCAACTGCTGTGACAACACCGCCATCAACTGTCGCTTTTGTAGTATCAGAGCTAGCCCAAACAACTTTGTCAGTTGTATCTTTTGTTGTTGCGGTTAAAGTGATTTGCTTAGAGATGTAAACC
Source organism: Bacteroidaceae bacterium (assembly GCA_963657885.1). Classification (GTDB taxonomy): domain Bacteria; phylum Bacillota_I; class Bacilli_A; order RFN20; family CAG-826; genus Fiminaster. The sequence continues at coordinate 19,941 of CAVKNZ010000005.1, forward strand.
TTACTTACTTCCGCGCTAATTTTGATTGTTGGTGTTGGTACTGGCGTTTCTTCTGATGTAGTAGACGTAGCCGGAGGAGTCGAAGTATTATCACTTCCGGATGAAGTAGTGTCTGGCCCACATCCTGCTAAGAAAGCAATGAGTGGCAACACTAATAACATATTGCGTTTTTTCATTTTTTGCTCCTTTCAATATGTTTATTTCATGGTGAATGTGAAATTAGTAACAACTGATGAAGAATATTCGCCACCAACCCAAATAAGGTAGGCATTGGTGTATCTAGAATTTAGTTCATCATCCGCATAAGATTTGACATCAAATGCACATTCAACATCATTGACGTACATGCGGAAATAGGAAATAGACTTTTCAATTGTTCGCGTAATCTTTACGTGATTTGTGGACAATGGATCGCTAACAACAGCTTTGGATGTTTCTAGGTATTTAGAAACAGCTCCACTCGCATCCATTGATTGCTGGAAGTTCCATTCAGCAAAGCGAGCAATTGTAGATGTATTATCGGTTTGAATTGAGCTTCTACCAATCATGAATGAGTTGACGCTATCCGCGGACTCATATTTGGAGAAGTTAACAGTTAAACCGGTGAAACCTGTTGCAATGTGTGATTCGTTATATTTAAGGGACTTCACGTCGAATTCAACAGTGAAATCACCATAAACTTTTGCCTTATCACCAAGCGACATGACCTTGTGGTCTTTGTTTAATGTGGTAAGTGAATCAAATGTAAATTCTGAATCAGAATCGTAATGGACGATTGTTTCATTAGAAGAATAGAATGACTTTTTGTATTTTTCTTCTTGAAGCATCTTATCGATTTTGGCGGAATCGGCTTCATAGGTGTAATTGTAAGCTTTCACCTCTTCATCGATTGCACACATAATCGGATATGTTTCAACGCCATCATAATCAGTTGTGTTATCAAAATAATATAATTTGTCGTTAATGAGATAATAATAGTCATTGCCGTCTCTAATCATTGAAATTGTGATTGGTTTTGTGGCGTCGATATTATCAAGACCATTTTGTCCCCAGTTTTGGCTACGAGTTGTAATAGCTGGCCAAGATTCATTTGGTAATGTCTTAACAATTGTTTTTTGATAGGAATTGCCTTGTCCAGCGACTACTGGTGAGAAAAGGAAGTAACGAGTTGAGTCTTCACTTAATCCGCTTCCCAAACCAACACCTTGCCAAACCCATGTTGAATTTTGTTTTAAGATTTCAAAAGTGACAGAAGCATAATATTTTGTACTCTTCACACCTTTAAAATATAAGGAATGATAACCAGTTGGTGTTGTATCAGAAATATAAACATATGGATTTTCTTCATCCGCTTGATGGCTTAAATCCCAATATGGTGAACCTTTGTCACTATAAAAGAAACCTTTTTTAACTTTAAAGGTAACGTTTGCAGCAACCTTAGTGTCTTGAACAGATGTAGCTGTAATTGTAACTTCGCCCTTATCAAGGAAGGCGACATAGCCAGTCTCACTAACTGAAGCAACTGAAGCATTAGAAGTTGTCCAAGTAACTAATGTTGAAGCATCTGGATCATCTGCAGTAACCCCTAATTGAAGGCTTTCATCAGTCCATTGATTTTCACTTGAATAACCTGTAATTGTTAAGCTTTTTGGAGCTTGACTTTCTAAGACAGTAATTTCAATTGAAGCTTTGCATCTCGGTTCGATAGATAATGCTGCTGTAATTGTAACTTTGCCTGCTGAAATACCTGTTACTGTTCCTTTTTCAACTTTAGCGATACTTTCATCGCTAGAAGACCAAGTAACATCTTTTTCGGTTGTACCGGAAACGCTGCTTCGAATCAAAACAGTTTTCGAAACGTAAATTGTTGTTGAGCCAACTGCTGTTAATTTAACGCTATAAGGGCCATCATAAGTATCCGTTGTCGTCGTTGAAGTAGAACCGTCATTAGGACCGCAAGATGAGACTCCTATAAGAGTAAATAAAGCAACTGCAGAAAGCATTATTGAGTGAATTTTTTTGTGCATAAATCCTCCTTTATTTGATTGTTAATCCGCTTTCTATATCGAAAACATGAACCTTATCTAAGTCATAGACAAGGCTAATGTGATCGCCGATGTTAATTAAATTTCCACCAAATATTTTGGCTTGAATCTCCGCACCAAAATGATGAAAAAGAATGATGTATTCATTGCCTAATAATTCAACCATTTCCACTTCTACATCAATTGGAGAAGAAGGATTAGAAAGATTGTTATTGTTGGCAAGATAGAAATTTTCTGGGCGAATACCAACAAAGATATCGCCATTACCTTCATATAAAGAGGTAAAAGAAGAAAGATAATTATCTAAGCGACCTTTAATGTCTTCTTTCTCCATGACTTTTATTACTTCTTTATTTTTATGTTTAAAATTAAACAATTTCTTTTTTGGAGCGTTTATCTGTGTATTTTGTTTAACATAAATATTCGCGCTTTCCATTTTCTTAATAACTTCTTCGCTTAAGTTTTCACCATTTTCTAAAGCGTTAATAGAACTAATTTGATTGTTATAGAATTCCTTTGCTTTCTTTTTGAAATCAGCGCCTAATTTAAATTCATAATCATCGGAGTGAACATGATAATCGTCCATCTTAACGCGAATAATATTCATCGATGGAGAACCAATAAATGTGGCAACAAATAAATTGCTTGGATTGTTATAAATATCAATTGGTCTTCCACATTGTTGAATAAATCCCTTATTCATAACAACGATGCGGTTAGCCATTGTCATTGCTTCAGTTTGATCATGCGTAACATAAATTGTTGTCGCTTTTACTTCACGATGAATGCGAATAATTTCGCTTCTCATTTGTACGCGCAATTTCGCGTCTAAGTTTGATAATGGTTCATCCATTAAGAAAACACGCGCTTGACGAACGATGGCTCTTCCAAGGGCCACGCGTTGCATTTGCCCGCCAGAGAGCATTTTCGGTTTTCTATCTAATAATTCACCTAGATTTAAAATCTTAGCCGCGGCAAAAACGCGTTCTTGAATTTGCTCTTTTGGAAGATGACGCATCTTTAAACCAAAGGCGATATTGTCATATACATTCATCTGAGGATATAACGCATAGCTTTGGAAAACCATGGCTATATCACGGTCTTTACTAGGTAAATAATTAGAATAAACCTTATCAATAAATAGAGAACCGCTGGAAATATCTTCTAAGCCAGCAATCATTCTTAATGTAGTTGATTTACCGCATCCAGAAGGGCCAACTAAGGCGATAAATTCTTGCGGTTTCACATCTAAATTAAAATCGTAAACAGCCTGGAAACCATTTGGGTAAACCTTATTAATATTTTGAAGAGATACAAAGTCAGTTAAAGAATCATCAACTAAACGATTATTATTTTTCTTTAAATAATTATCTGCTTCTTTTTTATCCATCTTTTGGTTAATCATATTTGTCTCCTTTCTAACGTTTAATGCCTGTATTTGCTACACCTTCAATAATTTTTGATTGAGCAAATAAGAAGACAATCAAAATTGGAATCATAGCGATAACTGCACTAGCAAGAACTAGAGTTATTGATTCATAGGATTGTGAATTATCTGATATTACTTTTAAGCCATAGGCAAGTGTCCAAGTTGAACGCGGAGCATTGCCAATGATTAATTGAGCCCATTGCACATCATTCCACGCGCCCATAAAGCCAAATAAGCCTTGCACAAATAATGCTGATTTGCCTAAAGGCAATACAACATGGAAGAAAATCTTTAAATTGCTCGCTCCATCCATCCTTGCATTTTCAATTAAATCGCGCGGAATATTAGAGAAGAATTGGCGGATAAGGAAGACACCATAAACACCACCTAAACCAGGAATAATAAGACCTACTAAGCTCTTATATGCGCCTAATAAATTCATATTAATTAATTGAGGTGTTGTAGAAATAATTCCTGGGATAGTCATCGTGGCAATGAGGAAATAGAAAATCTTGTCATGCCATTTAAAATCTAAGAATGTAAAAGCGTAAGCCGCTAAAGAGGCAATAACTAAATAAAGAAGTGTTCCTCCAATAGAAACAATTAAAGAATTGAATAGCCAATTCCAAATTGGAAAATATTCGTTTGCTCTTGCAGGATCATAAACAGTTTTTGAAAACAATGCTTTGTAGCCATCAAGCGTAAAAGCGTCCCAATTGCTAGGAAAGAAACTTTTTGGATTGCTAGCAAAATCACTGCTTGCCCTGAAACTGCCAAAAACTCCCCAAATAATTGGAAGAAGCATTATAAAGCACACAATAGTGAGAACGATAAATGCAATGACTTTAGTTGTTTTCTTTCCACGCGAGGAATTCATCTTTATGCCTATGTCCTACCTTTCTTTCTTTGTCTAATCTGAGTTGTAAAATAGCAATTACGATGATGATTAGCCCAAGCATAATTGCCATTGCAGCTGCATAACCATATCCTTTAGAAGAACCGGTTAAAATATCTTGAATGCGGTAAACCGCGCTTTTAAAATCGGGATTTGTATTATCACTAGCTAAAATAAAGAGTTGTCCATAGACGTTCATATAGCCAATAAAGGTAGTAAATAAAACTAAAAATAATTGCGATCTTATGCCAGGTAATGTGACATGGATAAATTTTGACCATGTTCCACATCCATCTACATTTGCCGCTTCATAAAGTGTCTTATCAACATTCTCAAGTCCTGCACACAATATGATAAAATTGCCGCCAATTCCACACCAAATGCAAAAAAAGCCAACCATGAACCAAGTCGCATAATAATCGCCAAACCAATCGACTGTAATATTAAAGAAATTATTAATCCAACCGTATTGATAGGCAAACATTCTTAATAAAATTAAGCCTGTCGCGGTCAATGGGAAAATGCCCGGGACATAGATTAGTGCTCTAAAAACTTTATAACCTTTGCATTTAGTGTTAATCAATAATGCTAATCCTAATGGAATTAATATTGATAAAGGAACGATGCATAAACAGAATTTAATTGTTACCCATACGCTATTCCAAAAATCCCTTGCGACAACGCTATCTGAGAATAAAATAGTGAAATTTTTAAAACCGACAAAAGAAGATGGAAACATTGATTTTCCATCAAAACCAGAGAAAGCAATGACAATGCCAAGGACTAATGGGAAAATGAAAAACATGACAAAGCAAATTGTATAAGGTCCTAAGAAGCCGGCGACATTAAGGCCTTTACGCACGGCATTCTTATTGCGCTCCTTCCTAGAAGCGTATTCTAATAAATCTACTTCTTTAGTCATGTTTTTATCTTTTAATTAAAACTGTTAATTATGCGTATAATTCGATATATCCTTTGCAATCGTCATATTGTTTTTGAACAATATCAGTAATGCTTTGGCTTCTATTAGCGTTAGCCATTGCCTGTTGAACACATGTTTTAAAATATGAATCAATATAGGAATAATATTTGGTTGGAGGAACGACTACATAATCATCTGGTGTTCCCCAATATTTAACATATGATTCATAAGCTGGATCAGATTTAAATTCACTCGAATTAGCAACTGATTTAACTGCAGGAATATGACCGCTCTTCGCCCATGTAATTCCACCAAAATAAGATAAGTAATCAGCAAATACAGCCGCGGCACATGCCTTGGTTTGGCTAGTGACACATTTTGTTAGCATTAATGAGTGTCCTTCGCCTTTAATTTTGCTCGCATAAGATTTTGTTGTATCTAAAGCAAACATGTTAGAAAGATTTCTAGTTGTAATGTTATTTGCTCCGCCGTCTTTTGCTAAAAGAATTTCAAAATCATTGCAATCTTTAGTATATGTCCATGGTCCTTGCAATTTGAAAATGCAAGTTCCTGCTTTAAATGGAGCATCACCAACATCGTAGTCAGTGCCATAAGATTTGCTTAAAGCATATTCATTTTTGGAAGATGAATCTGGCCACATCCAATTTCTTAACACTTGCAAACCAGTAACAGTTTCCTTGCTGTTCCATCCAGGCATACCATCGCTAGAAACAAATGTTGCACCGTTTTGATAAGCTGCGGTATAACCAACAAATTCATGAACCCACATATCGCCATAAGCGATTGGGAAAATGGTGTAATCTTCAGCAGTGCTTGCTAAACGCCATTCCGTCGCTGGTTTGTTTTCACTATTTTCTCCACGAATCCAGAATTCACCTTTGCGTGCTTTTTCCACTACCGTTTTGCTTAAAGCACACAATTCTTGATAATTTGTCGGAATAGATAAGCCATTCTTTTGCAAAATATCAACGCGCACTTCCATCATTGTGCTATGCACATCGATTGGAGTGGCATACATCATACTATCAACAGTTGTTGCATCTAATAAAGAAGTAACATAATCATCTTTATCTAAAGCAATATTAGCTTTTTCGTAATATTTTTCTATTGGATATAGCCAATCACGATCTTTGTATTCGCTAACGCGGTTACCGTGATTAAAAAGAATATCAGGTCCGTTCGCACGATCAAATTGCATCGTGGAAGTTAAATTAGTCTCTAAATCATAACGAGATGTATGTTCAGCAGTAACTTTAATTTGGCCTTTATATAGTTCGTTAAATTTAGCGATGATAGAATCTTGAACATTCGCGTCATCGCCAGTTGTAACTGTCCATAATTTAAGTTCAACGTTGTTATAAATAACGTCGCCGTTATCATCGCGGATGATATCGCCTTCGTCATCAATATCAATATCGCTAGATGTGTTGCCGTTACAGCCTGCTAATGTAGCTAAGCTAAATGCCAGCAAAATGGAAGATGCAATTTTTCTTTTCATATTAAAGCTCCTTAAACTTTGTAAACTGTTGGTCCTGCTTGAAGAGTACCAACTGATGCAACTCTATTTTTTACATATGGGAATCCATTTTCATCCCAAAGGATCTTATCCATAAATGGAATACGATCCTTATTGTAATCACTATGAATATTAAAGCCGTGATAGATAATCCAATATTCACCTGCGTTATCTTTCACAATTGTGTGGTGTCCTGTTCCAGCCACATTTTCATCTGGTCCGATAACTAAATCGCCATAACTTCCTTCGCTATCGGTGATAGTTTTACCATCACTTCCATAATATGGACCAAAGAAATCATCAGAGACACCAACTTTAACACGATATGTTGAATCTAATCCGTTTAAGCAAGTTCCCTGTGAACCCATAAAGAAATATTTACCATCATGTTCAATAACATAACTGCCTTCAAAATTAACATCGACATCCATTCCTTCATCACCACGATTGTTATCAACAATATAGGTAACGTGATCTTTTAAATTATCAAATCCATAGAATGGTTCAGTGCCATCATCAGTTAGTTGAACACAGCCGATGCCGAAGAAACTTCCCCAAATTAAATAGAGATCTTCACCGACATATATTGCTTGAGGATCGATGCCGTTACGGACTCCGGTCATATTTTGATCAAATAATTTTTTGTAATGTTTCCACGGCCCAACTGGAGAATCACCAACTGCAAGACCAATGCCTGGGTTAGAATCGCCCCAAGATGATAATGAATAATAATAATTGTATTTATTTCCAACTTTTAAGACAGAAGGAGCCCAAACACCTGCTCCACTAGTTCCCCAAGTTGAAGCTCCGGCGTTGCCTTCAAAGACATTTCCAGCATATTGCCAATCATGTAAATTAGAAGATTTAAAAATTGGGCCAAGAACAAATTTCATGTTGCCATTTTGATCTTCGACATTACAATTTGTGCAATACATATACCAATAATTGTCATCACCTTGGATAACATCGGGGTCGCACGCGGATACGTCATAGACATTTCCATCAATTTTATAGAAATTCAAAGGATTAGAATATGTAGTCGTAACTAGAGAAGGGGTTTCGCTAGTTGAATCACTTGTTGAGGAAGTCGAATTAGTGGAGCCTGTATCAATGGTTGATGAACTATTATTACAAGCAACACAACTTGATAAAGCAACGATTAAGGCAGGAATAAATTTAAATAATTTTTTCATAAATTAATTTTCTTCCAAAGATTTGATATAAGGCCCTGGCATTTCAGTTTCATTGCTAGCAAGCGTTGTGCCGTTAACTACAGGCATACTCGTTTCCTTGCTCCAATATAAAACATCACAATATAAAACGCGGGAATTTTCATATGATGAACCAGGATTATAGCCGTGATAATACATCCAGTAATTGTTATTTTCGTCTTGGATAACTGCGCAGTGGCCAACACCCATCGCACTTCCTTGTGTTGGAACAACAACAAGATCGCCACGATTAGGATGGAACATATCTCTGCCTTTAGAATCTAAATATGGTCCGGTGAGTTTTTCGCTACGACACACAACAACGTGGTAGGAGGATTTAACACCGCTGCAGCATGTGCCAGTTGACAAGAATAAATAATAATAGCCATCTTTCTTCATAATGAAGGAGGCTTCATAATTCTCCATTGCGTATGTTTCAAAACCAGCAAGAGCGACTTTATTTTCTTTTTGATATTCGACGCCATTTTTAAGCGATAATCCATCATCTTCAAGTTCAATAAGGCTGATGAGACCGCCATAAGAGCCAAAAACCATATAAACCTTGCCATCATCAGTAAAGACATGTGGATCAATAGAATTTGTTACGCCGATTTCGTTTGAGAAGAATAATTTTCCTTTATGTTCCCAAGGTCCATAAGGGGTTGATGATGTTGCAACACCAATACCTGGATTTGTATCTCCTCCCGTAGAAAGAGAATAATAATAATTCCAATGGTCGCCGAGTTTTACAACTGTTGGAGCCCAAACACCTGCTCCACTTGTTCCCCAATTTGGATTGTAATCAGAAAATACATTTCCGCGATATGTCCAATTAACCATATCAGTTGAATGGAAAATTGGTCCTCTAACAAATTGATATGTTGGAGTGTAAACATCTGTTTGAGTGCAATATAAATAATAATCAGAACCATCTTTAACAATGTATGGATCGGCCATATATGTTGGCTTCTTCTCGCCATTAACAATTGGATTGATTGGATTTGTGTAATTATTATGAGTCCCCAAAACAGGTTCAACATAACCACTATCATCGGTTGATGTTGAAATTATTTCACTTGAGGAAGCATTATCATTATTGCACGCACATAAAAGCAAGCATGTTAGTGAGAGCAAAGTTACTGATAAATGCGCTTTCATACCCTTTATTAACCCTACTATAACGTTATAGTTGAATTATTGCAACATGAAAATAATGAAAATTTTTGAAAGAAGGGAACCGCTTACAAAATATGCTGAAAAATGCTCTTTTTCATCGTTTAACGTAACAATGCAAGAGTCTTTGCTGTAGATAAATTTCAATATTCCAATATCCGTATTAAGAATTAACACAAGAAAGTTGAATAAAAAAAGATTGCTTAAGGTTATTTGCAAGCAAATAGGCTTAGTGTATTAAATATTACTGCTAATTTGATTGATTAATATTTATCGTATTTTCTTCCATGCTTTATAGATTTCTTTTTCTATCTCATTTCCGTATTTTCTAACGAGTTCATCGTTAGTGATTCCAAAAGGAATATTTTTAATACCTCCGTATCTTCTAATGACTAAAGAACGCAAATCATAAACAAATGACTGTTCGTAAAACCAGGCCTCGTTTTTTAATACAGTTTTGTCAGCTTTATCTAGAAAATCAATTATTCGCTTTTCAATTGTTGGAACCGATTCAAATTCATTATATATGTCGTAATGAATATTAGAGGTATAATAGCCCCACTCCGGACTTTCAAGGCCATACTTAAAACGGCTAAAGCTTGTAAATAATTCATCAGATATTGTTTTATATTCTTGAGCCTTTTTAATCTTTAAAAGATATCCATAGTAATTATCAGTAAACGGATTAAGGTTACCGTTACTTCTATAATATTTTATATCTTTATCGAACCATTTCATTTCTGAAAATGAAGTAAATTTGCTGTCCATTTTATTTTTCTCTTTCTAGCAACGCTTTTAATTGTATTTTATTTATAGATTGATGTTTGATTAAATAATCGCTTATTAGTTTTATTTCTCGTTTATGAGACTTAAGTTGACGCTTAACAAAGCGGAAATTTTTCTTGATAATTTTTGCTATTCTTTTATCTAAACTGTTACTTAAATATGGTGAAATAGCACTTCTATCATAGATGAGTTTACTCGAGACATAATAATCGATTTTATCAATATTGTTCTCTAGTAATCTCCACGCGGAACGGTGAGCGATTTTTATATCGTCTTCACAGCCTAGTTTATGTCTCTTACATATAATCTCTTCCGCGGCAATGCCAGAAAGAGAAAAACGTAGAAGATTAAATAGACTATCTCTAGTTTCAACATCTAATAAATCTCTATAAACAGTTTTTCCTCCATTTTGACGGAAGTAACTATGTAAAAATTCTTGGCTTTTAGAAAAGAGATATAAATACATTACGTGTCCTGCTTCATGAATGGCGGTTTCCTTATTAACTTTAAAGTTTCTATTTTTGTAAAGAAGACCTGTTTCAAGAAAATCAACCGCGTTAACAATATCGTTAACCACAAACTTGTCGCCATTTCTAAACGTAACAATTTCAATAGCCCTTTTAATCTCGCTTAAAGGATGATGAAGCAAATCATCACTTAGTTCATAGATGTCATCATCGTTTAGTTGAAGGCCATAAGAGGATAGAAATCCTTTAATAGCCTCTTCTAAATCAGCTCTATCGTTATTGGCTAATTTAAATTTATAATCAAAGACACCATCTTTTAAAAGTGCATCTGGCAAGTCGCTTAATTGATTAATAGTTGCAAGCGTTAAAACATTCTCATTAAAAATATCTTTAGATAACCCTGAATAAATTTTTTGAGTCAATCTATCATCTTTCTTTAAAAGACGATCAATTTCATCGATAATGACAATTGCATTTCCACACTTCCTAGAAGACTTATAAATATCAATCATTTCTTTAACAGGTTCTTTGCTGTCGGCCTCTAAAACAAAAATCTGATAATTAAATGATTTCGCGTATTCATTCATCAATAGAGTTTTCCCGTTTCCCGAGTCTCCGTAAAAGAGTATTCCTCGAGGAAGAAGTTTCTTTTTATCGCTATGTTGAGACAAATTAAGATATCGATTTCGAATTAAAAATAATTCTTTCTTTATGTTCGAATGCCCATAGACATTTTTTAAAAAATCACCATTCATTTCAGCCCTCCTTCTATAGGTATATTTTAGTGAAAAGACTGTCCTAAATTCGGGACAGCCGAGCCAAATAATGATGACTATTTAAGCAAAGCCGCTTTTAAAGCTTCTTCGAGTTTTTCTTTCAAGCAAACAGCGAAAACGTCGATGCCTAAATTAGCTACTTCATCATACGTCCAAGAATATTCAGCAACTATTTCAGGAACTACAAGGACGGGGTTTATCTTATTTGTTAATTGAGTTTTCACTTTCTCATAATTTTCTTCACAGATGAGTCCATCACTAAGCATCTTTTTATAAAGTAAAATAGCTTCATTCGGCTGATAAGTTTTAATTAAATCGATATGCTTTTTCCAGTAATGAATGTATTCAGTCAAAGAAAGTGGGCAATTGATGTAAGATGCTCCGATATTTCTTCCCCGTTTATAAAGAAGATGAAATGACTGATGAAGACTCCTAAGATGATCGGCGTTTAAACGAATATCATCAATCGTTTCTAACATCTTTTTGCCAGAGAATTGGGTGGGTCCAAAAGCGAGAGAAATTTTAATTTCATCTCTATCAAATATAAGGTTAAATTCCCTTAAATAAGCATAAGGTAAGTAACACCTAACCACATTCCAACTTCGATTATCAATTTCACCATGATAGACTTTGGATAATAAATCTTTTCCAAAGGGAATAATTAAACGTTGCCTAATTTCAATATAAGATGAGCAAGCTAAGACAAAATCATTGACATTCAAATAGCCTAAAATTGTTAAATATTCAATGAATTGATCAGTGTTATATTCGCCAATTCCTTTAAAAGTATCCGCGATTTGAGAATACTTTTTATATAAAACTTCAGGTTTATTATTTAATAGAAGAAGACTTTTCTCAATGTGATTATTTATTTGATTAGGGTCGAGTTTATATAATTTGTTTTCTAAGGCGATAATGTATGCAGGCTTATCGTTATCGTAAATCAATATCCAAGCATCAGGTATAGAATCACCTCTTTCGCCTTCTAAATATTCTTTTACCGCTTTTTCGACTTCATTTTCCAGAATGTCTTTATTAGAAATGGTAATTGATAATTCTTTTTTAATTGCATCATATAATGCTTTCTCATTCTTGGTGTCAAGACCATTAAATCCATAGCATTCACCACAGGGAGAGAAAGCAAACATAAATCTTCTATTTTTATCAAATGATTCAACTTTTTCTTTATTAGGCTTTCTTTGCAAGAAATATTCAAATGTAAGCGAATTAGAATTTAATTCAATAGAAAAGATTTGTTTAAAAACTATTATCTTCTTTGCAAGAGGCAAACTATCAATAGAGTTGATAAAAGCTTTTGTAATATTGTTTTCTAAATATGGCTTGCCATCATATTGCCAATATAAATTAAGATGTGGATCTTTTAATCCTTTATAATCGAGCATTTTAATACCTTTCTAGAGCCCTCTGAAGCCCATTTTTAATTTTCAAGACAAAGTTATCTGGAGACAATACTGTCACCGAATCGGAATATTGCATCACCCAGTAATACAGCGCATTTTCATTGCAGCGAATAGAGGCACATAAGTTATCATCTTTTGCATAAATCTTCGCAGATTCTCCAAAGAAGTCTTTGATGAATTGAATTGATTGTTCGTTATCAAGCTTTAAGGTCACATCGATAACGTTTCCATCTAACATATAAAGTTGATCATTTAAATACTTAGAGATAGAGAAATTCTTAGGCCCTTCTTTTAAATCTTCAAGTCGCTTCATATTCCAATCGTGTTTGATTGTAATGTTCTTCATATAGTCAACACGAAATATTTGAAGCGGTCGATATTTCTCTCGATAATTGCAAAGCAAATAATATCGGCCAAAGTTATTGATGAGGTAATATGGCGAGACGATATATTGATAGCCTCCATTTCTAGCAATTTCATTCCCCTCTTTATCATATGTCATATATTGAAAACCCACGCGCTTATTTAGCTTCATTGCCTCATGAATAACGCTGATGTTAAAAAGCACTTCTTTATTTGATGTGCGGTTTATTTCCGATGATTTATAGATGTAGGAATAATCTTTCCTTTGATATATAGATAAACAACTAGAGATAGAATCCGCGATTCTTTTCGCGTGCCTTCCATCGATACTTCGACTAGAAAAAATCGCATCAATTAAAAAAGCGACTTCGCTGCTATCAAAAGTTCTAGACAATAGGGCAAAACCACCTTTAGGACCTTTGGCGATATCATAATCGAGCCCTTCTAAAAGCTGCAAAGATGAGCCAATTGATTTTCTTTCTAATTCAATATCGTAAAGTTGATGAATCTTCTCAGCGATTTCTAGCTGCGTTAAATAGTGATTATCATCGCTATATTCCTCTAAGACTTTTAAAACTAATAGAATCGAACTCTTTTTATTTGGAATCATGACCATTTTCCTTTTTGCAAGTTAATTCTATTATATTAGATGTCCCGTTTTTAGGACATTCAATAATCTTAAAACAATCGATAAATCAAGGTTCCATTATTAAAAGGAGAAATTTCTAGACATTGTCCTCAATAAAATCAATATCAAAAGGAATTTGATAAATGTATCTTTTTAAAGAATATCTATAATCGATATTGTCATTTGTATCAACTCCCCCAAAAGCAAATTTAGGCGCGTTATCAAAAGTTTTTAGGAATTCATTTTTCAATAATTTAACGTCATAAATCTTATATAAAGAAATGCCAGAAAAATTAATTACATAATTTATAAGATCTTTTAGCATGTCTAAATAACCACGCTCTGCCTCGTTTTGAATCTTTTCATAGCTTTCTTTAATTAATTGAATTGAGGAATCTCTTGAAATTGCCTCATCAATATTGAACTCATTAGATGCATCATTAAATTTAGAATATTCTTTGATAGAATCATTTACTTTAACGGCGTAGTTAAATGATGCTTTTAAAAGCCTTTTGTATTCTTCTTTTATCAACTCATCATCTTTAGATTTAAGTAATTTTGTAGCCTTTGAAATGTATTTAGAGTAAAGGTTACTTCTAAACATGTTGTAATCGAACTTGATGCGGTTGACTAAATTAGAAATATTTATTCTTTCTAAATCAACTTCCTCATCAGATAAAGCGTTAACAGCTTCTAAATAAGATTTTTCATCAATAAAATTTAAACAATTCAAAATAAAATCCTCACTTTCACTAATATTATTTCAAGGTTAAATAAAATATTTCTAAATATCGAAAAAGTGTACGTGTAAGAGGACTAAGTTATACGTCAATATTTGTTTTCTTACCGCTGTTTTCTTTTATTTCTTCTATTAGCTTTTTAGCGTCGTAGCCTCTTTCTTCTAAATCTATCGCTCCTAAATAAATATCTTCATAGGTTTTGTATTTTGCATTAGCTAATCCTTTAATGAAATCATAGTCATTAATTTGCTTAACCCATTTTTCATTAACATCAAAGAAGGCTCGATAATAGCGCATAGGATCATCGAGATATATCTTAGCTAAAAGCAACGCCAATCTTGCTCTAGCAACAGTTTGTCCTTTATAAAACAATTTTTGAACACCTTCTAAAAACGATATGAATTTCTCGCCCTCCCCCGCATCTTTTAATTTTGAAACAATAAGAGGCGATAGATAGTCTTTTCCACTTAGCCTAGTTTCACGACAAACTAATAATGCGTCGTCTTCACTTAACTGGGCTTTGATTAAATACTGATATAATTCATCAATTGATGTGATTGCTTTATCAATATAGCGGCCATTAAGACAGTTCAAATTAGCTTCAATAACGCCTGTGCCGTGAAGTGATGATAAAACTTTTACTAAACCATCAAATGATTTAACATCTTTGAAACAATTATTCATTGCTTCAAATAATAGTTCACATCCTAAATCTTGTATTCCTATAAAAGGACGATGTTCATATGTCGAATATTTTTTATAGTGCATTGAATAGTAGCTTTCTTCCTTTTTGTCTTTAGGAAAGACGAGACATCTAATTACATGACACACAGTTCTAATATCAATATCGTTACTATTTATTTCTTCTTGGGTTAGACCTAATATGGACGCGAGTTCCATATCAGATGATCTAACATAATGGAGTGACGGATAAATCGGAAACCGCACATTCTCATCAGTTAAATAGGAAAACTCAACTCCGTTTCTTTTAAAGTCATCTAATAGCAACTCAAAAGGTAAATCGTAACCATCTTCTTTAAGTGAGGCGCCGCAGCAATCGCATTTCTCAGCAAGCTTCTTTTCACCCCAATGAAAACTGTGACAATTTGGACAATAATGATGCCTTGGCATCGGGTTAGTGCTTCCAATACCAAGTAAATAAAATAGAAGTGAATTATTTAAAAAGGCTCTCGAGATAAATATCTGCCCTTGGCTCAGTTTAAATGATTGAATATCAAATACTTGTAAAATAACTTTTAGGCCAAAATTTTTAGATAGCTCATCCAATTCATAATCAAGTCTTTTTAAGATATAAGGATTAACAATATCGCCATATATTTCTTTTGCCTTTTTTAAAGTAATATCATATAGCGTTCTTCTTCTTTTGGCTTCTGGGTTTATCTTAATAAGTTCCACGTCTTTGTAATGCTTTTCTACAACCGTATTGATCTTTTTAAGAAAAACTTCCATATCAATAGGATAAAAATTGTGTATCTCATCTCCTATTAAAAGCACAATAATTATAATCTTGCCGTTATAGTTTTTAGTTGTTTTGTTGTCACAGGAATTAAGCAATAAAGTCAATTCTTTTCCTTTATAAGAAAAACCGCATTGAGGAGCAATCTTTAAAAATTCATCCTCTTCAAAAAATCTTCTAAAAGCGGAAATGACTTTATCTTTATCACCAAGTGAATCTAAAAGGAGTGTTCCAAATTCCTTAGCTTCAATGGCATAAACTTCTGCATTATTTTTAAATATCTCGGCTTTATCAAAATCATAATAGATGTTGCTTTCTTTTGATGACTTTAGCTCGCCGGCTAAACAGTGCTTATTAAATTGATAATCTATTGCTTTTTTTATTTTGAAGCTATCATCGATGTTGTCTTTATCTAGAAAGCTATCGATCACATCAAAGATGTCTTTTGCGAAATCGTTGTCAAAGTGCGAAACATCATCACAATCGATATTTATATCTTTGTCGCATTCATTAGTATTCTTGTTCATTTTCTCTACCTCCAAGATGAGTTTAAAGCAAACAAAAAGCGACTATTTAAACCAGTCGCTTTTTGTGTTTGTATGAGTACAAATTAAATTAATGCCTTCTACGATGACTAAAAAATCCGTGTTTCAAAGCTCTTTGGATTTTTTCATCTCCTACATCGCATTGATATTTAGTTAACCAAGCAAGAACGCATTGACTAAGTTCTTCATTTACAGATTTTGGTGAAACAACATTTACTATTTCAGCAACATCGGGATTATTCCATAGCCATGAGATAAGCGCGTTCTTATTGACTTCGATATTGACGACGCCAAATCTAGGATAAACATTTTTGGGCAACTCTTCGCACTCAATCGCGTATTTATCAATTTTGTATGGTCGATCAAGCGCATTTCCACGTTTAACGTTTTCTCTTTCGATTTTAAAATTGTTGCATTTTATAATCGGCATGTTTCTAGAAAAGCATTCTTCAAATGATCTTTTGACTCTATCAACATATCGATAGTCGAAAAAGAAAGACGTTTTATACGCAAAGCCTTTTTCAGGCATGATAGATTTTTCAACATATTCTTCTAAGGATTTGTATCTACTTGCTAAATGCTTGTTATTCGATTTAAAAAGATTATCCAAATCTCTTTTGACATCGAAATCGGTTATCACAAGATCGCTATCAGGCAATTCAGTTGGAATAGAAAGATTTTCAATTGCATCAAAGATGATGCCACTTTTATTTAAAGGTACAAGAATGGCATATGGTTTATTATTGTGCTCTTCGATTTTATAAACTCGACAATAAACATTTTCATCAATATTGCCAAAATAGACTTTGCTATAATCGACTTTTTCGTTAACTTTTTGAGCCATGACTTCAGGGCTTAATTTTCCGAAATGAGTTTGAACAATTAAGACGCATTTTCCTTCTTTATAGGCTTTATTGACCACTCGCATCTTTTTATTGATCGAGGTTTTATATTTTTTAACGCGTTTATTTTCTTTTTCTAATTCATTTTTATAAAAATCACGATTATGTTTATTGCATAAAGAATCTAATAACTTATTGATAAGAAATTCGCTATCTTCATCTTTAGTGTATTTATCATTTTTAACCGCGGCTAAAATTTTAATGATTTGCTCTTCATTAAGATGGTTCTTTTCCTCGATATAAAACTTGCCAGAATCGGTTTGTTTGATAACGAAAGGAATCTTATCAGTGTTTTCAAACTTATAACAAATACTTTGAAGGAATTGCAAACATTCGCCGATTCTTTGCCTTCTAACATCGTTTCCAGAAGTGGCTTTCGGATCATATTTAAGCCCAAAATTTGTCGCGTGTCGGCAAATATCTTGTTGAGTCGCCGGGTGATCGATGTCAGTATAATTTAGCAAATAATCTAATGTTAAAAGCAATTCGATTTGATGGATTGTAGTATCGCTTCTTTTCATATTTCACTCCTTTAAGAGTCATTATAACTAGTTAAACAATTATAACATTGAAAAGAATGTAAGTGGACATATATAAGTACAACGTTTTTTTTATCAGTCTGTTGTTTTGATCATGCAAACAAATTCAAGATTATCTAATTTTTTAAATCCTAATTGACATCTAGAATCAACAACATATCTATCGCATAGTAACAATATATGCGATCTCATATTATCGTTAAGAAGATGATAATTATCGGCGACGATAACTAAATTTGGTTTTGAAGCCATCGCATCAATTGTTTCTTTGTCAAAAAGTTGACCTTCTAAAGTAAGATCTTTAAATTGAAGCTTCCTACCTTTGCAATCATTAAGAAGTGCGCAGTCAATGTAAAAGCTATTAATCTTATCTTCGTTATGTCTTAGCCAAGAATTAACAATCGCTGTTTTTCCAACTCCTGTTGCGCCGTAAAAGGTTACATTAGATTTATTCTTTAAAGAATAATCGAGTTCTCTAGTAATTTTGCTTTCCGAGTAAAAGTAATCATCCATAATTTTAATTCCAGTACATTACAAATAGCCCTTTATAAGTACTCTTTCCTTTCTATTGTTTATTTATTCCTCATCATCCTTAAAACCATTGTCTAATATGTCAAAAAAATCATCTTTAGGGAGAAGATTAAGATGTTTTTCATACTTTTCGAAATAATATTTGGCTAAATCGTAGTTGATTCGATTGGGTTTAATAACTGAAATCATATCGGCAATAGTTGTCTTACCTTCTTTATAAGGATTAGTTAAAAGCCAAACCTTAAAAGCGTTTAAGTTAACTGGAAAATTAACAAGTCCATATTTACATTCTTTATTATCGCTTACCGAATAAATAGAGAATGAGGCAAAAAACTCATCGTCTTGTTTTATAGTCTCATAAGCTCTAGAGGAGAGATGGCTCTTTTGATAGACAAAATCTTCAGAAAAGAAATCTTCAAATGATTTTTTAATAACGCCTAATGATGATAGTTCAAAATGGAATGTCACAATAGAACGCTTTCCGCCTAATGGTAATTTTTCATTCTCTAAAAATTCATCAAGAGATACATATCTTTCTGCTAAGTGCGGATTTTGTTTCAAAAATAATTTGTTTAAATCACGATTTGCAACGAATTCATCAGAAATCACATCGCTATATGTGCCTTTAGGAATAGCAATATTAGCAATTGGAGCGAATATATAATTATCCTTATTCGCTTTGGCATTTGAGTATTGAGAAACTGGAATTAGAAATGCATAAGGTTCCTTATTGACTTCTTTAATGAAATAAACACGATGCCAAATATAATTGACGGTATTGTTATTTACATCAATAGGAGAGACTTTAATCATCTTGTTATCCCTATACGCTTTATCGATAAGGTTATATTTACGCATCGTCTCTTTATCAAATTTTGAGCAACCTCGAATTAAGAGTCTAAATTGCTTTTTAATAATTTCTTTACTATTAGAATTTGTTCCAAAAGCATCTAACACACTTTCAATTAGAGAATCAACGTCCTCATCTTTCGTGTAACGATCATTTTTAATCGCCGCAAGAATAGAGGCAACTTTATCGCTAGATAGCCCGTTTTTTTGCTCAATATAATACTTTTTCTTGCCAGAGCATTTTAATGTAAAAGGCAATTCCACCTTTTTGTTTTTAGAAAGATCATCAAGAAATCTAAGGCAAGCACTTATTCTTTGCCTTTTAATTTCATCGCCTTTAACTCCTCCGTTATATTTAAGGCCATATTTACTCGCGCCATAACGGCAAATGTCAACAGCTTTAATAGGATTATCTTCATCGCTTTCATGCAATAGACAATCAAGAGTTAGAAGTAACTCTGTAGAATGAATTTGGGCTTCTGAACGTGCCATATTTTTCTCCTCCTTTTTCGAGTGTGGCAACATTGTAGAGAAATAAAAAAATTAAGTAAACGAAAAAGTTTAAAAAATACTCATAGGAGGACAAATCATTTTTTAGCTCAAGGTTTGTTTGCTTAAATAATTTGATATTTAATGTAAGTTAAGGTTATCTATTAAACCTATCTTTCTTAAAGACGAACTAATATCATTGGAGCAAATTAAATCAGTAACAAACTCATCGTAGGCAATAATTTCAGCTTCAGGAGTCTTTTCAATTAAGGTTTCGTAATCGCTTCCCACGGTGAAAAACCAATCGATCAATTCAACTGTTAAAAGCTTTCTGTTTTTTTCTTCAAGAACAATGTCTTTAACTTCTTTAAAATAAGAGGACATTTCCTCAATCAATTGTTTATTATTTTCGCTGCCTTTATGCGTATAAATATTATGAAAGCAAAGAACAAATTTATTGCCCAAAGTAATACATCTAGTAATCGCATCAGCTTTATTTAACATACATTCCATATTCATTTTATTAATTATAGGGAGTATATAGTCCTTGACATCTAACGATTTTTCCATCGTGAAGTAATATTGAATCGCCACGACCATTTAGTTCAATGTATTCGCCAATCAACTTACGAGTCAATTTATCATCAAAGTTAGTTAATGCAACAATAGTCTTAAAATCATTTGTTAAATTTATTTTAGATATTAGATTAATCGCTCTCTGGCTTGCCAGGACGACATGGATGCCAAACTTATAACCGACATTTAAAAGTTTAGATAAAGCTACATCTATTATCTCATTTTGAATATCTGCATATTCATCTATTACCATGATAATTCGTGGCAAATCATGGCTAATAGTAAAATCGTTGCCTTTTAGAAGCGATTCTCTTTTATGGCATTCGACTAAAAGATTATTTATCACCTTAAGGAGGTCTTCTTCTTTTTCAATTGGCGGCCAATAAAGATATTCGCTATTTTTATAGCAACAGAATTCAACGCGTTTTGAATCGACTAGCACTAAACGCATATCATTAGGCGATGCGGTCAGCATATTACTTTTGATGAATGTGTGCAAAAAGACAGATTTACCGCTTCCAGTCGTGCCATAAACTAAAACATTTTCTGCTTGTGAAATGCTTTCCATTAAAAGTGAAGATTCACCAGATGGAACTCCGTATATAACATTCACTAAAGATTTATCTTTAATGACACTTTCCTTTAAAAATGGTTCCCAATATTTCAATGTAAAAATTTCTTTCATATTGCCCTTCTTGATTTTCTTTAAGTATTATAGCTTTTAGTTAGTATAGATATTATATTCAAAATAGAAATGTACTGCTATAGACTTCAAGGTAAATTATTTTATGTTGTCTATAGAAACTATTTTCCTCTCACCTAACTTTAAATCATAGTTTATGCATTCAATTGAAAAGAAGTCTCTAGGCGGAAGTAAATCATCATCAATCTTAATTCTTGTACCAAATTCATCTATCTCATAAGCTTCGATAATATAAGGCGATTCCTCACCAGGCGACCACGCCAAAGTGGTAAATACGCTATAGAAATGATGCTCTTTAACTAATTTAACCGCTAATTCACGAGCTCTAAGAGCCCCACATACATCGATTTTGTGAGGATCTTTTCCATAGATTGCTCCACCGCCGATAGGAACTGATGGTCCATAAAAATCAATGCATAGTTTCTTGCCAGATAAACCGTTATCACCTTCTGGCCCACCTTGTATAAAATCGCCGGCCCCATTAAGGTAAAAATGATCCTCATCAATAGTTGATAAAGAATCTAATTGACTTCCTTTAAATAGTTCTTCTAAGGCATCATCAATATTCATTTTCACATGTTGATAAAGTGCATTAAAGTTTTCTCTTCTATCGTGCTGAATGCTTAAGGTTAGACGATTCCATGTATAAATTCCGTTCGAATAATTCAATTGAACAAGAATTTTAAAATCTGGCCCTAAATAGTGGCTACAAAATCTTAGTTGGTTAGTTAACTCAGGCCCTAATTTAATTGCGACATAATGCTCGATGGGTAAATAATCAGTTTTCGGCGAATTTAAAGCATAGCCATTTACCACATTTTGATCATCGCTATATTTTCTAAAATCTCTTTCATCATCTGATAATAATTCGATACACACATCTAAATATATTTCTAATTCTTCTGGATACGGGCGCCAATATGGTGAGCGGTAGCCGGCGTCAGCATAAGTTTGCCTTACTATTTCCTTAATCTTTTCATTATTAATCACTAAGTTATCTTTGCCGGCCGCTATTCGACCATCAACAAAAACTTTATTCGTGTGAACTGCGCATTCTAGTCCACATAGGGCATCTTTATCTTGAGATACAACATAATTAACAATATTGTTAACAATTGCATCACACAATCTGTCAGGATGACCCTTAGATACATATTCCGCTACTAAAGTCATAATATTAAAACTCCTCAAAATATTTTGTTATGTTCGACATGTAGTCTTTTGTATGATTGCCAAAAAGACCACAATAGACTTCTATCTTTTTCTCTTTGATTTTTTGATAGTAGCCCTCTTTAACTTTACCTGTTTGACCATCAGTTAAAATAAGTATTCTTTTTGCTTGCCTTCTTTTAGGCAAAGAAAAGTAATGCTCAAAGATACAGTCGATGGAGGTTCCTCCACTAGATTTGTAATTTCCTTTTCGAAAGTCTTTATAAGAAACCGACACTACGACTGTTGAAAAAGCGAATAGTAAGCATTCATGATTCTTATAAGGCTTTAACAATAATGAAGCTAAACGGTTAATATCATCGACTACCGAACCTGAAACATCTAAGTAAACAAGCGTTTGAACATTATCATCTTTAACAATCCTTGGACTTATAAGTGATGAATTGTATAACAATGGTTGACCATAAATCATCGATTTAGTTAAAATTGTTCTATCTTTATAATCAGGCGTTACTAAAACAGCGTCTTCCTTGATGTAATGGATAGAAGTTTTTCTTTTTGAAGCATGTCCATTAAGAACGCCAGATTTTCTTAATAGCCTTTTCATTTTCATTTGGGCATTTTTTTCTGTTTTAGTAAATTCAAAAGTGTTGTTTACAACTTCGCCACCTAAATCTCTTCCGTTAGTAACAATCTCTCTAGGCCATTTCGAAATTACTTCATCTAACATCTTTTTAAGAAGTGGATTACATACGTCATCATTATTGTCATCATGATTACCTAAAAGAACATATCTAATTTTTCTCTTTTTTGTTGTACCTGGATTATTTTCATCATCATTATCGCCGCCACATTCATCTTGAAGATCATCTAGGTCTCCTTCTTCAAACATATCAGCTAATTCAGATATAATGAGTTCATAAACTTCAAAATATGTCCCGGTATTTGTGTAGTAAAGATTTTTAAGCACAGGATAATATTTTAGCGGCGTGTTTTTTCCAAGCGGCCTAAGTATACAACCTGGAAAGAATTCATCTCTATTAATCGAAGTGAAGAAAGAAACATATTCTTCATCGGGAAACATCCGACACAAAATAGCGTTTATAATCGCATCAAAGGCAATGTTATCTATTTTGCTATGTCTATGAAAAAGATGAGTATGGCCTAAAATAATGTGATATAACTCATGCATCACAAGCATAAATAAGTGCTCATCTTTTTGGCAAAAAGTATCTATAAATTTCTTGTTTAGCAGTAGTTCTGGTCGAGCCGAACAAGTAACCGCTGCCGAGTTCGTTTCTTCATCAGCAAATCTAACATCCATGAGTTTAAGAAACTCCATCATGTGCAATGAACTAGTTGGAAGAACCGAAAACAATCTTTTTTTAATATCATCAATCTCACTCATGAGTTAACCTCCTCTTTTGGAAATAAAAGAACTTTATTGAATTTGCTTTTTTCAAAACTAAGTGTTCTATTAGGAATATATAAGTCGCCGACAGTGGAACAAAACACAGCAATGAGAAGCTCTAAATTATCACATTCAATATAACTATAATGACGGAGCCTATCACTTACTTTTACTGGGTCGTCATCTTCAATAGTCTCAGCAATCATATATCCAGTTGGCCTTTCAATAATCGAGGCTACTTGAGGATGAGTGTCGACATATTTTTTAACATTAACGCTTATCTCTTCGTCTTTTAGTCCATATGCCGAAAGTAGGAGTGCTAATTTATATGGTGTAAAAGCGATATATTCTTTGAGTTGGACTTTTTCAAACTTTACCTGACTAGTAGGAGGGGCAGACATGTTATGTAGTAGTTCGCTCATAAATTCAGTTCCTTCCATGTATTTATAAAGAACGTAAACAATGATTTGGGTTCATCTTCGTTTAGATATTTATTGGGCAAATAGGAACACAAGTAGTTGTTTAAGTATTTCCTGTATTTCTTGTGGTATGGAACTCTATGCATTAAGGAAACGACAGCGTCCGCACATTTCTTGCTTTTTAAATGCTCCATTGAAGTATGTTCTTTTGTTTCTAAAACCGGCCTAATCTCGTTAGCCAAGGTTTCGATAACAGTGGCGTGGATGTTTCTATTAGTCCTAAAAGAAAGATAAACAAATAACGCCATCGCGCGCCTTATTTTACTATCATCGATCTCACTTAAGGATGAAGTGATTGTATCGTTAACAATATCAATGCTTACTGTTTTTTTGCTTTTAATTAAGACTTTAAGTCTTTCAATTG
The DNA here is from genome assembly GCA_963657885.1 of Bacteroidaceae bacterium. Classification (GTDB taxonomy): domain Bacteria; phylum Bacillota_I; class Bacilli_A; order RFN20; family CAG-826; genus Fiminaster. The sequence continues at coordinate 44,369 of CAVKNZ010000005.1, forward strand.
GGTCTGAGATTAGTAAGATATCTTTTTCAATCGTATCATCTAATTCAGTAAGCTTTAATGCTTGTTGACAAATGCTCATTAAAAGAGTTTTATCTACCACTTGGTTAACAGTATTTGGTAACGTATTTTGAATATGAAGATAGGCAACATTATGAAACTTTGTGCCTAAATTAAAATAACTATTCAACACTTTAGAGGCTGCTAGAAGATAGAGCAGTGAATCTTCTAACATAGTTGCTCTTCTCGCGGAAATATAGCCAAAGGAATTTTTGAGCAATCCCATTAAAGTAATGATGTATTTAGATACTGATTCAGTGCTGGTGTCTAATAAACTTTTATAGCAATCTTTGGTTTTATTAATCAATTCATTTATATCAGTCGGAAACTCGTGTCTTCCTAAATGATTGTCTTTTAAAATACTCTTTTTATCTCGATCATTTAGCTCATCCCAAGTAGGCACTTCAACAATGAAAGGGAATCTATCAGCAAGAGCGGGATCTAATTTCGACGTCCCAATATAAGCAAATTCATCCTCATCATCGTCATCCTTACACGGCGGGTTCATCGCCGCCCAACGATATTTAAGCTTATCTAAATTTATTCCTTGTACTCTTTTATCATAGATAATTGGAAATAATTTATTTTGTAATTCCGGTTTAGTTCGATTGATTTCATCAATGAAAACAACTTCCGCATCCCAAATTGAACTTGGATTAGAAATATAGCTTAATGAAGTATTGTTATTGACCGGGACAGGAATGCCCACTAAATCATCATAATTTATTAGTGATGCATTATAGCATCTAAACTCTAATCCTAGAGATTCAGCAAGTCTTTCAAGGATAAATGATTTCGCGCTCCCGTGTTTTCCAATTAATAGCATCGGCATTTCACTAGCTAGAGCCGCTAATATAATCGGCTCTAAAGTAGACCAGCCAAATAGTCCTAATGGTTCGCTTATCAACGAGTAATTTGTATTGCTGTTTTGAATGTTATTCATAAAGAGAAACCTCGTTTCTTTCAAGTAGAGGAATGAAAGTGAATGTATCGTAGCCTTTTAAATAGGCGTTAATTTCGTCTAAAAAGACATTGTCTAAAAAGGTATAGCCTCCTTCTAAATAGCTAATTAATTGAAGACCAACTTCAAAAGACTTAAGCAATTGACCATTATGTAAACAAAAATAAGAGGCATCATCAAAATATAAAGGATCTTTAACAACAGTAAAGCCAAGCAATGATAATGTGTCGCATATTTGTAGATATGTTGCAGAGCTATTTATGTTAATAATTATTTTGTTATTAACTAATGCATCTTCAAATAAATATGAACGAAAACTACTAGCTGAATTAAATAGGTTTTTTATTTTACCTATATTTAGATTTTGCTTTACCGGCGTGGCTATTTTATATTTAACCCGCCAGAAAGGGGCGTCACCATCCTCAATTGTTATTCCATATCGTTCACATAGAGGAGCTAGTTCATCTTTATTAGCCTTCACATAACAAACATCTTCATAAAAATCCATTTACATTCCTCCTTAAGTTGCCATAAAGAGGAATTAGAAAACTCCCATCGTTACGACAGGAGCAATAAAGCATATATATCATTCCCATCGTTCAAGCTTTGGCACCCAACATAACTTGGGTTGTCGGTGGATCACAGGGCTTGTCCCTAACCACTCTCTTTATGGTTGCAATTATTATATCGATTTATTCACTAAATTTCAATACAAATTCGTAAAAGAAGTAACATAAAATAAGGTCATCAATTAACTATGCTTAATACAATTTTGTAAACTAACTCATATATGTACATAACTCTATCATCTTATAAGTTTTACTGCTTTTTGATAACATATTTTAAGAAGCAAAATAAAATAATAACGAATAGTTAAATAGTGCCTGTATTTAATAGATATTTGCAAAAAAACGTAAAAGCGTTGGTGGAGAAAAAATGGAATTAACAAAGAAAGCAAAACCTGGCGATATCGTTCACTTTGGGTCATATCCTAGTTCATTAATATTAGATGATATTTTAATAGAAAAAATTAAATTGTTGCCATTTAACCAATATGGCGTAGGTATGTATAAAGGAACTAAATATTTAAAAGAAGATAACAAATATTATAAGTTTGAAAGTTTAGAATGGATTGTTGTAAGCAAAAAGCCAGGTGGCATTTTTAAATTAATTAGTAAAAATATTGTTGACCGTTGCTCTCTAAAATATAAAACAAGCAATGGACGCAGCTGTGATTATTTTAATTACAAAGAAGTAATTTTTGCGAATAGAGCCTTTAATCAAAAAGAACGTAGTATGCTCCAGATTAGCGATGATTTAGAAAATAGTAAAGTATATACAACAGTTAATTATCCATCCTTAGTTCTAGCAAAAAAGTTTGCAGATTTATCAATGGATTATTCAGACTACGTTAAACGATATTTTAATGGCCAAAAACCAGATTCTTATTACTTATATAGAAACAGTTATATTCATCCAAGTATTGGATATGGCCACGAGGCTTTCTATGTAGAAAAGAAAAAAGAATTTTTTGAAACAAATTATTATTTTCCTCTAGGGTTGAGACCAGTAATTATTGTAAAGGTGGAAAATTAAGATGAATAAGAAAGATTTTACAATCAAAAACGGGACTCTTATACGATATATAGGTAAAAGTTTAGAAGTAGTTGTACCCGAAGAAGTAACAACAATTAGTTCTGGAGCAATCGAAGCTGCGAAGAAAGTCACTTTGAATACAAATTGTAGAAAAATATGTGAAGCAGGTATATGTCGATATGGAAATATTTTAGAAGAGGTTGTAATCCCGACTGACTCTAAATTAACAAATATTGAGAAATATGGCATAGGACATGTTAAAAAACCGGTGCGCTTACCTGATGGAATAAAAGTTCTGAATAGCTCATTAGCGTCGTTGGCTTATATACCACCTAAAGCTGTACACATCAAAAAATATGCGATAAGTAATAATGACGACATTCTATTGTTGCCTGAATCAGTTATAAAAATAGATGAGGATGGTTTAAATACCAGTTGTATTTATTTAACTAAAAACCACAAAAAATTAGATGAATGGAAGCTTTCTAATCATGATTGGAATATTGTCTATAATATTATTGATGGAAAAATATATGAACATGATGGATTTAAATATGTTCTATGCAATGATGATAAGGAAATCTATGTTGCAATTGTATCAATTCCGTCAAAACCATTAGTTATAATTCCAGAAAAAATTTCCGGTTATTTCGTAAGAGTTGTCTGCCATCCAACGAGTGGTCATGAATATGTAGCACCTACAATTTATGTTTCTAAATATGTCTTTCAACTATCGTTCTTAGACAGGTATTTACACTTTGTTTTATTGGGAGATATGTTTCATCTGAATTTATCAACAAATGATAATTTTATTTGGCTAAATAGCAAAGGCAATGTAATTTGCAATATTAAACCAGAAGAAATTAAGCACAATAATAATTATTATTATGTTGAAAAATCATCTGGAATAATCCTAATAACTTATGTAGGGCAAGAAACAACAGAGATTTACATTCCGGAAACTATTAATAAAAAACCTGTAGTGCAAATTGCTCTGGATGTTTTTCAAGTTAATAACAAACACATTATTAAATTTATAAAATACCCGCCAAACATCAAGGCTCCCGACTTTCCAGTCGTAGCAATGCAGGACCGTGTTGTTTTAGCGAGCAATAGTGAACTATTTTATTCACCGATATTCAATTACTGCAATAAATCACTTGAAATACTAGATTACAAGGAAAAAGATGGTTTTAAGATGTTACATATTAAAGATGTCGATGAAGAAGGCTATGTAATTATAGGATTAGATCGCTCAATAATAAGAAACGCGGTAACGAATCCACCAAGAAAAATTAACGGTTTCAAAGTCCTTGGAATTAGTTCAAAACTGTTTAACGATTACTATTTAACGCCCGAAATGGCTAGTTATTATTATTCTATTTATAAGAGATTATATTAATTTTAAATCATCTAATTAAATAAAAAAACATCAATACTGATGCGTATCATCTTCTCATTTATAATCCATTTCGTTCTTTCTTAAGCTATAAGTTACTTCTAAAACATCTTTATCAAACAAAAGGATCTTCTTCGTCTCTATCGCGTGCTCTTTTGCTCCTTTATATGAGCCAACAAAGATTTCGTCTTTCGCTTTAAAAGAATGCTCTTTCCCTTCACTTTCAATTAATACCGTCTTTGTATACGTCAATAAATATGATTCTTCATACTCATCATTTTTAACATCAGGGTTTATCTCAAATGCATTCGTGTTCTCGATAAATCTTCCAAGCACTTTATGGCCTTTATTTTCAAAATATTCTTCGCTTAAAAGTTTATGGAGAATTAAATCATTGAAAGCTTCAAAAATATAAGAACGATTAAAATTGATTTTCTTACAAATTTCAATTTCATCTACATAACCTCCCATCGCGATGATGCTTTCTTGAAGGCATTGAACGGCATAACTCATATTTACTTCATCCTTTCATTTACCATAAGCTATAGATAGAACAACCAACTGCGTCTTTATAAGTAAAAGTTAATTCATCAATAGGCTTAGTTCTCCAAATCTTATGAAGTTTTTTCTTAGCCCATCTCCAATAGCTAGATTTAGATTTTGAAAATCTAGTGTAGAAGCTGTGCTTTCTTAAATATTCAGAATCTTCAATAGTTTTAACCTGACTCTTTCCAAAGTGGCTCTTCATCGGAGCCATGCAGGAGCCAGAATAATTCCAACATGGTTCGATAAAATCGAAATTTCCCTTATCATCATAATAAATGGTGTTGTAATGAGGACAGACCCGATTCCATGACTTTTTAGATAAATTTTTTAATCGTCTTTGGGTTTCATTATGCGCGTTATGAGTTTTTCTACTATGATGCATATCTTGCTTCCTCAAGCTATATTATGTGTATGAAAAGATGACCTGTGTTTCAAAGTCATCATTATGTCCTTATATTAGAACTATCTTTTATAGAAAGGCATTAAGAGAGCTTTTCAATCGCCTTTCTAACGTGTTTCTTTTCTAAGCCGTTTTGCTCAAAGCTAGTTTGCACAAGATATCTTGTCATTTTTGTCTCTAGATAATCAAACATCTCATCATCTAATATGACAAACTTCTTTATATCGACACCAATTTCTTTTTGCATCTCAATATAACGGAGAATGCCTCTTCCTCGATAGAGGGGATTACCATCGATGGTTTTATCTTTAATTGCTAAGCCTTGCTTTTCTAACTTCGTATCTAGGTAGGCAGCCATTTCATCTTCGTAGTCTTTAAAGTAAACATTATTTGTCCAATTAGTTTTCCAAGAAGATGTAAGGACAACGATTGCCTTAGTCGCATCAACAATGTCTTTTAGTAAAGCAACTTTCTTATCTTCAATGCCAATAAAGCCATTGCATCTATCTTTGGTGGAATGTGAATTAAGCACTCCATCGACATCTAAGAAAATAACTTTCTCTTCTTTAATATAAAAAGAGTCATCTATGTCTTTAATCACTAATCCTTCGTGATTGATATAACCTTTTTTAACAAGATCATTAAAGATGCCACAAGCTTTTTTAAAGCCAATAGATAATTCTCTTTGTAAAGAAGAGATAGAAATCTTCTCTCCCTTTTTAAGAGTTGAAATGATTTGATTTAAATTGTATTCCATAGGCTTCCTTTCTACTTCGCGAGTTCATTGATGAGCCACCTATGATTTTTAATGTAATCTTTTACAGTTTCTTCAATGTCAAAATCTTTAGCCGGTTCTTCCTTCTTAGAAGGCTCCTTGAAGACTTTATCTGCAATGGCTTTAACTGATATTTGACTACCGCCATCACCGGCGATCTGATATGTTAATTTGCATAATTCTTCATCGCTTATGGCTAAAGGATTGTTAAGCATTTTACTTGCGAGATATAAAGCGATAACCCCAGTTCTTTTATTGCCATTTAAAAAACCATGATTGATAACTAATGATTTAAAAACGCTGGCAAAAGCCTCTTCAATAGAAGGATAAGGCTGATATTGATTGCCTAATGCGGATAGCATTTTATTCTTATCAATAACTCCAAAAGGCTCGCCAATTAACAAGGAGAGCTGATTGATTTTAATGATGTCTTCGTAAGTGAGTTCATTATTCATAAAATTAATACCATAAATCGTCAAAATATTTTGCAAACATCTTCAATGCTTTTTCTTTATTTAGTTTACAATATTGATCAATTTTTTCCTCTTCGGCTTTATATCTATTTTTATATGAACAAGTGCTTTTATCTGCTTCTAAGAAAGCGTTTTTCATCTCGACTAAAGTCTTTTGCCATTTCGAAAAACAATATTCATCCATCGCTTTTCTTTGTTCATCATTAATTGTTATAGGACTTAAGTTATTGTCTTTATAATATTCATTTTCAAAAGAAGAAGGATAACATTTGTTATGCTTAATTAATTCATCAAGCATCTTCGGCATGATTGATAAAAACCATGAATCTATTTCATAGACATCATAATCGGAGAAGCCACGCTTCGCGCGTTGTCTTTTCCATTTGATGTTGTTTTTGATTTCTTTTATTTTCATACCTTTTCTTTCCTCAAAATGGATCGTTATCGCGTTTATAGACACTTATGATGCATGGATGACAATTTTCATCGACATCCAAATTATCATTCTCATAAGCTTTTTCTAACGCATTAACTTTTTAGCATTTTCTTCTTCTAAAAATTTCTGATAATTAGCGTCAATTTGCTCTGCAATTTCTTTTGTTAATTTTGGCAATTTCAATCTTTCTATCTTTCTAACTCTTTTCTTCTTCATAAAGTCTCCTTGCTTTGTTAGATAATTTCATCAAGAGTCTTAGCCAATGCAGGCTAAGATCTCTGATGATTTAAGATGTTTTTTCTCAAAAAGCAAATGTCCTAAAGCTTCTACTTTATATCGATTAGCTTTTAAATATTTAATGGTCTCTTTTTCACACTTCTTTAAAAGGTGTTCAATCTTTCTTTCCATTCTTCTTCTTTTAATAGGTGTTTCCATTCTTGAGCTTTTAGAGACTATAGGAAGCGTTTCAGAGCAAGATGAATAGCCAATCATATTAATCATGTTATAGGCTTCCACTCTCGCGTTTTGTAAATCATTTTCTGAGCCTCTTGAGCCTTCACCGCAGATGAGTTTTTGAGCGAGAACTCCGGCCATCGAGATTTTGATGTCGGCGATGATCTTTTTGTAAGGCCAAAAGCCTTTTTCAACTTCTTTAGCTTGGAAGTTTCCGCTGGCATCAGAGATATTGAGTCTATTGATTAAGAAGTATTGTGGGAACTCTTTAGCCATAACAGCATGACCGGCTTCATGGATGGCGACATCTAAATTGTATTTATCAACAGTTTTTTTAACTCTATCGGTGATGTTATAAATAGAATTATCGATCATCTCCATGCTGATATTATTAAAACCATTTCTTAAAACGATGTCGTTTACCAGTGCTTTAACACCAGCGCAGGTGATGCCGTTAAGTGATAAAGCGACTTCTTCATCATCAAAATCTTTTGGCAGTTCTAGGTTAAATTCCTTAAAATGCTTCTTTAAAAGTTCTAATGCTTCTTCACCTTTTGGATATGGAATATGGATGAGTTTTTCTAAACGTCCATGTCTAAGAAGAGGGTTAGGAATTTCATCCAAATCGTTCGTGGCAGCAAGCACAAGAATGTCATCGCTTGATTCCACTCCATCAAGGCATTCTTGAAGAGCTCTTGAAACTCTGCTCTCGCGAGCGATGAGTAAATCTAATTCATCGAAAACGATGATTGCATGTTTTGCTTCTCGAGCTTTCTTAAAAGTTTCAATGATGCCTTTAGTAATATTGCTTTGTTCGCCTTGGAAAACAAATACCGGTGCGTCCGCGCATCTAATGATTTCTTTAATAAGCAACGATTTTCCGTTTCCTGGTTCTCCAAAGAGAATGACGCCTTTAGGAATGGAGACTCCTTTTTCTTTAAGTTCTTTTGATCTTTTAAACCAATCCACGACGAGGAGTAGTTCTTTCTTTTGCTCAACATGACCAACGACTCTAGAAAGTGGCTCTTCACCATTTTTAAGCTTTTCACCATGTTGAAGCGTATACGCGGGCGCGTCCTCTTTATTATTATTTCCGTCAAGATGTTCTTCTTCAAAGGTCTTTGGTCTACTAACCTTTTTGTTAACGGTGTCCTTTCTTGATAAAATTTCAAAAAATTCTTCATCATCATCTAATACTTCAATTAAATCTTCCATTCATTTTTACCTCTTTTCGAGATAATTATGACCATTAAATTTTTATTTATCTGATAGAAATTGATTTGGTACTTTTAGAAGGACATATTTATAAGCTGAAGGATTAAAAGATAACCAATAAAACTAATTTCAATAAAAAATCTTGTTTTAAGAGTCTTTAATTATTTATTAGCACTTAAGTAATTCAGATAAAAGTTTAGTACGCCCATATAGCTTACCTTCAAGATAAAAATTCCCAGTACAGATGAGCCAAATCATTTTATCGATTTTATATGGTGTCGCGTCTTTAATTCTACATTGTTCGACTAAATATTTAGCAAAGTAAAAATAGAATTCAACGCAATCTTGATTGCTTATATCATCAGTATTTTTTTGATTTGTTAGTTCCTTCATAACTTTAATAAGATGGGTATCAGGCTTGATAAGCCAATGAACACCAATCTCTTTTAGAAAATCATAAGGAAGCGTGTCGCCGAAACCTTTTATTGACTTAAGGTCTTTAACCACACGATAAGCATCGTCTAAATTGGCGGTAGATATAGTTTGATTGATTAGACCATTTAAACTTTTAACGTTTTCTTTTTTTGATAAATAATTAACTGCATCAGCTAACCCATGACAAAATTTCGTCCAATTTGTTTTTATTGCATTATTTCTAACTATTATTAGTTTATCGTCCTTAGATAAATTGTTTAGAGCTGTCCCGTTGTCATCAATATATGAATCTTGCATTATTTCTTTATAAAATTCATACCATAGATTGGCACTAGTATTCTTTGGTTCAGTGTACTTGTCAACATCAAAGCCAAATAAAGCTTTGCTAATAACATTGTAGTTATATTCATCGGGCATGCAGTGAATGGTATTTGCTAGTTGCTTGCTATTATTTAATGAAATAGCAGCCTGTCTAAGAAATTCATTTGGATTCTTTAACGGCTTTGGTTTTAAATATTTTTTACGATTAGCCCTTTTAATATGCCGTTCTTTAAACATCTCATTCATGATAGATGCAATTTGTTCATACCATCTCTTTGCGTATTTCCCATAATTTTGTTTAAATTCATCGTAATTCATATTGCACGCTCCTATACAGTTTTAACTTCGATTAATAATAACTTATTAAGCAGTTAATAATATGCGCTATTATCCCATTTTCCTACTTCCAATAGTCTTATGGAATTGTTTAATTACTTTCTCAACTTCTGGATCAATCATGAAATATAGATATCTATCTTCAAATGGAGATAGTTTATCTTTTTGATAATATGCTTCTGCGATTGAACCCGCCATCGCGGCGATTGTGTCAGTATCTCCTCCAATAGCCACGCATGTTCTAATCGTATCTTCTAATGAATTTGATATTAAAAAGGCATAGATAGCTTCAGGAACACTTCCTTGGCATGATGAATTAAATTTATAGCTTTTAACTAATTCATCAAAATCAAGATTAGCTATCTCAGGATAGTAATCTCTAAGCATGACTTCTTTAATTTCTTCTTTGTCTTTTCCGTGTAAAGCTAAATAAATGCATAAAGAAACTGCCTCAGCTCCTTTAAGGCCTTCAGGATGATTATGAGTGATCTCTGTCACTGTTTTAGTTAAAAGCTTTAAATGTTCAACTGAATCGGCGACCCAAGCAACAGGAGAGATGCGCATCGCGCTGCCATTACCAAAAGAATTATATGCCGGAGCAACTTGGTTTTTCTCTTTCGAAGCGATACACCATTGCCTAAATAGATGCCCATATCCTGCATGAGGTTTAGAAAAATATGTTTCAACAAATTCTTTAGCTAAATCTTCTTGAATGCTTTTTAACGATTCTTTTGAATAGTTGATTGGATAATGTCTCATGAGCACCTTTGCCATGGCAATGGTGAGCATTGAATCATCGGTCATCCTCATCGATGAACGATAGATATCAAAGTTTTTCCTTTTGCATGATTTAAATTCATATATCGAACCAACCATGTCGCCTATAATTGCACCTAACATAATCTTTTGTTTCCTTTCTAATAATACCAGTCTGAATGGTCTGTTAATTCAAATTTAATAAATAGCTTATCCATGTTGCTTAAATAATCTAATTCTTTATATTCATCTATTCCTAGAATATGGCTCTTTTTGCCTTTTGAATATATTTGCCAAATGTTATTTCCATATTTCTTTTTAAATTCCTCTAATGGAGGGTAGATAAAATCATTACCAAATATTTTCTTTAAAAATTTATGTTTGCTTGATAGATATACAAACATATCATAAGCCCTTTTATTTCTTTGAAGAGTTTCGCTATCTTGTTTATCTTTTGCTTCCTTACTTTTGGCAATGTTTTTATCGATCTCTTCTAGGTAAAGGGAAATAAGTTCATTGTCTTCATCATTAACGAATTTAAGGAACCCGTTTTTAAAGGTTAAGGGAGTGCTAAAAGTTTTCTCTACTCCATTAAAGTTAACAACAACATGCTTTTCATCGATAGATTTAACAATGCCTTTTTCATTGTTTTTATTTATAACTTCTTTATTTATAAGTTCATTCATTTACGGTTAATGCCTCCTCTTGTTTTAATGCTAAATCGGTAAATCTTTTATTGCTTTGAATGTGTTTATAGAAAAGCTCAAATAGTTTTTCAAAACCCTCTACTGATTTTGGAAGGTATTTCCTTAAATAAGACATGCGTGTCATATTTGATGTTACTTCCACGGCAAAGAGATTGGCGAAGAATTCTTCCACTCCTTTGAGAAGATCACACTCATAATATTCTTTACTATGATAATGTAAATAAAGACCATTAAAATCATATGATGAAGATAAAGCATCTAAAATAGGTGAATATTTACTGTTAAGAATATTAAAGCATTTTTTGACAATTAACTGGAAATAAGTTTCCACAAAGCCAACGTTATATAATTCCTCTTGAAGAGCTTTTCTTTTGTTTATAACTTTTTTATCTTTTGAGCGTTCGTCTAAGGAAGACAACTCACGATATTTATCAATGTTATTGATTAAAATATCATAAGCGTCCTTGTTGATATTTGAATTGATGATGTCTTTATATTCATTCATCACCAATGCATATAATTCTTCTTTCTTGCTATTGAATTCTTCAGTGAAGATTTCATAAAGGGTTTTATTATCACTTATAGCAACGTTTCTTGTTAACGTTGCATAATAGCCAAAAAAGAAATCCACCGCATGACCTAATTCATGAGGAAGAGTTTCTACATCATTAATATCGGTCACGAGGCGATTAACCGCCCTCTTACGGAAATCATCAATCGTGGCAATTCTCTCGTTCTTATTAAAAATTTCTTTATCATAGTCAGGACGAAGATAACCTTCTTTATATTCGTGAACAATCTTAAGCGAACTGTTATTGATTAGCTTTAAGATGAAATTCCTATATAAAGGAGAGAAATACTCCGCTTGTCTTCTTAAATCTTCTTTATGATAAGCAAATGTTCTTTTGCTCTTTTTATATAACGCATGAGCGATTGCTTCTATTTCATTATTGTTATTTACTTCTTTCATTAAGCCTCTCTTTCTATGCAGATAAACCGCATAAGTAATAATCGTTACTTAAAACGATGTGATGAATAAAGATGAAAAGTTAATTAAATGTTGCCAAAGAACGGTCTTATTTAGGGTTGACTAAACCCCAAACTTCCTCAAAGTATATTTATAAAAAAGTAAAAGTGGCTCAAAAGATATT
>CAVKNZ010000006.1:0-43599 GCA_963657885.1 Bacteroidaceae bacterium
ATAAATGAAACTTCTAAATGAAAACCATCGATAAATGCATATCTTTTAAACGAATTAAAGTCTTATATTATAGAAAGTTAATTAACAACGACTTCTAGTTTATCAATGGTTTATTTAAACTATTCTTCAATAGAATAAGCGGATATATCCATCAACAACATATCTTCACTTATGATAAGTATTCGATAATTTAATTTAACGCCATCGCAGGTGTAATCGATGTAATAGGAAGGTCCACCTTCATATTTTTCATATTTCCATTCAGTCATCTCGGTTGTAAAACCGTTAGGCAATAAAACCGTTAGCATGAACTCTTTTGTCGCAGTTAAATCGCTAGTTTTAGAAACAGTTGTAAAGTAGTTACCTAAAACATCATCGTGGCCAGGTTCAACATAGCTAGAATCTTCAGTTGTATAGCTATAATACGAATTATATAAATTAGCAATTTTATCGATGACATTAATTGGAGTGTAAGGCATTCTTGATTCAACATAAACAATCATTGAAGTAGTTAGCTCATTGCCTTCAACATTCATCGATGCGGTTATAGTGACACTTGAGCCGACTTTCGCGGTCTCACTGACTGTTAAGTTGCCTTTAGAGTCGACGCTTACATAATCTGAATTGCTACTAGTAAAGCTAACTTCATAAGGATACATATCGACCATAAGATTGCTATTAACCTTGTCGCCAAGACCTAAAACAAGTTCCGCATCTTTGAATTTAAATATTGGTGAATGCTTTTCACCACTTCCGAGGTAGATTTTGATGATTGTTTGATATTTATATGTACCAACAAACACGGTTACTTTTCCATCTGGATCTTCATATGTATAGCCACGATAATTGTTGGAAGTTCGATGCCATTTCAACTCATAAAGCACATTGATATAGCTGTTACAAATCGATTCATCTTTATCATAAATTGTTAAGAAGACACCTGTCGCTTCTTTCGCGTATTTAGTCGCTAAAGCTTTAACAGTTTCTTCATCGCTTGTGTCGATATGCATCCAGGAACCATTTTCCATGATGTAGTCATAGTAGTATTTATAATTAGACTCATAATCTAATGATGTTTCATATTTAATAGGTTTTGTGTCTTCTTTTAGCGAAGCAGAAGGAACAGTAACATCAATATTTTGTGTTTTATAAAATGAAGATAATTGTTCCGTTGGCCAGCCATCGCTAAATTTTGATGTTGGCTCATAGACGCCTATTAAAATACCAAAGGTATCAATAGAGCCATCATCGTTATAAGAGATATCAAAGAGAATAATCGCGTCTTCTTCCCAGTTGATGTAGTAGCCATCTGTATAAATATAATCCGCGTTGGATAAGGCTTTTGAATAAGAGGAATAAACATCATCTTCTAGATCACTTCCATAAGCGTATATATACATCATGTTGTTATTTTTAATCCAATAAGAATAGCTATCCGCAAAGAAGGATGGAATAGATGAACTTATTTGCTTTTCTATTATGTTGACCGCTTCTTCTGGCCAAGAGGAAGCAATATTAGTCTTTGGTAAGAAATGGAATTCAATGTAATTACCATATTCAAAATGCAGTTGAGCAATATAAGATGAGCCATCTTCATTAGTTTTTCTTAAAGTGTATTTATCACTATCTTTACTTAAAGATTTATCTAAAACGTATCCGTTATCTTCTAGGATAGAGACATTAGTTTTCACATTATTTTTATAATATTGGTCGCGAATTGTAAGTGAATTAGTGTTGCTTTGCACCATTTTATAATTTTCACCAATATGAAGAAATGGCATCGAAGAAGATAAAGCTTCCTGCATCGTCGCTTTATCGCTTTCAGTCCAATCCGTGTTGGAATTTTCTTTTTTTACTAAAGTGTTAAAGCACCAGATGATGTTGCAAGAATGATATCCTGGATCTCCAGTGCTTTCATCCGCCTTTCGACCGGGATCAAAGAAATACCAAATCATGTAGGCTGTGTCTTTTTCTTTGCTATATCTAGTTAATTCAACATAGCTTGATCCATTTGAATCGGTAGAAATCGCATTGTTGTTGTAGTTTTTTGTTAAGGTCCAACCATCAATTTGAAGATCAAAATAATAATTTTGTAACGTAAAGGAATCTGATTCATCACTTATTTCTAATATTGTCGTATCAGATGAATATTGAGCGGTATAAGCCTCAACTTTTCCATTAAACATTAAATGAGGATAAGGAATAACTTCACCGCAGTAAGTTTCTAATAGTGCTTCTTGCTCTTTGCTCCAGCCAGAATCAACAGTTTCACTTGTCGAAGTTGAACTAGATGAATCTATTGAAGAGCTATCGCTTATAGAAGAGTCATTACAGCTAGTTAATATAATTAACGAGGTCAATAATAGAGTTAATGATTTGAATTTATGCATAATTTTTCCCTTTGAATAAAATTATTCAAGTAGATGATAATCTTCTAAAAAGAAAAGTAAACAAGAAGAAATATCTTTAAAAGAAAAAGGAATAACTAATTTCTTAAAGAAAATATCAATTTATTTTGTTTTCCTCGCTTTTAGCTTAGCTTTTTAAAAGAATAAAGAAGCAACACTTCATCGCTTATCAAAAAAGGGGCCTTAGCCCCAATTTTGAATGTATTTGTTTTAATTAAGCTAATTCAAAGGTAATTGTCGCTGAATCATCGCTTAACGCATCAATGGTGAACTTATAACCAAAGGCTTTTCCGTTATGGAAGGTGAAATTGGAATAAGTGCTATTGCCAAATGAATCGCCTTGATAGAACATCGTATCATTGCTGATAATTTTCGAAGTAGCATTTGGATTTGAAGGCAAATATTCAATATACCATTGATATTCGTTTCCGACTTTGATGGTCTCAGAGCCAGTGTTACTATGAGCAAAGTTAACATACGATGAGCTAGAGACGTTAACGATTGAATCAGTGTAGTTAACAAATTTAGCGCTTCCGCTAGAATAGTCGAAGACACCTAGACGAGAATCGACATGGAAGATTTTGATGCCAGTGTTAGTTGGGCATAAAGGATATCTTCCAGCATATGCATTCTTTGAGTCAGATGTATTAACACCTGTTGAATTATATAGTTCAATCGTGAGATATTCAGTCATGAAAGTATTCGCGTTTTTGTTGTCCGCGTTATCACTGTAATAGCCATAATATGGAACAATTAAGCAATCACCGGTTTTGGTAAATGAATTAATGGTGACAGTTGTTGGACCAGCAATAACTGTTGGATCAGCCCAACCAAGAACACATTTTGAATAGGCAGAATGATCACCGATGTTATAAGCCATCATATCGACTGAACCGATAGGATTTTTCTTGTAGTCGTAGTCGTAATAATCAGGCAATCCTAAAGCGTGACCAGTTTCATGGACAATCGTGTGGGCGTCAACTTTAGCAACGCCATCGACGATTTCTTTACAAGTCCAGTTTCTCCAAGTATTGTTATCGCCAAAGGTTCCGCCTTCAACGCAGGTGTAATAGGATTGGAAAGCCCATTTAGAAATCTTTGGGTTTTTGGTGTCAGCAGTTGTTGATGAACCACCGCAGTAAGCCCAAAATTTGTCGTTATCGATAGCAACTTCGTTACCTTTATCGTTGACGTAAGTTGCATAATATGGCGCGCTATAAACCATTTCGATGACATCGATATAGCCATCACCATCGCTATCGAAATATTGTAAGAAGTCACTTCCAGATGAAAAAGCAGTTCCATCTTGTTTTGTGAGAGTCTTATACATCTTCATGTCAGTATCAGTGTAATAGTCAAGAATTGTTTGAGCTAATTCTCTAGCCGAACTATTATCCGCCCATTCTTTCGCGGTGACCCATTCCATGGTGTTGATGTTGGTGTAAACCTTAAACCAATCGGTGACAATACCATTGAAGTTGAGTTTGCCATAGCTTGATTCTTTATAATAGCTTGACAATGAATGCCAATAAGTTTCGCTAGATTCACCAAAGAAGGCTTTGCGAATATCTTCTTTTGCATTCTCTTTTCCTCTTCCAGTATCGCCTCCGGCCGGTTTGCCATCAGTGTCATAATGTTTTAAGGCTTTTGAATCTTTTGTTTCACTGTTATAAAGTTGACCAATTTCATCAGCTGGATAATCCTTGAATTCAACAGGAACCACTAACACACGAGTATCGCCTGTTGAAGGTGCTGGATAGCCAACTCCTGTACCTGAGTGAACAACATCTTTTAATTTGTTGCGTTCTTCTTGATCAAAGAATTTACGAGAATTTTCAACTGTTGGAGTTGAAGTATCACTAGACGAATTATCATTACAAGAAGCGCAGACACATAGCATTGTTACCATGCTAACAAATGCGAGAATTTTTTTGCGTTGCATATATTTTTTCCTCCCAATTTCGACAAGTTTATCACTTATGATAAATATCATCAATACGAAAAAAGAAATGCTAATCATAACTATCAAATCTATATAGTCCTTTAAAGATATCTTTAAAAGAGGAAATTGAATATAAGTATTCTTATATTGTTTCGATGGATAATAGGAAATATGTCGTTTTCATTTCTATAGGCATTTAAAAGAAAAACAACAAGGAAAAGATAAACAACATTTTTTGGATTATCACTAGCTTTATAGCTCCTATTTTTTATCTTGTTGTAAGCAAACAAAAAGTGCCATCCGAAGATGACACTAAATGGTTTTGAATAATCGTTATTCTGCTTCGTCAGGACGATCGTGCGCTTCGATATATTGTTGCTTAACTTCTTTCATCTTTTCAGCGACGCTGAAGCCTTTGATGTGCTCTTCAGCTTCTTCTTCGCTAAGTAGACCTTCACCAGCTGGGATCAGTTTACCAGTGATGACGTTTTCTTTTAAGCCGTGAAGCGGATCGTTTTTGGCTTTGATGGAAGCATCAGTGAGAACGCGTGTTGTTTCTTGGAAGCTAGCAGCAGAGAGGAATGATTTAGTCTCTAAGGCAGCTTTAGTAATTCCTAAGATTAAAATCTTACCAGTTGCGGGACGTTTTCCTTCAAGCAAGGCATCTTCGTTTTTCTTAGTGAATTCATCAACATCGATTCTCGTGCCTGGAATTAAATCGGTATCACCATTATCGATGACAAGGATTTTCTTAAGCATTTGACGAATGATAACTTCAAGGTGTTTGTCGCTGATGGAGATGGATTGTTCACGATAAACTTTTTGAATTTCTTTAAGCATATAGTTTTCAACATCAACAATCGAGCTAACTTCGAGAAGTTTCTTAGGTGCGATGGCTCCAATTGTGAGCTTATCTCCACCTTTGACTTCATCGCCAACTTTGACAGAGGCGTGTGCTCCAAAGGCTGAAACAAATTCTTTTTCTTCAAGTTCGTTAGAGACTGTGAAGGTGTATTTGCCATTATTTTCTTCAATCTTAGTAACTTTACCAGCAATTTCAGAAATTAAGGCTTCACCTTTCGGGTTACGAGCTTCGACAAGTTCTTGGACACGAGGTAGACCAGAAGTAATATCGCTTCCAGCAACACCGCCGGTATTGAAGGTTCTCATGGTTAACTGTGTGCCAGGTTCACCAATTGATTGCGCAGCCATAATGCCAACAGCTTCGCCAAGAGAGACGACCTTACCAGTTGCTAAGTTACGACCATAGCAGTGCACGCAGACACCGTTTTTGGTTTCGCAACCGAAGAGCGAACGAATTTCGACTTCTTTGATGCCCGCAGCTTCAATATCTTTAGCCGCTTGTTCATCAATCATCGTGTTCTCTTTGACGATAACTTCGCCAGTTTTTGGATTTAGAATATCATGCAATGAGAAGCGACCGACCAATCGATCATATAAAGGAACGATGACGATATTTTTGACGTGGTCAATAATCGCTGAGACGGTAAAGCCATGGTCAGTATGACAATCTTCTTCTCTAACGATGACATCTTGGCTGACGTCGACAAGTCGACGAGTTAAATAACCAGAGTCAGCAGTTTTTAAGGCGGTATCCGCGCCACCCTTACGGGCACCGTGAGTACCAATGAAGTATTCACCAACTGTCATACCTTCTCTAAAGCAAGATTTAATTGGGAGTTCGATGGTTTCACCTTTCGGGTTCTGCATCAAACCTCTAATACCGGATAATTGAGTTAAGTTACCAATTGATCCACGAGCGCCACTATCTTGCATCATAAAGATAGGGTTGCGTTTATCTTGTTCAAATTGAGTTGATAGTTTGCTGGTGATTTCACCTTTGACATTGTTCCAAACATCGCAAACTTCCTTGTGGTGTTCTTCTTCGGTGAGTAAACCTTTGTTATAAAGTTTGTTCAAGACAGCCACTTCTTTATCACCACGATTGATGATTTCTTCTTTGTTTTTAAGAATTGGGACATCGGTGAAGGAAATGGTAAATCCAGCGCAGGTTGAATATTTAAATCCTTGGTCTTTCATCTTATCAAGGACAGCGCTAGTCTTGGACGTGCCATAACGATGATAAATTTCATCGATGATGTTACCTAAATCTTTCTTCTTAAATGGAGGAATGACTTCACGTTTTGCGATTTCTTCTTTGATATTGCTACCAAATGGAACGAAGAATTCTTCTAAATCTCCTTTTAGATTTCGTTTATCTGGACTATTTAGATATGGGAAATCCGCTGGGAAGATGAGGTTGAATATAACTTTTCCAACTGTGGTAAGCAAATATGAATGGTTCATCTTTTCAGTGAAGCCAGTCTTATTTAAGCTTGAGCCACGGATGGCGATACGAGTGTGAAGGTGAGCTTGCTTAGTTTGATAAGCCATGATGACTTCATCGATGCTGCGGTAAACTTTACCTTCCGCGTTACCATAAATGGTAAATAGTTCGTATTCTTCTAAATCACCTTTATCTTTTCTTCTGCCAGCGCGAGCAAGTAAATTTTCTTTAGTTTCTTCTAAAGTTAAATAATAGTTACCAAGCACCATGTCTTGCGATGGAGTAACGATAGGTTTTCCATCTTTAGGACCAAGGATGTTGTTGCTAGCAAGCATGAGTTCAAGCGCTTCTTGTTGAGCGGCTTTCGATAGAGGTAGATGGACCGCCATTTGGTCACCATCGAAGTCAGCGTTAAATCCAGCGCAGACAAGAGGGTGAAGTCGGATAGCTCTACCTTCAACAAGCTTAGGTTGGAAGGCTTGAATACCTAAACGGTGCAATGTTGGAGCACGGTTTAGTAAAACTGGGTGATCGCCAATGATTTCTTCAACGATATCGAAGACCACTGGTTGATAATGGTCAATGCATTCTTCCGCTGTTTTATGGGCGGTTGCAATGCCACGTTTAATTAAAATATTGATGATGTAAGGCTTAAGTAATTGAATAGCCATTTCGCGAGGTAAACCACATTGATACATCTTTAAATCTGGTCCAACGGCAATGACGCTTCGTCCGGAATAGTCGACACGTTTACCAAGAAGGTTTTGTCTAAAGCGACCTTGTTTACCTTTTAAGCTAGAAGATAGTGACTTCAAAGCTCTACCAGAAGAGCCTTGAACAGGTTTATTTCTTCTTCCGTTATCGATGAGGGCGTCGACTGCTTCTTGAAGCATTCTTCGACCATTCATCAAGATAACGTTAGGAGCGTTCAAATCAATCATCTTTTTAAGACGAGCGTTTCTAGTGATGACTCGACGATATAAATCGTTTAAGTCACTCGCGGCGAAACGACCGCCATCGAGTTGAAGCATAGGACGTAAATCTGGTGGTATAACTGGAATTACATCTAAAACCATCCATTCAGGACGATTGTTGGAATTTCTAAAAGCGTTAATCGCTTCAAGTCGCTTAATGAATTTAGCTCTTTTTTGACCAGTGGAGTTCACCACTTCAGCGCTAACTTCAGCGAATTCTTTATCAAGATCAACTTCTTTTAATAAGCGTTTAATAGCTTCCGCACCTTCGCCAAATTCGGCGCCGGTGTATTTGCTAATAAATTTAGAGACGGTCAAGAAGTCAAAAGCTTCACGATCGTTGCTTAAATTTTCGATGTAAGTTTGGGCATTTTCCATGTCCGCGCTTGTCGGATCGATGTTAGGAAGAATTTCTTGAATGGTGGCTACAAAGATTTCTCTTGCTGTTCTTTCATCAAGGAATTGACGGTATTTTAAGACCTTCGAAGTTCCTGGATTGAGGCAAAGGTGAGAAATAAAGTAGACAACTTCTTCCACTTGTTTAGGTGGAATATCAAGGATTAAGCCGATGCGGCTAGGAATACCTTTTAAATACCAGATGTGGGTGCAAGGTGAGACAAGTTCAATGTGACCCATGCGTTCACGACGAACATCTTTAGAGATGACTTCGACTCCACATTTTTCACAGACTCTGCCAGCATCTTTAATCTTTTTATATTTACCGCAGTGACATTCATAGTCTTTGCTAGGACCAAAAACCTTTTCACAAAATAGACCATCAGGCTCTGGCTTTTGTGAACGATAGTTAATGGTTTCGGCTTTGGTGATTTCACCATGTGACCAGCTGCGGATGCGCTCCGGGGAGGCAAGTCCGACACTGATTGAAGCTAAATTTTTGACATCAAACATATTCATTTACCTCCCTTATTTGATATCTTCGTCAACGTCGTAGTCTGCGGCGTTAGCAAAGTCGATTTCCTCGTCGCTATGGCTTGAGCCAGTTATATTGCGAATCGCGGAATTAATTTTTCTTTCTTCTTGTTGAGCTTCCATCGCTAAGGCATCGGTGTCGATGACGTGGTTGTCTTTATCAAGAAGTTTGACATCCATGCAGAGACCTTTAAGTTCTTTGACAAGGACTTTGAAGGCTTCTGGAATGCCAGGTTTTGGCATCTGTGTGCCTTTGATAATCGATTCGTAAGCTTTTCTTCTTCCGACGCGATCATCAGATTTAATAGTAAGAATTTCTTGCAAGGTGTTGGCAGCCCCGTAAGCTTCAAGAGCCCAGACTTCCATTTCACCAAATCTTTGACCACCGTTTTGGGCTTTACCTCCAAGTGGTTGTTGTGTGACTAAGCTATATGGTCCGGTCGCACGGGCGTGAAGTTTATCATCGACCATGTGGACAAGTTTAATCATATACATCACACCGACGGAAATTCTTTCATCGAATCTTTCACCAGTTCGACCATCGTAAAGAGTGGTCTTGCCATCTGGATCGATTTTGGCTTCTTTCATCAAATCAAAGATTTCTTCGTTGGAGATGCCATCAAAGACTGGGGTGGCAACTTTAAGTCCAAGTTTTTTGCAAGCTAGGCCTAAATGCATCTCAAGAATTTGACCGATATTCATACGTGAAGGGACGCCGAGAGGGTTGAGCATGATGTCAACTGGTGTACCATCAGCAAGGAATGGCATATCTTCAACTGGAAGAATGCGGGAAATGACACCTTTATTACCGTGACGTCCGCTCATCTTATCACCTTCAGAGATTTTTCTCTTTTGAGCGATGAAGACGTGAACAGATTTCTTGACACCTAAAGGAAGTTCATCGCCATTTTCACGGCTATAAACTTTGACATCAAGAACGATACCGGCTCCACCATGAGGGACGCGTTTTGAAGAATCCTTCATATCTTTGGTCTTTTCAGCGAAAATGGCCATCAATAGTTTTTCTTCAGGAGTTGGTTCACTTTGACCTTTTGGAGTCACTTTTCCAACGATGATATCATCTTCGTGAACTTCAGTTCCAACGATGACAATTCCTCTTTCATCAAGGAAAGCTTTCTTAGTTTCTTTGACATTAGGAATATCGCGAGTGATTTCTTCAGGCCCAAGTTTGGTGTCGCGGCAGTCGACAACATATTCTTCGATGTGAATTGAAGTATATGTATCGTCTTTGACAAGTCTTTCAGACATGATGACAGCATCTTCGTAGTTGTATCCATCCCAAGTCATGAAGGCGACAGTGACGTTTTGTCCTAAGGCTAAATCGCCATGATCCATCGCCGGACCATCGGCGATAATTTGACCTTTTTTGACTTTGTCACCGACGTTAACAATGGCTTTTTGATTGATGCAAGTACCTTGATTGCTGCGTTCAAATTTTTGTAGTGCGTATTCGCGCGTGTTCTTTCCTTCTTTTACGCGTATGGTGAGGCTATCAACATAGCTAACTTCTCCATCGCCAGCTGCAACGATAGCTAGACCGCTATCTTTAGCGACTTTCGATTCAAGGCCAGTTCCCACGAATGGGGCGCTTGGTCGAAGAAGTGGCAAAGCTTGACGTTGCATGTTCGCGCCCATCAAAGCACGTTTCGCATCGTCGTTTTCAAGGAAAGGAATACAAGCTGAAGCGACCGAGACAACTTGTTTTGGAGAAACATCCATGTAGTCGATGAGATTGACATCGACAAGAATGTTTTCACCGTTGTGACGGGCAACAACTTCTTTATCGACAATGTAGCCATTTTCTAAATGGACATCATCGCTAGCGATATAGTGGTCTTTTTCCATGTCCGCGGATAAATATTCATATTCATCAGTGACTTTAAGACCTTTATCTTCTTTTTTAACAATACGATATGGAGTTTCAATAAATCCATATTTGTTGACCTTAGCGTAGCTCGCTAAGTTGTTGATCAAACCAATGTTTTGACCTTCTGGCGTTTCAATTGGACAAATTCTGCCATAGTGAGTTGGGTGAACGTCACGAATAGCCATCGAAGCGCGTTCACGGGTAATTCCTCCAGGACCTAACGCCGAAATACGACGTTTGTTAGTGAGTTCTGAAAGAGGATTGACTTGGTCCATAACTTGTGAAAGTTGGTTGGTCGCGAAGAATTCTCTAATTGAGGAAGTAAGTGGTTTGATGATGATAAGCGATTGAACTGAAGTTGTGGTCAAATCAGAAATGGACATCTTTTGTTGAATGGTTTTCACCATCTTAGATAGACCAATTCTAAATTGAGTTTGCACAAGTTCACCGACGCAGCGAATGCGACGATTGCCAAGGTTATCGATATCATCGACATCACCAAATCCGGCCATGATATTCATCAAATAGCTAAATAAAGCGACGATATCACTAAATCCCATCCATTGAATGGTGAGATTTAAATCGGTACCGATGATGTTTTCAACTTTGTCTTTCTTATCGTCAACATAGACTTTAATCACGTTGACATTACCAGCAAAGGTTTGCTCAAGTTCAGATTTAAGAACTTTGTCCTTTTTACCTTTAGGTGCGCTCTTATATAAAGCATCGATTAATTCTTTATTAGCTTTAAGATGTTTTAAATGCGCGCCTTTTTCAAAGACTTCCTTGTCCATGAGTGATAAGACATCGCTCTTGGAGAGGTAATCGCCTTTTTTAAAGAGGACTTCACCATCCGCGTCGACTAAATCTTCCGCGAGATATCGTCCAGGTAAACGGGCATAAATTCCTAATTTGTTACGACATTTAAAACGTCCAGCAGGACCGACGTCGTAACGTCTATGGTCAAAGAATTTTTGAATTAAGAAAGTTGCAACACCTTCTTGAGTGATTGGTTCACCAGGTTTGAGTTTCTTAAAGATGGTAACCAAAGCTTCGAAAGCGTTTTGAGTATCTTTATCTTTCTCAATCGTATTCTCTAACATTTCGTTGTTACCAAATAACTTAACTAAAAGTTTTGGATCTTCTAAACCGATAGCCTTGAGTAAAACAGTCGCCGGCATCTTCTTTTGTCTGTCGATGCGGACGTTGATCATATTCTTTTGATCAGTTTCAAATTCTAACCAAGTTCCACGAGTAGGAATTAAATCTGCGTTATAGACATAACGGCCAGATTTATCGAGAGTTTTTGATAAATACGCGCCTGGAGAACGGACGATTTGGCTGACGATGACACGTTCCGCACCATTGATGACAAATGTGCCAGATGCACTCATTAAAGGTACATCGCCCATAAAGACAACGGCAGGTTCTTTGATATCGCCAGTTTCTTCGTTGCGAAGACGAAGTTTAGCATATAACTGTGAGCTATATGTATAACCGTGAGCCTTGCATTCTAAGAATGAATGCTTAGGATCTTTTAGTTCGGAAGAAACGTATTCAACAAAGACGTTTTCGGTGTAGTTAGCGATTGGAAATACTTCGCGCATAACTTCATCGATACCTTTTTCGAGGAACCACTGATAGGAATCAGTTTGGATTTCGACTAAGTTTGGGAGTTCCAAGTTACCAGAAATTTTGGAAAAGTTAATTCTGTCATTTGGTAGCAATGGATAATTTTTGTAAGTATTGCTCATGTAATGGCTCCTTTATAATTAATTCACTTTTGTAGCTTTAAGGATGTAATAACCTTTGCTCCTATTTAAGACTTCAGAATTTCCGAAGACTTCTTCTAGATATGCTTTGACGGATAATGCACCTTGTGCTTTTCGCACGACCACATAAAGTGAACCGCCATCAATTAAATGAGATTTCGCACCGACGTAAATGGCATATGTAACTTTCTTACCAGCCCTTATCGGTGGATTGCTCACAATTGAATCATATAATCCTTCAATCTCTACATAGATGTCACTTTGAAGGCAGGTGACTCGTTGGCTTAACTGGAGCTTGCGCGCGTTTGACTCACATAAGGCTAATGCGCGCGTATTGATATCGGAACATGTGACTTCAATATTTGCATTGAAGTAGGCCAGAGTTAAGCCAATCGGGCCAATTCCACAGCCGATATCAAGTATCTTTCCATTTAACGGAAACGGGAGAAGCGTCTCGATGAGAAGCTTGCTCCCATAATCCAATTCATCTTTTGAAAAGACACCAATGTCTGAATCGAGTTCAAACATTTTCCCATTAATTTGATATTTAACAATTCTCGGCTTGCTAGCCAAGGTATTATCGTTGACAAAATAATGAGAGTTGTTCATTCAAATAATTATTTAATTTCAACTTCAGCGCCGGCAGCGACAAGAGCTTTCTTGTGTTCTTCTGCTTCAACTGGTGAAATCTTTTCTTTGATATTGCATGGTGCAGTATCAACGAGTTTCTTAGCGTCCATGAGGCCTAAACCTGTGATGGCTTGAACTGCTTTGATGACAGCGACTTTGGCTGCTCCACAGCTCTTTAAAACTAAGTTAACTTCTGCTGGTCCAGCTTTGGTTTCTTCTTCAGCTGGGGCAGCTGCGACGGCTGCGACTGGTGCGGCAGCGGTGACGCCGAATTCTTCTTCAACTGCTTTGACTAAGTCATTGAGTTCAAGAACAGTCATTTCCTTTAAGGAAGCGACGATTTCTTCTTTTGTAAGTTTTGCCATAATAATTTCCTCCTAATTAGGCATTTTTGCTATCCGCGACTGCTTTGACTGTGCAAGCGAAACTGCGGATAGGTGCTTGCAAGCACGATAAGAACATGGCTAATAAGCCTTCGCGGTTTGGTAACTTCGCAACTTCTTTTAAGCCAGCTGCATCAACGAAATTGCCTTCCACTAAACCTGCTTTGAGAACGAGCTTGTCATTCTTTTTAGCAAAATTAGCTAATACTTTTGGCATTCCTGTTGCATCGCTGGAGAAGACGTAGGCATTGCTACCAGAGAGGTATTCGTCTAATTGCTTATGTCCAAGATTGTCACTGGCTCGACGAACGAGAGTGTTCTTGTAGACATTGAATGAGGCGTTAACCGCTTTTAGAGACTTTCGAAGATTGCTAATTTCAGCGACTGATAAACCACGATATTCAACAATTGCGAATGATTGAGCTTCTTTAAGTGAATTCTCAATTGTGGTGACAATCTCTTTTTTAGTTTCGAGAGTTTTCTGATTCATTGTTCTACCTCCTTTGTAAAATTTGATGGAGAGTATCAATATACTTGGGATTACCTGGGCAACATTATTAAGCCCCGTGGCCGTTGCTGTCTATGGTATATTGTGCTCTATTACATTCCTTCGAAATTGAAGCGAACGCTTGGGCCCATAGTTGTGTGTACAACTGCGGATTTAATGTAGCTTCCTTTAACAGCAGCTGGACGAACTTTAATCAAAGTGCTCGTCAAGGCTTTCAAGTTATCTACGAGATCTTCGGTTTTGAAGCTGACGCGACCGATGGTGAGAGCCATGTTGGCGTCCTTGTCAAGGCGGTATTCAACTTTTCCAAGTTTAATTTCCTTGATAGCTTTTGCGATGTCGATGGCGACTGTTCCGGTCTTAGGATTTGGCATTAAGCCTTTAGGTCCTAATAAACGGCCCATCTTTCCAAGTTCGCCCATCATCTCTGGTGTAGCGACGATGACATCGAAGTCAAACCAATTCTCTTTTTGGATCTTTTCGAGCAAGTCTTTGCCCCCGGCATAATCCGCGCCGGCGCTCTTAGCTTCATCAACCTTTGTTGTGATGGCACAAATCTTTTTAGTCTTACCATTTCCATGAGGTAGGATGAGTGTTCCTCTAATTTGTTGGTCAGCTTTTGTCGTATCCACGTTCATGTGGAATGAGACATCGACTGTGGCATCAAACTTAACTGTTGATGTTTTCTTGACAAGTTCACAGGCTTCTTCAAGAGAATAAACCTTACCCGCTTCAACAAGTTCAAGAGCTTTCTTATAATTTTTTGAAAGTTTCATAATTACTTGTCAACCGCGATTCCCATATTACGAGCGCTTCCTTCAACAATTTTCATTGCTGCTTCAACGGTGTCGCAATTTAAGTCTGGCAATTTGTATTCAGCAATTTCTTTAAGTTGCGCTTGGCTGATGTGACCAACGATGTTTTTAGGATTCGCTGAGCCTTTTTTGATACCAGCGGCTTTTAAGAGTAAGCCAGCAACTGGAGAAGTCTTGATTACAAAGTCATGGGACTTGTCTTCATAAGCTGTGATGATGACTGGAACGATTTCTCCACGTCTATCGGCTGTCTTAGCGTTGAAGTCCGTGCAGAACTTAGGCATGATGACACCGGCAGAGGCGAGTTTTGGTCCTGGTTTAGCTTCGCCACCAGGGAGTTCCATCTTCACAACTTTGACGATTTTTTTACTCACGTGACATTTCCTCCTTCTTTTAAGATTTTGTCCGTGTTGTGGTCTTTATTGAGCTAAATCTAAGCTCTCCCACACAACGTTTTACACATGTGCGACTGCACGCTCATCCCGTGAAATCGATATATGCGAAAGTGATTTTATCAAAATACATACGCGTATGCAACGCGAAAATACACTTTTCAAAACTTGGCTTGATTCCATCGAATGAAATATTGTCTCTAAATCAAAAACAGAAAAGCAAACAGAAAGAAAGATCCGTTTTTTTCAAAGGCTTAAGGTAACACCTCAATAACTTGCAAAAAAGCAAGGCAAGTGCTTCGAAAAACGGGATAAAAAACCACAAAAAACGAACCAAAAGTAGCACGTAAATTTAATAGCGTTTCCCCCTTTCACTTCCAAGCAAAAAATGGCGATTAATTCGCCATTTTCCAAAGAAAAATAAACCTACGAAATCTTTCGGTAAATAAGTAACAACGAATTCAAAGTCATGAGAACAGTCAAACCCGTATCTGCAAGCATCGCAATCATCATCGCGTTGCTTCCTAAAACGCCCACCATGAGCAAGACGATAACAGTCACTTTAACCACTAAAGAGAAGATGATGTTAAACAAAGCGATAAATCTAGTCTTTTTGGCTATGACAATTGAATCATAAATCTTTAAAGGATGATCTTGCATGATAACAACATCAGCATTTTCAACAGCGACATCGCTTCCTATTCCGCCCATCGCGAATCCTACATCCGCACGAATAATGGAAGGAGTATCATTTATGCCATCACCCGCAAAGGCGACAAGTTTTTTACTCTTATTTTTCTCAATTTCTTCTTCGACAAATTTTGTCTTATCTTGAGGCAACAATTTGGCGTGATAATACTTAATTCCAACCTCTTTAGCGACGTATTCAACTGTCGATAATTTATCGCCAGAAAGTAGGACAGTTTTAATGCCTAAACCATCTAATTTCTTGATAAGTTCTTTCGCTTTATTTCTAATGACATCTTGAAGCAAGACATAACCAATATATTTTCCATCTTTTGCCACGTAAATTACTGTCCCCGCCTCTTCGATGTCCGGCGCGGAAATACCATATTTTTCTAGCAATTCTTGGTTACCAGCATAAATAATGTGTCCATCATATTCGGTTTTCGTGCCTAAACCTGCAATTTCTTCATAATTCTCTTGTTTTAAAGCTAATTCTGAGACATTTTGATGCAAAATTATAGCTTTAGCAATCGGGTGATTAGAACGCGATTCCGCGGCTAAAAGTGCAGTCTTTAATTCTTCTTCACTGACCCCATTCGGCACGAGTTCTTTGACTTCAAAATTGCCATAAGTTAAGGTTCCAGTTTTATCTAAGAAAAGAACACCAATATTGCATAATGAATCTAAATAGTTTGCGCCTTTAATAACAACGCCTCTTTTGCTAGCTAAACCAATGCCCGCAAAATAAGCTAAAGGAACAGATATTACAATAGCGCATGGGCAAGAGACAACTAGAATAGCAAGTCCATAGAATAGTGACTTCGCCCAATCTTGAGAAACTAATCCGGAAATGATAGCGAAAAGTACGCCGATAACAAAGACCACTGGAGTGTAAATCTTAGCAAATTTATCGATGAATTTTTCAACCTTGGCTTTGCGTTCACCGCTAGATTCGACAAGTTCAAGAATCTTAGAGATAGTTGAATCCGCAAATACTTTGTTGATGCGGACTGTAATAGAACCGCTTCTAAGGATGGATCCGCTTAAAGCATTTGAACCAATCAAAGCATCAACTGGCATAGGCTCACCCGTTAAAGAGGACATATCTAAAGTTCCTTGACCTTCAATGATTTCACCATCAGCCGGAATAATTTCACCAATTCTCACGATGATGACATCACCAACTTTTAAAGTCTCAGGTTTAACTTGAACAATCTTATCATCGCAGACAAGATTAGCTGTATCCGCGCGCAAATCGATGGCTTTAGAGATTGCAGCTTTTGATTTACCTGTTGCAATAGCTTCGATTAATTCTCCTATTTGATAGAGGATGACCACCATCGCACCTTCATGCATTTCAATATCGAATTCTTTGACTTTTAAAACATCATAGGCGCTTAGATAAGCTAAGACAAAAACGCCAATGCAAGAAATTGTTAACAATAAATTCATGTCAATTGGGTTGCGTTTATGAATGATATTTTGAATAAGTTTCCAAACGATATCATAAAGCATGATAATCGCGGCTAACATATATAAGATATTTGCTGCCCAGTTTGCTCCATTCCACATGCTAGCCATCATCATGTCTTCGTGAGCGTCGTGACTAGAGCCAACTGTATGCTCTAAGATAATAGCAACTGTGAAAAAGATGATAGCTAAGATAATTCTAGATAAATCAAAAATGAATTTTTTCGTAAATATCTTAGTTTTGGCTCTTGTACCTTTATTTATTAATTCAATTCGAAGAGGATCGCTTTCAACTTCTTTGATTTTAGCTTTTAGCTCATCAAGAGTGTACGGCTCTTCGCGATAGTTGATATAAAGTCGATCATTAGAGAAATCCAAAGTTGCTTCATTGATATTTTCATCTTTATTTAAATATCGCTCCACTTTTGCCGCGCAGTTAGGGCAATCGAATCCGGAGATGTGATAGACTATTTTTTTCATAAATGTTAACCTCGCTTAACTTTCTATATAATAGTCTTTCGCATTTCTGTGTCAAGCGAAACGATAAATTAAATTTTCATTTCGTTAATGATACAATTCATAACGATGAAGAAAAAATATTTACATTGGATTAATAAACACATCAATAAAGAAGAGTTAAAGAATAAAACAATTTTAATAACTGGAGGTAACTCCGGCATCGGACTTGAGGTTGCTAAATATTGTGCGTATCTAAACATGAATATTATCATCACAGTTAGAGATACTTCTAAAGGTGAAAAAACCATCAAAGAAATTAAAGAAAATTACACAAAAAGTAATATACGTTATCTACTTTTGGATACATCAAGCGTTGAATCGATAACTCATTTTGTATCGACAATTAAAAGTGAAAATATCGTTTTCGATTATTTTTATAACAACGCCGGAACATTCAATCTTCCTAAAGAGTTAACTAAAGATGGCTTTGAAAGAGTATTAATGACTAACTATTTAGGGCCTTTCCTTTTATTAAATCAATTAAAAAATTATTTCTTATCTATGAATAGAAAAGTACATTTAATACTTACCACTTCTATAACCGCGAAACATGCAAAGATCTGCTATGACGATTTCACTTCTTTTTCAAAGACAACTAAATTTAATACATACGCTGAAAGCAAGTTAGCAATTGTTCATTTCTATTTATATCTTTGTGAATTATATAAAGATTGCAATGTCATTCCTCAATTAGTGCATCCAGGTGTAACCGCCACTCCTCTTATTTTTAAAGCTTACCCAAAATGGTTTGCTAAAATCGCTATTATATTTATGAAAATGGTATTCCACTCGCCAGAAAAAGCTGCTTTATCCACAATCGCATTATTAGACAAAGATAAGTCCATGTATATGGGCCCTAGAGGCATCAACAATATGTCTGGTTATCCAAAAGAAAATAAGATAACTAAACATATGAAAAAGAATTACGAGCAAACAATAGAGATATCAAAAGATTTAATATCAAAAGTTAAAATTTAACTAATTAGTTTTTCTTTTTCTGTAGAAAGCTAAATATCCAACAACTGATGTCGAAATAGATAAAATCACTAGGAATATAACTAATGCAGAGTCTTTATTGTCATTCTTGATGACCAAAAAACTTTTTGATGAAGGGTTTCTTCCGATAAAATCATTAATATCAGTCGATTTGTAACGGAGAATAATATGGTCGTATTTTGCCATAGCAAGTTGAATGTTTGTAGCCTCTTCATCTTCCGAGGCGACAGTATTTATAACAGTGCTTTGCTGAGTTTCATTTAAATAGCTGTATTTGGCCTTTAATTCAGACCAAGGTGCAACGAGCTGTTCGCTAACATCAGTCCAATTGTTGTTTTCTGAATAAGAGCAAGCAGTGCTCACACCATCAAGAAAATCAGTGGCAAAAGTATCAACAGAATAAAAGTTTATAGTAAGGCCTATTAAGTAAGCACGTTTTGGATTTTTGGTAGAACTAGTTGATATTTCTAATTTAGAAATAGATGATGGATTATCTAATGATATTGTGCCTCCATCACTAGGACTAATAGTTGAAGTTTTAACAGTTGCAGTATCATCTAGGCCAGAATAGAGTTTAATATCCATACTTACTGTATCCGTGCCAAAAGCAGCTGTATAAAAAGTGATGGAGTTCACATTTATGTTTGAATATGAACTTGTATCAAAAAATAAAGATAATTGGCCGCTTTCACTAGCTGTTCCAAATTTAAGTCCATACCCTTTTTTGCCTAAATAAACCTTGCTAAAACTTGTATCAACAAATTTATCAAAATATATATAATTTTTGCCAGGTATAAAATTATAATCATTCCAATTTTTTGCAGTAATTTGCGTCGTACTATCGCCCGTTCCAGAACCACAAGGAAACATTATCTGAGCACTTGCATCAGCACTTTCATCTTTTAGTATAGTCACACTACATGTCGCGGTTTTAGTTCCGCTAGTCGCGGTTAGCGTTGCTGTTACTTCATCTCTAATTTTTGGGGCAGTCAAAGTTACCTCTGTTCCGCTTATAGAACTTAGTTGAACTGAAGGATTACTTACAGTCCAAGTTACGGATTCACTTGCGGAAATTGTCGCGGATTCACCAGGATTTAGGGTAATAGAAGAAGAACTTAGTACGATATCATCGGTTACAGTAACAGTGCATTTTGCGCTTGCATCACCTGCAGTTACAGTAATTGTGGCGCTACCAGATGTCCCAGTTGGAGTGATTGTAATTGATTTAGTATCATCTGAAACTGAGTATTTTATAACGCTTTCACTATCTTCAACTTTCCAAGTTATATTATCTTGATTTGAAGTAGCAGTAATAGTTTTTGATTCTGATGTTGAATTTTTAGAAAGAGTAATTTTTTTAGAACTTAAATAAACATAATCAGCAGATGATGAGTCACCATTAATCGCGTCAGCGTTTGGGTTCGCGGATTTCTTTTCGGAGTTAGTGCCCCAAATTAAATCCGCCCATTCAGGAAAATCAACGAATGGGTTTCTATTCTTTTGAAAATTATTATAAATAAGATTATTTCGATGTATTTCAAATTCGTCAACAGGGTCAAGCCTATTCCATTCTAATAAATCTTCAAGAATTCCGTACTTTCCAGGCTCAGTTAAGCTAGATCCTTTTTCTGCTGATGAGTAAACATCATCATTTGTTAACTCTAAAAATGGGTCAGTATTAGTTGGTTCGCTACCATCGTAACAGTTATACATCGCGCACATGTAAAATAGGGCTCTAGCAATGTCGCCTTTTTGAGAATCAATTGGTTCAAAAACACCAGACTTACATGATGTTATTTCTGAGTGAATGCTCGCTCCACGAAGATTACCTTCTGTTGCTCTACTGCTATCTCCTTTTGACTGAATATTGTTTTCATCAACATAGCCAAAAAGATAATTATTGTGAAGCGCGGAGTTAACTGGACCATCCGCTGCCATCAAATGGTGAACATCTGTTCCAGCAGGACCTTTTCCATAATCTGTTTTAAATCCATATGACTTTGGCCAAATGTGTTCTCTATTAATATAGCCATTAGACTTGTCACCACTTTTTGTATCGTGCGCGTCCCAAATTCTTATTATCCTATTTTCGCTAGATTGATCACGATATAAAGCTCGAACATAAGGATTATCGCCTGTTATATTTGAAACACTTGTGCCATACGTATAAGAACTTAACGTATTATCGGCTTCATCATATGTAGCTTTTGAATCCTCTGCCGGAGATAATTTCCAGTCTCTATCAGTTATTTCATAGACTTTCCAGACAGTATCGTAATCATAATATTGGAAATTTTCTCTTAAAATAGGCTTTAAATTCTTTAACAAATTTGTTCCATATAATTCATCACTAGCCAATGAAGTAAGCGACGAATAATAGCTACGTATATCAGAATCTTTTAAATCACTTAAATCTATAGTCGTAGGAAGTTTAGAAGATGTTAAAGCAGCTGCATCAACGCTTATAGCTTCATTAATAGAGCAAAAAGAAGCACTAGAGAAAAGAAGCGAAGACAGTAAAAGTAGAAGTAATCCTGATTTTTGTTTAATTTTCATGAATAGAGATAAAAAAGGCCTAAGGAAAGAGGCCATAATCTTTATAATCTTTCGATTTCAGAGAAGTCGACATCGACAGGCGTTGGTCTACCAAAGAAGATAGTTTCAACTCTGCAGGCTCCGGTATCTTTATCAATAGATAGAATCTTACCTTCGGTTCCTTCAAGAGGTCCACGAATAACTTTGACTCTATCGCCGATGCCATAGTTATCATACATTGAACTATCGATTAAGTTCATACGTTTGAGAACTGGTTCCATTTCCGCACGAGAAACTGGGGTTGGCTTTTGTCCTCCACCAGCAGAACCGGCAATACCGGTAACTCCTGGAGTGTTACGCACATCGTACCACACCTTATCAGTCATAATCATTTCCACGAAAATGTAGCCTGGATATAAGTTTTTCATTTTAGTTTTTCCAGGTTTAGGAAGTCCGGTTTCTTTATCCATTACTGGAACTTCTTGTTCTGCGACTAAAACATTAAAGATAAAATCTTGAAGTCCTAATGTTTCAATTCTTTTTCTTAAATTGTCAGCAACTTTTTTCTCGTGTTGAGAATAAGTGTTAACAATATACCAATGCTTTTCTGCTAAGTCTGCCATAACTACCTCCATAGGAACATTCTAAGCACAGATAACGCTGTTGAAGTGCTATCACTAGTTGTTCCATCACTCTTGTTAAGTCCTTCGAATAATTGCTTTAATTGACCGATTAATGTTCCAGCGCCCCAGTCTTCAATTGTGAGAATCAAAGCGGTAAACGCGCAGACAATAATGACGGCAATTAAAGTAGGAAAGAATTGTTCTTTTTTCGGCCAGCGAACACGCTTGCCTTCCTTGATTACTTCTTGACTATATTTTTTAACACCCATAAGTAACCTCCTTTTATTTGCTCTCTTTATGCAAAGTCATCTTATTGCATGTCGGACAGTATTTTTTGATTTCAAGACGCTTAGTATCTTCTTCTTTTTTGCTTGTCGTATAGTTTCTTGACAAGCATTCGGGGCAAATTAAAATTATTTTCTTTCTCATTTATCGTTACCCTATAATCATCTTGCTTATAAACTTTACGTCTAAGTCAGTGTCAAAGTCAAATAAAATTTGAAGAACCGTTTTACTTGCCTTCTTTTTCTTTGATGAGATCATCTTTGGTTTTGATGCCGTAATAATGAAGAATTCTTTTTAATGAACGAGGAGAAAATCTAAGCGGTTCAAAGCCTTCACCGGAGACATTATCCGCGGGAACAACGCTTATAAAAGCATTTGGATCAACGCTAGAGACGAAAGCTTTAACGTCAGTTGTTTCGCTGCCATAAACAATAGCTCTAACTGACATTCTTTTCTTCTTGGAATAACCGCCTTCAACTTGAATTAAAGTTGTCGCGTGATCGAGCTTTTCATGAATGAATTTAGAGACAGTTTCTGGGTCTGAACAAATGATATCCATCACCACTGGAGCATCGCTTTGGATGTAAATCTTTTTGATACAATAGGCTGATACTATCGCGCTTATGATGCCTGCGAAAAATAATTCAAAATTCTTTAAGCAAACAAAGCCAACAATAATCATCGTGGTATCTAAAAATAGTCCGCCTAAATCTTGTTTTATTCGCGTATATTTAGCGATAAGAAAGGCTAAAATATCCGTTCCTCCGGTTGAACCGTTTCCTAAATAAGTTATAGCTATACCTGCTCCTGAAAGAACTCCTCCAATTAGACCAGCAATAATTAATGTTAAAAAATCTAATTTTCCATCAACTGTGTGCGATAAATAAAAATCGTTAAGTTTAATTAAATCAATTAAATTGATTCTTAAAAGCAATGAATAGAATGCTGGAAACGCTAATGTTCCAAGCAAGGTATAAAAAGAAAATTTCTTTCCAAGAAGAAGTAAACCTAATAACCACAAAATAATTTGAAGCGAAGCAATGACGATATCCGATAAATCAAAACCAATCGCGTCTTTAAAATAAAAGTTGATGATGACGCCTATTGAATCAATGCCTCCATTAACAATTGAACAAGGCATGATAAAAAGAGCATCCGCTAGAGCAAGGATAAATGAACCAAGAAGCACTAATGAAACGTTTTTAAAGATGTTATAAAGTCTAACTTTGTTTTTAATTGACATAATTTTACTCCTCCTTCCTTAAACCTTTTTAAAAAACAGCAATGGGCTTACCAAAACTGTTTTCTTTTTATGATAATAACAAATTTTTGCTTTATTTTCTAGGCAAATCACCTAAAAAATGAATTACTTACTGAGCAAGTATAGTATCAACTAATTTCTTCAATTCAGTAGTTTTATAATCTTCAATTCGACCTTCATCGACATATTTTGCTAGAGTCGGATCAATAGGAAGCTCCGTTAAAATTGGCAAATCATGTTTAGCGATTTCTTCTTTATAATTTGAGCCAAAAACATTGATTCTTTTATGGCAATCTGGGCAAGTTATAAAAGCCATATTCATTGCCACGCCAAGAAGTTTTATATTCATCATTTTGGCCATGTTGACAGATTTAGCAACAACCATTGAAACTAATTCTTGAGGTGAGCTTACAACTAACGCACCATCGATAGGAATCATTTGAAAGACAGTCAATGGAATATCGCTTGTACCTGGCGGCATATCGATAAGTAGATAATCGACTTCTCCATAATTTACATCAGTGAATAATTGTTGAACAAATCCAGCCACGAGAGGTCCGCGCCATACAATAGGTGCTTCCTCATCTTGAAGTAAAAGATTCGCTGACATTATTTTGATGCCATTTTTAGACACAACCGGATAAATCGTAGTTTCATCGCTATAAGCAGTTTGTCCTTTTAAGCCAAAAGCTTGAGGAATGCTTGGACCAGTAACATCCGCGTCGATAATAGCGACCTTTTTCCCGGCTTTATTTAATTCAGAAGCTAGTAAAGATGTAAATAACGATTTACCAACTCCACCTTTACCGCTTATGATAGCGAAGATCTTTTTAAAAGATGTTCCTTTGTGAGGTTTAAGTTTTTCAAAGACTCTTTCTTCACAATCGCCTACTTCGCAAGAATTACATTCATGATTACAATCAGCCATAATTTATTTCCCTTCTTTTAAAACATTAACATTATACAAGTTTAGTCAAATAATGTTTTAAAGATGCTTTAAAAGTTGATACTTAAACAAAAAAGAAAATAAGAATGTAAAACTGTTAAATAAAGTTATTTTAAATCGAGTTTAATATCTTTAAGTCTTAAATCGCTATTGGTGTCAACAAGGCGACGAACCTTAGAGATGTTTAGCATCAATTTGTTCGCGATTTCTTTATATGTAAGACCATCCGCTCTCATCATCAAAGCTTTATAACGAAGGCTGCTTTTTGATTTTGGTCCAGCTGCTGTGGCTTCTCTTAAAACTAATTTAGCATTGTTGATGCGATAACCGCTCACCGGGTTATCCGCGTTTTCGTTTTCAACTAAATCGATGAGTCTGACGCCTTCTTCAAACTCTTGGTCTAACGATATCGCATGATCTAGCGCATCATGAGATCTAATTTGCGACATCATCTTATTTGTTACTTTTCTTTTAAAGATAGTTTTAAAAAATGTATAGAAAAGTCCTTTATCGGAATTGTAATTGATAAAAGCTTTATGAAACGATACATAGAAATCATAAAAATAATCATCGAGATCGTAGTTTCTTTGATTTAACGACAAAGCTACTTCATGAATGATTAGCTTGTAATTTTTTAAATACCTACGAAGCAAGATTTCGTAACTTTCTTGTGTTTTCCCTTTGAGGAGTATTTCCTCATCACTTAAATGTATAGGCATTTATGGCCCCCTTATCTTTATTTTGAAGTGATGGAAAATTATTAATTAATTTCTAATGCGACTAAGCAATATACCCGTTGCCACGCTTACGTTAAGCGAATTAACGTGACCGTTCATCGGTATTTTTATAATAAAATCAGAATTTCTAAGAACTAATGGCGAAATGCCTTCACCTTCTGAACCCATTACTAAAGCGACTTTGCCATCATAATTTTGTTTAGAGTAATCGCTCTTGGCTTGTCCATCGCTAGC
The DNA here is from genome assembly GCA_963657885.1 of Bacteroidaceae bacterium. Taxonomy (GTDB): domain Bacteria; phylum Bacillota_I; class Bacilli_A; order RFN20; family CAG-826; genus Fiminaster. Next base: position 25,244 of record CAVKNZ010000006.1, read on the forward strand.
ATAAACCCAAAAACCATTTTCTTTGAGCTCTTTAATCGCGTTGACAAGGTTATTAACCATTGCAATTTTGACAAATTTGCTAGCTCCAGTAGAAACTTTAACAACAGTCATGTTCACTGGAACTTGGTTTCTTGATTTAATAATCAGTCCATCAACATCAAATGCATCGCAGGAACGAATAATAGCCCCTAAGTTATGAGGGTCAACTATTTCATCAAGGATTACGACAAGGGGTTGCTTTTTACTTTTTGAACTTTCAATAATTTCTTTTAATGAAGAATATTTAAACGGATTAACTAACGCCGCCACGCCTTGGTGGTTAGCATTTTCAGTAAGCTTATTTAGCTCTGGCAAAGTTAGATAAGAAAAAGGAATATTCTTTTTTTTAATCTCATCCAATATTCTTTTATCGGAAAAATTATTTTGTAGATATACCTCCTTGATATCTCCACTTGCGATAAAACTTAATAGAGGATTCCTCCCATATATTAAGTTTCGCATATTTTTGTCCCATTTAGTCTCAAACTTCATATCTTATAAAATCTTATTATTAATAAGAATCTTTCTTAATTCATCGCTTTTTGCGAAATCTTTAGCTTTTTTAGCCTCTAAATAGCCATTGTAGATGCCTTTTAATTCATCATTTAACAGGGGATATTCAATCTTCAAGCCTAAAATTTGAAGCATATCTTTTAAGCAAGAAAAGTCATCTTGGATGTTTTTTAAATCTAGAGGATTCTTTCTTAATTCAATGTTAATGTCTTTAACAATAGAATATAGATAAGTTAAGGCATTTGAAGTGTTAAAATCATCCGCTAGACAAGCTAAAAATGGTTCAATTTTAGTTGTTTTAGAATCTAGTGAAACATCATTTAGTTGAAGAGTAACAGCAGCTTGCGAATAAGCTTTTGATATTTTTTCAAGTTCCGCTTTTGCGCTAGAAATGCTTTGCTCAGTTAAACTAACAGGAGCTCTATAGTAAGTTGAAATAATTAATAGTCTTAAAAGATTGCCACCATATTTATCAACCGCGTCTTTTGCTAAAATCACATTGCCTAAAGACTTCGACATTTTTTGATCATCTAAATTGACAAAGCCATTATGCATCCAAAAATTGGCGATATTTCGATGATCGTGTGCTTTTTCTTGAGCAATTTCATTTTCATGATGAGGGAATTTTAAATCAAAGCCACCTCCATGAATATCGATGAGACCTTTGAAAATAGAATTAATCATCACACAGCATTCAGTATGCCAACCAGGTCGTCCTTCACCCCACGGAGAATTCCATTTAATGCCTTTGTCAGTCTTTTTCCATAAGACAAAATCTAATGGGTTTTCTTTTTCGCTATTTTCTTCAATGCGAGAACCAACAACTAAATCTTCTTTGTTGATGTTTGATAAAACGCCGTAATCAGGAACTGAAGAAACTTTGAAATAGACATTTCCATCTTTTACATAAGCCGCGCCATCACTAACTAAATCAGCGATGTATTTAATGATGTCATCGATATATTCGGTGACGCGTGGATTTTGATATTGAGGAAGAACATTAAGTCTATCAAGCACATCACGATAAGCTTTAATGTATCTTTCAGAAATTTCTTTTTCACTTACTCCTTCTTCAAGAGCTTTGTTGATGATTTTATCGTCAACATCAGTGTAATTTGAAACGTATTTAACGTTGTAACCTAAATATTCAAAAAATCTTCGGAGAGTGTCGAACACTAATGGAGGTCTTATGTTTCCAATATGTGGGTCGTTATAGACTGTAGGACCGCAACAATAGATTGAAATTTCCTTTTCTTTGATAAGATGAAAAACTTCAACTTTGTTAGATAGAGAATTGAATAATTTAATTTCCATCTTTTTGACTCCTCCTTCTTTTATTATTTAAAAAATAATCTTTGGCTAATCCGCCTTTTGCTGTTTCGCGGTATTTCTTTTTCATATCGCGACCAGTTTCCACCATTGTTTGTACAATGGTATCAAAACTTACACGATGCGATGATGAAGCATATTCAGCTAGATAAGTTGATGCGAGTGCTTTTGTGGCGGCAATTGCATTTCTTTCAATGCAAGGAATTTGAACATAGCCTTCAACTGGATCGCAAGTTAAGCCGAGCGAATGCTCCATTGCCGCTTCGGCAGCGCATTCAATTTGATCAAGACTGAAGCCTTTTAAATATGATGTAGCCGCTGCTGCCATCGAACAAGCTGTGCCAATTTCAGCTTGACAGCCAGCTTCCGCGCCAGAGATTGAGCCATTAGTTTTAACGACATTACCGATGACACCGGCAACTGCTAAAGCCTTCACGATTTTATCATCATTAAATTCATAACGGTCAACTAAATGCATTAAGACAGCAGGAAGTGTACCAGCGCTTCCACATGTAGGAGCTGTCACAACGACTCCACCGCTTGCGTTTTCTTCGTTTGTAGCAAAGGCATAAGCAGCAATCATTCTATTAGATCTTGAAAAGCTAGATTCTTTTAAATGTGAAGGTAATAAAAAACTATTTGCCCTTCTATGAATATGCAAATTTCCTGGCAATTCACCTTTATTATGCATGCCAGCATCAATTGTTTTGCACATTTGATCCCAGATGCGTTTTAAAAATTCCCAGATGTCTTTTCCTTCATAATGTTCAACATATTGAGGAAGAGTAAAATTGTTTTTAAGACAAAATTCTTTAATTTCCGCGAAGTTCTTTTCTGGATAAATATCAGGCTCGTTCTCTTCGATTTCACCTTCAATTGAAATGGCTCCCCCGCCTAATGAAAGAACTCTTTTTTTGACATCTTCTTTATCTACAAAATGAAGAATAACATCAAATGTATTCGGGAAAGCAACTTTGCTTTTATAATCGAAGGTAACAGTCGTGGGAATCGGCGAAAAAGTATCGATAATAACTTTATTAGTTAAGTGTCCTCTTCCAGTAAAAGCTAAAGAGCCATAAAGAGTTACATCAACTGAAGTAGCATCGCTATATTTATTTTTCAAAAATTGGGCCGCTCTTTCAGGACCGATGGTGTGTGAAGAGGAAGGCCCTCTTCCAATGCGATATAGATTTCTTAAACTTTTCACGCCCTCTATTATACACGTGCAAAGGCATTTTAAAAGCAAGTCCATAATGAACTTGCTTAAATGATTTAGGTTTGCTTAGCGTCTATCGCTAGCGATTTTATCGTGAACAAATAGAGCCATGACTGCTTTTGCAGTGTGAATTCTATTTTCAGCTTCTTGATAAATAACTGAATTTGGTCCATCGATAACTTCATCGACAACTTCGTTGACACGATCAGCAGGAAGAGCGTGCATATAACGGCAATGAGGTTTCGCTAATGCCATCTTTTCAGGTGTGCACTTCCAGCCTTTTAAGGCTAATAAAGCATCATCGACCACAGTTGTGGATTGATTTGTAACCCAAGATCCCCAGTTTTTAGGGAAGACGACGTCGGCGTTTCGATAAGCTTCATCCATGTCGTGAGTAATAGTTAATGAACCGCCATTTTCAGCAGCGTTCTTTCTCGCTTTTTCAATGACCCAGTCTGGTAAATCATATCCTTCAGGATAGGCAAGAGTGACATCCATTCCATAACGAGGAAATAAAAGCACTTGGCTAACAGGAACAGAAATTGGTTTTTTATGTGTTGTTGCCATCGCCCAGATGACAGACACTTTTAAGTGTTTAATTTCTTTATTGAATTCATCTTCAATGGTCATTAAATCCGCTAAAGCTTGCATTGGGTGGAATAAATCACATTGTAAATTGATGACTGGAACTGTTGACCATTTAGCCATCTCACGGATGTATTTGTTACCAAGTCCCCAGTTGCAATATCTGCAAGCAATCATATGGCCGAATGAAGAAAGGATAACTGCAGTATCTTTCGCGGATTCACCGTGAGCAATTTGCATCATCGATGTATCTAAGAATGTTGCGTGTCCTCCAAGTTGAGCCATGCCTGATTCGAAGGAATTACGAGTTCTAGTCGATTGTTCAAAGAACATCAAGAAGCCAGTTTTTCCGACTAACCATTGTGTCTCTTCATTGCGATAGAAAGCATCTTTTAATTCATGCGATACTTTAAGCATATAGTCGATCTCTTCTTTAGAAAAATCTTCCAAAGTGATGAGATGACGACCAGCAAAACGAGGTTCTATTTTTTGCATTTTTTTACTCCTTTTTTAAATGTTCTAAATAGAGATTAGGTAAGACAGCATACATCGCTGCACAAACTACCAAATCTTGTTTTCTTGTTTTTTCATTAGGCGCATGAGCTTCTTCTTCATCGCCAGGACCAAAGCCTATGCAAGGAATGTGATATCTGCCCATGATGGAAACGCCATTCGTGGAAAATGTCCACTTATCGATGACAGGATCTTTTTTGAATAATTTTTGATATCCTTCTTTCATCGATTGACAATAGATGGAATCTTCAGGAATAACCCAGGTTGGGAAATAGCATTCAATTGGATAGACAAGTCCAGTATAAGATGGACGAGAATATTCATACATTGTTACTTCTGCTTTTGCAGCTTTAACTGATGGTAGATTTTCAATTTCAGCAATTGATGTTTTATCGTTTTCACCGACTGTTAAACGTCTATCTAAACTGATCCAGCAACCATCTGCAACTGCGCAACGCGATGGAGATTTGTGGAAAATTTGCGAAATTGTAACTGTTCCTTTACCAATAAATGGGTCGTAAGCTAAGCCTTCTTCATTGAGCTTTTTAATGTCCGTGATGATTGGCCCCATTTTATAAATTGCGTTGTCTCCGCGTTCAGGAGCGCTACCATGGCAAGAGACACCACGAACATTGACTTTGATTTCCATTCTTCCGCGATGTCCGCGATAAATGCGGCAGCTTGTCGGTTCAGTAGAAACAACAAATTCAGGTCTGATTTTGTCTTCTTCAATGATGTATTTCCAGCATAAACCATCGCAGTCTTCTTCTTGAACTGTTCCAGTAATTAAAAGAGTGTAGTCATCTTCTAGATGTAAGTCTTTAATAATCTTGGCGGCGTAAACCATTGAAGCCATGCCACCTTCTTGGTCAGATGCTCCACGTCCGCCGATATAGACATCATCTTCAAAGCCTTTATATGGATTAAATGTCCAGTTTTTGATTTCGCCGATGCCGACAGTGTCAATATGGGCATCCATTGCAATAAGATGTTTACCATGACCAACATAGCCTAAAATGTTGCCCATTCCATCGATTTCAACTTTATCAAAGCCAACTTTTTCCATTTCTTCTTTGATGCGAAGAACGACTTTTTTCTCGTCGCATGATTCACTTGGAATAGCAATCATGTCACGAAGAAATCTAGTCATGTCAGCTTTATAGGATTCAGCTTTTTTAAGAACTTCTTCAAATGAAATTTTCATTATTTAACTTCCTTCCCACGCATTTCTTTTATTTTCTTATCGTAATCGTGAATTTTGTTATATTCGCTTTCCCAGAATTCAGGCTTTCTCATGGAATCAAGATATTCTTGGCTATAGCCAAATTTGAGCCAATCACGTTCTTTTTGTTTAAAGAGTTTTTCTTTGGCTTCATCGCCGCGAGTATCTAAGATGTAGCGAGTATCAGCACTTTCAAAGACATCTTCAAACCATCTTTCTAAAACGTTTGGTGTTACCTCAAGTTCACGTTTATGTAAATCTTCCATAACTGATGGATAACGGTCAAAGCTGTCAGTGGCAATGGTGACAACGTTATCATTAGGTCCAAGTTTAAGATATTTAGCCATCTTTATCGCACCTAAGATGTTGCATATTCCAGAGACGCCAAATAAGTTAACCATACTTTCAGCTGTTTTCTTATCGATGCCGTGTTTTTCTAAAACTTCGCTACCTTCATGTATGACTGCAAGACCTCTAACGCAGTCTTCATCAACTATTTGGGTGATGAAGTCTGTAGTTAAGACGTTATGAATTAAGGTAATCATCTTATCGCCAATACCTTCAATGCGGTGTTGGCCAAGTCCTCCGTTAGTAAGAGTTGAACATTCATGAGGTTCTAAAGCAACAACTTTACATTCAGGGAAGACAGCTTTTATTTGATCGCCAGCCGCTAATGTGCCAGCACTTCCAGGGGCGCTACAGAAGCAAGCGATGCGTTCATTTCCGATACCTTTAACAGCTTCAACACAGCTATTTCCAGTTACGTGACGATGAAAACGATAGTTTGGTAATAATTCGAATTGAGCAAGCGTGCGGTTATTTGGATTTTTCTTGAGTTCATATGTTCTTTCAAGAGTGAGAATAACATCAGATTCACTTCCTGGAGTCAAATCCAATTTTGCACCATATTTAGATATACGTTCATATCTTTCTTTGCTCATGTTATCTGGCATGATGACAATTGCATCATATTTCATTAAGTTAGTAATATAGCTAACGCCGATACCAAAGTTACCAGTTGAAGGTCCTAAAATGGTATGTTTTCCCGGAATGATTTCTCCATCGACACAGCCTTCCATTAAAGTGGCATAAGCCGGTCCAACTTTGTGAGAGCCAGATGGGAAATATTTGCCAAGAAGAACGACGATGTTCGCCTCGACGCCGGTGAGTTCTTTAGGAAGAACGATTTTATTAACTTGATCTTTTTCATTTTTCCAAGTGATGTTGAACAAGTTAATTGGATCAAGCTCATTTTCTTTGAGAGCTTTGAGAGCTTGCGCTCGTGTTTTTGGATCTTGATGTGCTGGATTTAGCATTTCATCATAGGTCGGTCCAAATGGAATTTTTGACATTTTAAATTGCTCCTTTTTCTTTCAAAAATTTATCCAATTCTTCTAGATTTGGTTTCATTAATTTAGGTTGGGTGATAGCTTTTTGGGCGTTTTTAGGGTCTTTTAGACCATTGCCAGTAACAATCATGGTCACTGACTCATCATTTTTGATGATACCTTGCTTAATTGCTTCTTTAATTCCAGCAATCGCTGCCACCCCTGCAGGTTCACCAAAGATGCCCTCGTTTTTCCCAAGTAAAGCTTGTGCTTTAATAATATCATCGTCAGTCACTGAAATCCACGCGCCACTAGATAATTTGATCGCGTTTAAAGCTTTAATTGGATTGCGAGGAATTCCAACCGCGATTGAATCAGCAATCGTGTTTTCTTCACATTCTTTTAAAGGTTCATTGTTTTTACTAGCAACAACAAATGGTTCGCAACCCTTAGATTGAACACCTAATATTTTCGGAATTCTATCGATTAAACCTAATTTATAAAATTCAGCAAAGCCTTTATAAACTCCTCCGACTGTGCAACCATCGCCAACACTAACGGCCACCCAATCAGTGACATTGAAATTAAGTTGTTCCGCTATTTCCATCGCGACTGTTTTCTTGCCTTCAATCATAAATGGATTTATCGCAGCGTTACGGTTATACCAACCATATTTTTCAATTGCTTGCTTTGAAAGAGAAAACGCATCTTTATAATCTCCATCAACGCAGATTAATGTAGCTCCATATAAAGCAATCTGTGTGACTTTGCCAATTGGCGCTCTTTTAGGAACAAAAATAACGGCATTAAGTCCCATTCTTGCAGCTTGACAAGCACAAGAACTCGCCGCGTTACCAGTGGATGAGCAAGCAATTGTTTTCGCGCCCGCTTCAATAGCTTTTAAAACAGCGACACCTGAGGCTCTATCTTTGCTTGATCCGCTAGGGTTAAGTCCATCATCTTTAATATAAAGCTTCTTTAAATTGAATTCTTTCTCCAAATTAAATGCTTCATATAATGGAGTCCAGCCAATTCTTAACATTTTATCGATATTATCCTTTTCTATGCCCATGATTGGATAATAACGCCACATCGAATAATTGCTGTTGTTCTTAAAATATTCTTTGGTCAATATTTTCTTCAATGCATCGTAGTCATATTCGATGTCAAGGATTCCTTTTTCGCCGCAGTCAGGACAAGTTAAATCAACCTCATCAGGGCGAAAAAAATTGTGACATATTGTGCAGCGGTATCCTTTGATATAATTCATTATTTCCCTCCTCCCTTAACAATTCTATTTAAAAACATTCTTGTGATATTTTTGGCCACTTCTTTTCGATAGAATCTATTAGATCTTTGATCATCGATTGGCGAAATAAATTCACCATATTTATCAACAAATTCCTCGATTCTATCGTCTAATTCATTAATAGATAAACCTTTAAGTTCATCTTCAAGTTCAAGCGAACGAACGGCTTTAATAAAAACTGAGCCATAGGATAAACGAATATCTTTTATTCTGTTATTTTCTATTTTATAAGCGCCTGCGAAAGAAACTTTTGAAATGGATTCAGCTTTTCTCGAACCTACTTTAAACCATATAAGTTCATCAAAGTCATATTTAGGAAAGATAATTTCTTCAATCATTTCATTTTTTTCTAAATCAATTTTTCTTACGCCTTTAACAAAATCAGATGCTTTGATAAATCGACTTCCATTAATCGAAGTCACCTTAATTAAAGCCTCTAAAAGAACATCAACCACGATGGTGTCTCCAGCTGGAGAGGCGTTAGCTATATTGCCAGGTAAGGTTGCAAAGTGACGAATATTCGCGCTGGCAAGTTCGCTGATGCAATCTTTTAAAACTTTTGGAGTTAAATCATTATCCAAAATTTCTTCTAAAATTATGGTCGCACCAATATGAAGACCATCACTTTCCATTCTTTCATAATGAAGCTCATCTATGTTAGAAATAAAGAGAACATCATTTGAAAATTTTGGCAATTCTCCTGCAACATTGCGTTTTTGAAGCATAATATCGCTACCGCCAGCAACGATAGAACAATTATGCTCATCTAAAGCAATAAGAGCTTCTTTTAAGGTTTTAGCTATTATTTTTTCTCCCATGCTTTATCTCCAATCTTACTCGCTAATTTAACCGCGTTAACAATGGCTTGATAGCCAGTGCAGCGACATAAATTGCCAGACATTGCTTTACGTATTTCTTCATCAGTTGGATGAGGATTATGCGACAAAAGTGACTCAGCGGCAATTATCATTCCGGGCGTGCAGAAACCACATTGTGAGCCTCCCTCTTCACTAAAACATGTATATAAAATATTAAATCTTTCAGTCTTTTTATATTCTTCAATTGTAATAATCGAATGATTCATTACATTAGCCATTGGAATTAGACAAGAATTCACTGAATAGCCATCAAGCAAAACAACGCAAGCACCGCAACTGCCTTCACCGCAACCTTCTTTGGTGCCAGTTAAATGCATATCTTCTCGAAGAAAATCGATTAATCTTCTGCTTGGATCGATATCGACTTCGATTTCTTTATTGTTTAAATTGAATTTAATCTTTGCCATTTTTAACTAACTCCATAATGTGTTCGGGATTGCATGGAATGTCATTAACTTTTCTATTTATTGCGTTTTCAATTGCTAATGCAATCGCAGGAGCTCCTCCAACAAGAGTTAATTCTCCCATTCCTTTTGCTCCATTTGCTCCATAAATAAATGGATTATCGATAAAAGCAGTTTCCATAGGAGGCGCATCTTCAAATGTTGGAACTATATAATCGCTTAAAGATTTTTGTTGGAACTTACCATCTTTAACTTTCATTGTTTCCATATAGCCATAGCCTAAGCCTTGCAGTAAACCCCCATCAGCTTGACCGATGGCAATGCGTTCATCAACGACTCTTCCGACATCATAAGTCGAATACGTATGTAAGATTTCGATCTGATAGGTGATTGGATCGTATTCAACTTCAACGACATTTACACCCCAAGAATATGATGGATAAGCATCACCTTGCATCGATGCTTCATCCCATTTGATGTAGCTTGGTCCAACATAAGGTTCAACATGCTCTTGATAGACGCCACTTTTCCAAATCTTCTTTAAATTTTTGGCTGCCTTTTCCATTAAGAAACCGACAATGATGATTGTTCTACTTGCCGCGGTTGGCCCGCTATCGGGAATAATCGCGGTGTCAGGATTATCAAAAACAACTTGCTCATCTGGTATTTCTAAATTTCTCGCGACAATCTTTTTAAGAGTGGTTTTATTGCCTTGGCCCATGTCAACGCTTGAAGCGTAAACATGAACGATATCACGTTTATCTTTAATTAATTTAACCTTTCCTTTGATGATGTCGCTTTCTCCACTTCCCGTAAATCCGCAGCCATGAAGAAAGAAACTCATACCGATGCCCTTATTGCATCCAGGTTTAGAATATTCAACAATTTTTCGCTTATAATCGCTCATTTCCATCGCTTTATCAATTAAAGCAGGAAGAACAATTGGGTCATGGAATGTGCCGCTATTGGTGGTAACATCGCCTTCTTTGACTAAATATTTAAGTCTAAATGCTAAAGGATCGATTTCTAATCGTTTAGCGATGTGATGCATGAACATCTCAATAGCAAAAATAGTTTGAGGTGAACCAAATCCTCTAAACGCGGCTGTTGGAACAGTGTTAGTCATATAGACATCACCCTTAACATCAAGAGAAGGGATGTTATAAACGTTAACGCAGGCAATCAATGCACGAGATAAAACGACGCCGCTACAACCTTTAAAGGCTCCGCCATTTAAGCCAACAGTGACTTCCATGCCCAAGATGTTATTTTCTTCATCGATATAGGCTTTGTAATGCGTTTTAGAAGGATGGCGTTTTGTCGAATACATCAAGTCTTCTGGGCGTTCAAAACACATCTTTATAGGCTTATTTATTTTTAATAATGCAGTTGCAAGTTGTGCACTCATCATCGAAGGATAATGTTCTTTTCCTCCAAATGCTCCTCCAACAGCGGGCTGAATAACTCTAACTTGATCATTTTCTAATTTGCAAGCTCTCATAACCGCACGATGGACATACCAAGGACATTGAATGGAGCCAACGCAAGTTAGTCGATGCTCGTCATCGAAATAGACAAGCATTCCCTGCGGTTCTAAATAGGCTTGCTCTTGATAAGAAGTTGTATAATCTTCTTCAATAATTTTTGTCGCTTCTTTTTTAGCTATTTCAATATTCCCTTTTTTAAATTCTTTATGAATGTAGCTATCGACAAAATCATAGACTGGTTCTTCTTCAATATATTCGATTTTAACTTCATTAATAAGACATTCTAATTCACCTTTATTAGGTCCAACTATTAAAGCAATTGCTTCGCCAATATAGTTAACATGCTTTTCAGCAAATACAGGCCAATCAGAGAAGATAATGTTAGTGACATTTTCTCCGCGGATATCATGATAATCAATCCAATAATAGCCATCAGGAAGTTCAGGTTTAGTGATGCTAAGAATATCACCTTTTGCAATGCTACTTCTAACCGTTTTAGCGTAAAGCATATCCTTAAAAGTAAAATCATCAGTGAATTTAGCTTCACCTCGCACTTTTATGGCTTGATCAACTTTTACTGTTGAAGTTGGATATTTGCTTTTAAATGGTAACATTATTATTTCTCGGCTTTAGTATAAGTTAATGCTTTTGTAGGACATTTAGATACGCATAAACCGCATCTAAAACATTTTTCGTCATTAAAGGTTGGCCCATCTTCTTTCATAGTGATAGCAAAGTAAGGACAGACCCTTTCACATGTTGCACATTTGGTGCATTTATCTTTGTTTAATTTAGGGGTGTCGCCTTTAGCAAATGTAGCGTGATTAATTAGCTTTGTATCGATGACTTCTTGAACAGAATTAAAGCCATATTTTGCTAAAGATGCTGGCAAATCGCCAATGATTTTGCGATATAAGCTTTTTCCTTTAAGCATGGCAGAAGATAGCATTTGCACTCCGCTTGCACCGGCAAGAAGGAATTCAACAACATCATCTGCAGAAGAAATTCCACCAACGCCAATAACCGTTAAAGAAGGCTCAGCTTGCTTAATCGTATAGACTGTTGCCAGTGCGATATTTTTAATATAAGGGCCGCTCGTCCAAGCAAAGCCTTTGCTGTTTCCATAAATTATCGATCTAGAAGCGATATCAATCTTCATGCTAGGACCAAGTGAGTTGACAGCAACAACGCCGTTCGCGCCATTTTCTTTAATAGTTTTAGCAAAGCCTTCTGGATCAGGCATATGAGCGCTTATCTTCATGTAAATTGGCTTCTTTGTCAAAGAGCGAATCATCGCGACAGTTTTGCCAATTTCTGATAAATCATTTCCTACATAATGAGTAGAAACTTCGAATGCATCGGCAAATGTATCCAATAAAGGAATTAATACCTTCATGTCTTCTTTACTGTAGCCAACGGAAATAATTAAAGGTCTTCCATCGCTATGTTTTTTAAAATAAGGAAGGAATTCATCAATCCATTTTTCTTTGCTGTATTCAGTCCAAAGTTCACAATTAAGAATATAATCCTTATCGCCATAAATGCATGGATGAGGAATGTGAGCGTCTTTTGTAGAAATTGTTTTCGAAACAATTGCCCCGCATCCTTCCTTTTCTAGCCAAAGCATTTTTTCCGCGTCACCCACAAGAGGGCCTGCTGCTGGCATCAAAGGGTTTTCTAAATGTAGACCATCAAATGTTGTTTTAATATCCATTCTTAATCCTCCTCCTTAAGGCTAAGCCATAATTTATTAGAATATTCGTTCGCGTTATTTAATTCGTTTTTAAGTTTTTTGTTAGTTAATTTATAGTTGCTTACCATCTTTAATCCATCAACAAAGACATCGCTTGGCTTAAAAGATGGGAATAGACCGAAGAAAATGTGTCCAAAAGCATTAGAGGAATCCATGTTAGTAAATGGATGATAATCTACTAACATAAAATCCGCTAAATAGCCTTTTTCTAAACGACCTAATTTAATGTTTAATCGATTAGAAACATAGTCGTAGCTATTTAAAATCATCTGTTTAACGTCATTAAGTGATAATTGTGTTGGCGATTCATTTTTTAAATGAGATGTGTAATAAACATTCATATATTCACTGGCCATATTTGAATTTAAGCCATCGTTACCAATCATTACTTTGATACCTTTATCTAGATAGGACTTAACATTAGGCAAGCCGACCGCGTTATTCATATTGCTTGTCGTGTTAACCACCATTAAAGAGTTATGTCTTTTAACGATATCAAGTTCTTTATCGGATAAATAAACTCCGTGAACGATTAAAGAATTTTCATTTAATAAATCATATTTTTCAAATCGTTCTAAGATGGAGGTATTATATTTAGCTAAAGAGTCATCTTCATCCATTTTGCTTTCAGCAACATGGACATGTAACGGAATATTTCCTACATTCTTTTTTATCATTTTTAACGATTTATCACTTAAAGTCATTGAAGCGTGCATTCCAAATAAGCCAGCAGTGTGCTCATCGTGATTTTTCAAAGCATAATTTTTGTTTTCTTTGATGCATTTACTAACATCATATCTATCGCTAGTTTCAAAACAAAAAATGCCTCGCATCTTTGCAGTCTTACAAACACTTCTTTTAAGTGCATTTAAAGAACCGATAATTTCTCCTGATGCATGATGATCAATTACAGTGCTAACACCATTTAAAAGGAATTCGCTGGCAGCGGATATTCCTGAATAATAGGTAAGTTCATTAGTGAGTTTAGCATCTATTTTCCACCACATTTGTTCGAGTATATCTAAAAAATTATGCGGATCAAATTTAAGCGATAGTCCACGAGCAAATATCGAATAGATATGCGAATGAGCGCAGACAAAATTAGGTAACAACAAGGAGCCTTTTCCATCAATAATTTGGTATGAATTATCTTTGAAGTCACTCATTTTGCCTACTTCAACAATTTCTTTATCGAAAAGTAGATAACCATTTTCAATATAGTTAACGTAATCATAAATTCGAACATTGATGATGGCTTTCATAATTTATTTTTCTCCACAGATTATTTCTTTTCCTTCATGAGGAACAATTTTTCGATTCTTTAAAACGAATTCACCACGAACGAGCGTATGAACAAATTCACCTGAGGCCAGGATATTTTCATAGATTGAATAGTCACATTTTGCGTGACTATTTTTAATGAAATAATTTTGGTCTTCCTTAAAGATAGCTAAATCGGCATCATAACCAACTTTTAAGCTTCCTTTCGCGACGAAATTTTCAATTTCTGCCACGTTTTTGCTCATCTTATCAATGACTTTATCACCAAATCGACGATACATTGTGCTAAAGGAAAATTCAATGCCTCCAACACCTAATGGGAAACCAATTAGACTAGGATGATTTTTATCGCTTTTATTGAACGCACAGTGATCAGTGCCAATCGTGTTAATATCATCAAAGTTAGCGACTAATAGTTGTCTTTCTCTTTCGCTTCTTAAAGGAGGAGCAAAGGTGAATAGTTGACCATTTTCTTTTTGTATAAAAGAGTTATTGAAAATGAAATACTGAGGACAGGATTCAATAAATAGATGCTTATTTAATAAGTCAGAATATTGTTCTTTAAGTTGACGTAGTGTTTCTCCGCTAGAACAATGGACCATATATAAATAGCCACCATACTGTTTAACATAGCCCGCTAATTTTAAGGCCTCAATTGTTTCACTATATGAAGGTCTAGATTCACATAAATCCTTATACGTATATTCATTTTTAAGACAAATCATGTCATCTGCTTCAATGTGAGCAAGAATTAAAACATTATATTTTTCACTCAATTTTAATAATTCAATTATGTCTTTATCATAAGTCCTTCGACCGGTGTCACTATAAGTCGTGAAAAGCTTAATCGTTTTCATGCCAAGTTCTTTAACAGTCTTTACATATTCTTCTAAATCGCCATTTGGCATTTTTATGCACGCATGCATATGATAATCAACAAGTGATTTCTTAGCTAATTCAATTCTTTCAAAATATGATTTTCTTAGTTCATCAGCGTTTCTACTTGGGTCGAGGAAGTCAACAATAGTAGTAACTCCTCCATAAGCTGCGCTGACGCTACCATAATAAAAATCATCGACGGAAGTAAGCTTTCCACAGTTAAGTTCAAAATGAACATGTGGATCAATTAAGCCAGGAATAATTTTTAATCCTTTGCAATCAATAATTTCGCCTTGAGGAAAAACATCATCGCCAATGTAGACAATTTTTTCGCCTTCTATCGCGATATTTTTCTTTTCCCAATTTCCGTTAAGAAAAGCAAGACCATTAATAAACTGTTTATCTATTTTCATTTTGAATTCTTTTCTTTGATTGCCTCAAATATCTTTTCAGGAGTGATTGGCAAATGATGTAGTCTCACACCTAAAGCGTTATAAATCGCGTTATCGATGACAGCAGGAGGAGTATCGATACCAATTTCGCCAACTGATTTCGCTCCAAAAGGACCACTTATTTCATAAGAATCAGCAAATTCAGTGACCAAATTATTTACTTCCATACATGTTGGCACGTGATATGTATCAAAAGTATTAGACAATAATTTGCCTTTGTTAGAATATTTCACTTCTTCGTAAGAGGCCATGCCTAAACCTTGGATGATTCCTCCTTCAACTTGCCCTCGAGCAAGTCCAGGGTTAATAGTAGTTCCGCAGTCAACAACGCTAACATAATTTAAAACTTTATATTCATATGTTTCAGTGTCAATTTCAATTTCTGCAAAGCCAGCCATAAAAGGAGGAGGCGAAACTTTTCCATGGAAGCTTTCGACAACTGCAATTTGATGCGTATCCGTGTTATATAAGCGACGTGTAGAAAGTTCATCTAAAGTCACTTTCTTATTGCCAGAGACAAATTCAGTACCATCGAAGGCAACTGTATCAGCTTTAACTTCTAAGAATGAAGCAGCTTCATCGATAAGTCTTTCCCTCATTTTACAAGCAGCTTTATAAGCAGCGTTTCCGCTTACATAAGTTGTTGAAGAAGCATAAGCACCGCAGTCATACGGCGTTAAATCAGTATCTGAAGAATAGACAAGTACTTTATCGACAGTAGTTTGTAACTCTTCCGCGACAATCTGAGCAATCGCAGTATCGCTTCCTTGTCCAATGTCGGTCGCCCCAACCGTGACCATAAAAGAGCCACCATCATTTAATTTAATAGAGCAACTTCCCATATCTAAGAACGGAATGCCACTTCCTTGCATAGCTATTGCCATGCCAACTGATCTAATTGTATGAGGTCCAACTTGTCTACGAGGATATTTTTCATCCCATTTGATGAGTTCTTTTCCACGTTTAATGCAATATGGAAGTTTGCAACTTTCCATAATCATCGGAGTGCCTTTTGTTCCTTCACCCATGATTTCAAAAATTGGGGAAGTTTCTTTTTCTTTCATCGAATTGTCTTCACGCAGTTTAACCGGATCAACTCCCATCTTCTCTGCAAGAATATCAATCGTGGCTTCTAAAGAATAATTTCCTTGAATAGCTCCGTAGCCTCTAAAGGCTCCTGCTGAAACATGGTTTGTGTAAACAACTAATCCGCCATAACGGACAGCTTTAACTTTGTTATATAAAGGTAAAACTTTACTTCCAACAATCATAAAGACTGTCAAAGAATGCTCGCCATAAGCTCCGGTATCACTTAATGAATGACAATCAATAACTTGAATCTTTCCATCTTTTGTTGCTCCGATTTTCATGGTGATTCTCATCGGGTGACGAGTATAAGTTGAGCCAAATACTTCCTCACGAGTATAGACACATTTCGATGGCTTTTTTGTTCTTAAAGTTACTAAAGCTGCGAACATTTCTCCGTGGAAGGCTTGTTTACCACCAAAGCCACCGCCAACGCGAGGTTTGATGAAACGTATTTTTTCGATTGGAAGGCCTAAAGTTTTAGCCATGATTCGACGCATATGGAAAGGTGTCTGCGTCGTCGAATAGATAACTAAGCGATTGCGGACATCGAGTCTTGCGTTGCAAGCATGAGGTTCAAGCATCGCATGCGCTTGAGCTTGGCTATAGAAAGTTTCTTCAACAACGTAATCGCATTTTTCAAATTCTTTATCGACATCACCAACATGCATTTCATAAGATGCTGCCACATTGTTTTTCGGATCAAAACCAATTGGAAACATCTCGATAATGCCATCTTCTGGATGGATGACTGATTTATTTTTATATGCTTTTTCAAAATCGAGCACTGGTTCTAAAACTTCGTATTCAACTTTAATAAGTTTTAACGCGGCCTTGGCGATTTCTTCACTGACCGCGGCAACCGCGGCAACTTCATCGCCGACATAACGAACATATTCATCTAAGATAAATTTATCGTGAGGAGAAGGTTCAGGATAGCCTTGACCCGCCCGTGAATAAGAGACGTGAGGGACATTTTTATAAGTTAAAACGCATTCGACACCTGGAAGTTTTTCAGCTTCAGTTGTATCAATATCTTTAATGTGAGCAAAAGCGTGAGGACTTCTTAACACTTTAATGATTAATGAATTCTTCTCCGCTAAATCGTCAGTGTAATATGGTCGCCCCATCATGAGGCCTTTACCATCGATAGAAGGAGTTAAATTGTTTACTACTTTAAATTTTTTCTTCATTTCTTTAGCTCCTGTAAGTATCTTTTTACAGCTTTTAGTTGAGAATAATAGCCGGTGCAACGGCAAATATTTCCCACTAAATATTTTTTGATTTCTAAATCGCTAGGATCAGTAAGTTCTTTACTTAAAGCGTGGATTGTTAAAGCAAATGAAGCATTACAATAGCCGCATTGATCAGCGCCTTCTAAAGCAAAGCATTCAGCGATTTTACTTGCTTCTTCTTGGATGCCTTCGACAGTTGTCACTTCTTTCCCTTCGATTTGAGGAGTAAGAATTGAGCAAGACAATGCCGGATGGCCATTAACTAAAATCGTGCAAGCTCCGCAGGAAGAGCCATCGCAACCTTTTTTAAGCGATTCAACTCCCATTCTTTTAAGCGTATCAAGGAGATATTCATATGGTTTAGCGTTTACTTCAACATCTAAACCATTCAATTTAAAATTTACTAACATTATTTACTAACCTCCTCTAATCCGCGACGAACATAAATTTTAGCTAGATGTTCACGATAATCTGCTTTCGCGGATAAGTTATCGGTGAATTTAAGTTTATTTACTTCTTCACAAGCTTTAGCAAAATCTTTTTCGCCATTATTCACTAAAGCCATGACATCTTTGGCGAGTGTTGCGACACCTGCTCTTGAGCCAACAGCAATCGTATATTGATCATGTCTAATGCAATGAGTGATGGCAACATTAACAATTGGATAATCTAAAGCGGTCAAACAAACTTTCTTAAAATAAGAACGTCGATGACATTTTCTAATTAAAACATGAGTGAGAATATCTTTAGACATTCCTGGAGTATTTAAGAATTCTTCCAAGGAAACTTCTTTGTATGGGTAAAAAACTAAGGTTGCTTCAGTAGCTAACAAAGCGGTCAATAAATC
>CAVKNZ010000006.1:43855-55818 GCA_963657885.1 Bacteroidaceae bacterium
CCTCCTCCAAGAATTTTATTCAATGGATTGGCGTTTAAAAGGGTATAAGCTTCTTCTAAATCTTTCGCCCGGACATAATTTTTCACAAACATCTTCATTTCCTCGTTTCTACTAATTTTTCATAATCTTTAAATGTATCAACATCGTTTAATATGTTTTCATCATCGACATCAACTTCAGTAAAGCCAATCTTATCTCTAAAAGCTTTGAGAGATGAATTAATATCTTCATCAAGCAATTTATCTTTCAATGATTTGTCGAAATAAATTGGGTGTCCATGTTTTCCTTTATATGTTGGAACACGCAATAGCCCGGAAGTATTAAGCATTTTTGTAAAAGTTTCCTTCTTAACAAAAGGACAATCTCCAGGAAGGATAAAGAAATCTCCTTCTACTTCTTTAACTCCTCTAAGCACAGATGAAAACATTCCTTTTTCATAGTCTTTGTTATAAAAGACATCATATCCTTTTAAAGCGATGGATAATTCTTCATGATATCGACCAGTGACAATAACAATTTTATTAACAAATGGTTCAATACAATTAATGGTCTGTTTGATTAAAGGCAAATTAAATAAATCAAGGAGCAATTTATTTTCTCCAAAGCGTGTTGATTTTCCACCAGCTAGAATTATGCCTGTAACCATCAATTTAACTCTACAAAATTATTTTACTAAACCGCTTACATGTGTGCAAGTGTGCGCACTAAAATTAACCTTGAATTTTGTAAACGCTTAAAAACATTAATCACTTCTTCTTTCTCTTAAAAAACCTAGCTTTGCCACGGAAATAAATAAAAGTAGTGCCTTTTTAGATATAATATAGATAATTTGAAGGAGCAAAAAAATTATGCGTTATGTTGTTTCATTAGGCGGAAACGCCCTAGGAAAAAATCCTGTTGAACAAAAAGAATTATTAAAAGGTGTCGCAAGCTCAATTGTTCACCTTATCAAATTAGGCCATGAAGTCATCATCGTCCACGGAAATGGCCCTCAAGTAGGTATGATAAATTTAGCATTCACTGAATCAGTTTCATCTCCTGATATGCCTTTCCCGGAATGCGGAGCAATGAGCGAAGGCTATATTGGCTATCACATTCAAAACGCGATCGATAACGCCTTGAAAGAAGGAGGCATCAAAAGAAATGTTGTGACACTTGTCAGTCAAGTTCTTGTTGATAAAGATGATCCTTTGTTTAAAAATCCAACCAAACCAATTGGCAGTTTCTATAGTAAAGAAGAAGCGGAAAAGATAGTAAAAGAAAAAGGCTACACGATGAAAGAAGATGCTGGTCGAGGCTATCGCCGAGTTGTTGCTAGCCCTCTTCCAATTGATGTCATCGAAAAAGAAAGCATAAAAACATTAGTCGAAAAAGGCGATATCGTCATCTGTGCAGGTGGAGGCGGAATTCCGGTCATCTTAAAAGATAATAAGCTTATAGGAGTAGCGGCTGTTATCGACAAAGATTATGCATCCGCGAAAGTTGCTGAGCTTGTTAATGCAGATATCTTAATGATTCTAACCGCGGTCGATAATGTCTATATCGATTTCAATAAACCAACTCAAAAGAAGTTAACAAACGTTTCAGTAAATGAAATGAAAGAATATCTTTATGCTGATTACTTCGCCAAAGGAAGTATGTATCCAAAAGTTAATGCTTGCATTAAATTCTTAGAAAATAGTAAAGATAAGATAGCTGTTATCTCCTCTTTAGAAAAGGCAAATTCAGCCTTCGAATTAAAAGAAGGAACAATAATTAAATAAACACTAAATGATTAGATAATTCAGTAAGGAAATTCAGGTAAAATTAAAAATTCAACCCCATTCTTTTTTAAGTCTTCTTTTTTACTAATTATATCAATAGCCTTCCCTTCAAAAACGACATCACTATTATTAAACATTTGAATTGTTTCGATATAATTTTTTCCAGTTAAAGAAGAAATGCATTTAATCTGATTTATAGTCGGATTCATGTTTTTAGATAGGATTATCTTATAATTAGTTAAATCCAAATCAATTTCATCCCATTTAGTTGTTGCAATTTGAAAGCCACATTTAGGGCAAATTAAGTTTAAAGCAGGCTTTTCAAATATAACCTTCATTTCACTTCCACATCGTGGACATTTGTATTGATTATTTTCCATTTCTGATACCTCCTGGATAAAATGTTTTAAAATCACCTTTTATGCCATTGTCACCAATCCAATAAACACCATTTTGATAAACATAAATTGTCATATTAGGTGCACTTACAGGCTTTCCTAACGCATTTGCAAGATGTTGAGCAAATCCGTTTTTTTCAGCGCCTGTGTTACAAGACAATAATCTTATTGATTTAGCCTTTTTGAATCCAGCTTGTTTTTTAATAAGTTTAGCTGCTTCTCTAGCGTTAATTCTAATTGTACTATTAACGCCATTAACTTCAATCAGTTTACTTGAACCATGGGCAATAATATCAAATTGGCCATGCGGATCAATATCACTGCGGTTAGCAATAAATTTAGCGAATAAAGATTTCTGCCCGTTTTTCGGCATAAAAGATATATTCCCAGCTGCAATTTTATATTTTGCAACATATAAAACACAATTACCTTTCATCTTGAGCAACCTCAGAAAGATTTCGCTTCTGGTTGTTCTTATTTTCTTTCATCGTAAACGAATCATATTGATAAATTACAATGCCTTTTGTTTTTACATAGCTAAACATATCATCGGGAGTCGGACCATAAACACAAATACCACTAGGCTCAAGATAATCGACTAATTGTTTTACTTGAGAAGCAAAAATTTTACGATTTGTTTTGTTTTTTACAAATCCATTCGTCCCTAACGCGATTAGTGTATGTTTTGGATAAGCTTCTAAAGATGATAAAGTCCTATCATCTCCTAAACGAATATTAGGAATAATTTTTATATCGTTTTTCCCGAAATAATACGTAATAGCAATATTCAAAAATATCTGACTTTTTTGAACTACTATTGGCATATTATCAAAAGGTGAAGCATCCATGCCAATAACACATTGATATTTTTTCATTTTATCAATGTAGACTTTGGGGTTAGCCAATATTGGCTGAAAACCAGGATCACAGCAATAAAAACTAATTGCTGTTTTAGATGGCGTTTTTACATCATATCTTCTATCCCATTGTATTATTTCATTAGGTGGTTCATTAGCAACCATCCATTCTTCAACAATTGGGTATTCATCAGTTTTTGTGTGCCTAGCTCCCTCGATGAGATAAGTGAGATAGACGTCCCTTATATAAGGAGATTTTCTTTTATTTATATTCATAGTGAGTCTCTTTCCGTGTGACAAATCCACACTTAATTATTAAATTGAGATGTGCTACTATGAATTTGGGTTACGCTTCAGCGCATCTCTAATCACAATCAGGGCAATGATTGTGATTTTTTAGCAAATATACAATTTTCATATCTAGGCAATAATTAAGTCATACTGTTACCTCCATTTTTATGATTGATATTTAAAACATCGAATAGTTTTTTAGAAAAAATATTCAATGTTAAAAATCGCCATGCCATTGCGGTTCCTGATACATTTAATTCATCAGCAACAGCATAAATCATCTTCCAAATAAGTTTCTT
Organism: Bacteroidaceae bacterium; assembly: GCA_963657885.1. Lineage (GTDB taxonomy): Bacteria > Bacillota_I > Bacilli_A > RFN20 > CAG-826 > Fiminaster. Next base: position 47,464 of record CAVKNZ010000006.1, read on the forward strand.
TTGCTTAACGCCTAATCGTTGACCAGGCATAATTTCTTGATGCTTTTGTTTATATAATTTTCTTACAAAAGGTGCTGGCATTAGAATAAATGAAGCATATCTATTAGCATGATATTCCATCCATTCACGTTGACTACGATTACAAGTTTTTACGATTAAGTTTTTGCCATCAAGCAATGTATTATCATTTATGAAATTTTCGTTATCAAGCAAGCTTTTATCCACATGCAAATCAAATTGCGAATGCGCGCTTTCATGAATCAAAGTAAATCTGACAATGTGCTCGCTGTTATTGCAAGCATCAAGATCTATACAAATTGTTCCTTTTTCAAATTTTCTGCAATCAAGTTTTCCATCAACATCAATAATTGGAACTAAGCCACTAGTTATAGCGGTTAAACCATAAGTAGAATTGTTTGGCGATAATCTTTGAAATTGAATATTAATATTTAAATAATGTTCGACAAAATCATCCACGTCTAAACTGTGAACGTTTTTGAAATAGTTTTTTTGATAATCCTTTAATTGGGAATAAGCAAAATTTTCAAGGTCTTTGTCAGAAACTTGAAGGACACCTTGATTATTAAATGAAAACTTATTCCGCTTAATCATCTTACTTCTTCCTTTCAATCATTTTGATGAAATTAGCCCAATCTTCATTGGTTATGTTATTTTCTTGAGCTTTTCTAAGAGCTTGCTGAGCTAATGGAACATTTTGAAGATAATTTTTTAAATCTAATGCAATCTTGTCTTTTGAAAGCATTGATTCATCTGCTAATTTCTTTATCAATTTAGATTCCTCCTCATTTAAATCAAGATTAATAATTAACATCGCAAGTAAATTAGGATATTTTTTACTGTTCGCTGGAAATGCCCTATTCCCACTTTCTAAATCGCATAGAAAGGCTGGCGATATTCCTACTAAGTTAGCTAATCCTCGAATAGTTAATCCCTTTTCCTTTCTCTTTAATAATAGAAATTCATTAAAGTTCATTTTTGTCTCCTTCTTTCTTCTGTCTGCAATTGCCGACAACAATATTATTGCACAACTTGGACATATTGCAATAAAAATCGTCGGCAAATGGTAAACACAATTAAAAACGCATCAAAAAAGGAGCCTCATAAGAGATAATCCTACAAAGCTCCTCGGGAGGATATTTAATCGACTAACAATCGCGCTTTTAAAGAGTACGGTTTAATTAGTTCGAGGTCAAAAGCTTTATCAAGTTCATATAAGGAAGCACCAAAGTTTCCTTTAACTCCTGATACAAAAGCTTTAACAACTGCATTTTCATTAACAATCTTTTTTATAGATGATTCTTTATCAGCATCATAAAGAAGAACTAAGCGAACACCAACTCTTTTCCCTAGATCTAGGCGAGGAAAATTAACTGAATTGATAATGTTTCCATTTTCAAGATAGTTAACAAGTTCTTCACTAGCCATAAAAGCGCAGTTATCTTCGGCTTCTTCAGTTGAAGCGCCTAAATGAGAAATAGCAATTACGCCATCCATATTCGCAGTTTTATAATTTGGGAAATCAGTGACATATTTTTTCACTTTCCCTTCTTTTAATGCAATAGCGATATCATCATCATTAACTAATGCATCTCTAGCAGCGTTAACAATCACAACGCCATCTTTCATCTTCGCGAATGCTTCTTTATTTAGCATTCCACGAGTCGCATCAAGAAGAGGAACATGAAGAGAAATAAAATCAGATTTAGCATAAAGATTGTCATAATCAACAAATTCAATATCACTTGGAAAAAGATGTTTATTTCTACTTATTGTCGCTTCACTTGGTTCCACTGCAACAACGTGCATTCCTAGCGATCCCGCAGCTTGAGCGACAAGCGCGCCGATTGCGCCTAAACCAATAATTCCAAGCGTTTTGCCAAGAATTTCGTTTCCCGCGAAAGCACTTTTCGCTTTTTCCATCGACTTATTGATGAGTTCATCGCCTTTATTATCTTCCACCCATTTCATAGATCCTTTAATGTCGCGAGAAGCAAGTAGCATCATCACAATTGTAAGTTCTTTAACTGCATTCGCGTTGGCTCCAGGGGTGTTAAAAACAACGATGCCTTCTTTCGCACATTTTTCTAAAGGAATATTGTTAACTCCAGCGCCGGCGCGAGCAACCACTAAAAGATTTTTAGGAAGTTCCATTTCTAACATGTTAAAGGAACGAACCAAAATAGCTTCCGCTTCACTAGCATCATCAGTAAAAGAATAATTTGAAGGCAAGGCTTTTAAGCCAACGGGTGATATTTTATTTAAACAATGGACTTTATAATTCATTTATGAGCCTCCTCAAATTCTTTCATGTATTTAACTAACGCTTCGACACCTTCTTTTGGCATCGCATTATAAATTGACGCTCTTAGTCCACCTGTAGAACGATGACCTTTTAAATTAGTAAAGCGATATTTTTTCGCTCCTTCTAAAAATTCAGCATCAAGTTCATCGCTACTAGTTCTAAATGTCACATTCATAAGCGAACGGTTGTTTTTGTTTACATATGGAGTAAATAATTTACTACTATCGAGATAATCGTAAAGAATCTTTGCTTTCTCAATGTTGACTTTTTCTCTAGCTTTTAAGCCGCCATTTTTAAGTAGCCATTTAAAAACTAAACCGCAGATATAAATGCCATAAGTTGGAGGTGTGTTATACATCGATCCATTTTCTGCGTGTAGACGATAATCAAAATAAGCAGGCAATGGATTGCGAGGTGTCCTTGCTAATAAATCATCACGAATAATTAAAATAGTGACACCAGCAGGACCAACATTTTTTTGAGCGCCAGCATAAATCATGCCAAATTTTTTGACATCAATTGGCTCACTTAAAAAGCAAGAAGACATATCCGCGATTAAAGGTACATCTCCAGTTTCTGGATATTCTTTATATTTAGAACCATATATTGTGTTGTTATCACAAATATAGACATAATCCGCATCTTTATCGATCTTTAAGTTCTTCACATCAGGAATAGTTTTAAAATTATCTCCTTCTCCTGTAGCGATGACATTAACTTCGCCAAATAATTTCGCGTCTTTAATAGCCTTTTTAGTCCAAACGCCGGTATTGATATAATCAGCTTTTCCATTGACCATAAAGTTAAGAGGAATCAAAGCAAATTGTAAAGTCGCTCCGCCTTGAAGGAAGAGCACTTTATAATTTTCTGGTATTCCGATAAGTTCTCTTAAATCCTTTTCAGCTTCATCAATGATTGATTGATAAACTTTTGAACGATGGCTCATTTCCATCACCGACATGCCTGAACCTTTATAATCAAGCATCTCATTAGCTGCAGTCTCAAGCACTTCTTCAGGAAGCATCGCTGGACCAGCTGAGAAATTGTAAATTCGATTTCCTTTCATTTTTCAAGATTTCCTTTCTCTAAAATTTATTTAATTTTTTTACCTTCTAAATAATATCGCTTTTCACTAGCGTGCCCCATCGAAAATGTTTTGCGAGGAAGCACTTCATCTTTAGCGATATAGTCAAAGACATCTTCTTTAGTTAAAGATGGCATAACTATAGCAATTGAATTTTCGTTATGATTAGCAACATTAATCAATTCATCTTCATCGTGAATATAATCAACACTTGAGTGAGGATGAGTTAATAAATATCCATCAATATAATCTTGCACAATCTTATAGCACATCGGGGCGTTTCCGCACATATCTAATGGAGTTTTGCCTCCCTTTTTAGAATATGCATAGCTTTTATAGCTTCCTGAAAGTAGCTTCTTTAAGCCTAATAGAAAATCATCATCTGCGTTAAAGATGATGCGATGAATCGGCTCAAAGATAAGACCCCTGTCATAAATATTAAGCGCTTCAACAAGTGCGAATCTGGCAGGGTGAGTTTTTCTTTCTTCACTAGAAAGATGCTCTTTAGTCTTATCCCAATGAGCCTTAGCCGTCGCGAGCGAATGATTGCCGTCGCCGACGATGAATAGTAAATCATTATTATTCTTTTTAAGAAGTTCTTCAAATTGCTTGATGACTTTAGATGTATCTTCTACTTTAAAGCCAACGATATGGCCTCCATCTTTATTTAGATCAAAGTCATACAATTTTTCTAATTTGTCTTTATCTTCATATAGCTTTTCAACAATATTTTTATCTTTATCATCGAAAAGGAAGAGGATGTGAGGAAATTCAACAGATGCATTTTCTCTTATTTTTAAGCGAGGAGGAATGCGTTCAACGATTGTGGCTTCGCTGGCTCTAATTAAAGACTTAACCCCTTTTTGATAAGAATAATCTTCTAAATCGATAGAAATGATTAAGCCTAATCGATGAGGAACAATAGAAGTTGACCTATCGACTAAAACGAAGCATTCGCCGATATCAACTAAAGAATTATCTTTAAGATTCTTTTCGATATTTTTATTGATATCATCGATATATTTCTTCTCATCAACTTTTCCTAAATAAGCTTCAGGAAAAATCATGTGATAAGTAGATAATTTATCTTTAGTGAGCTCTTTGATATCTTGCCAATAAGCAAAATTAGAAGTGAATTGATCGCAGGCAATAACTGCGTATGCATTTAAATCAGTCCCTTTTTTTGGAAGCAAGATATGTGGAGCAATAATTGTGGAAAACGACATTAACAAACACCTTGAGCAATCATTGCTTCTAATACTTTATTAAAGCCAGCAATATTCGCACCTAACGCTAAATTGTTAGGTTGACCATATTTTTTTGCTGTCTCATAACATTTCCTAAATATATCTTTCATGATGACTTTAAGTTTCTCATCAACTTCAGCAAAAGACCAGGACAAATGTATGGCGTTTTGGCTCATCTCTAAACCAGAAACTGCAACTCCACCGGCATTGCTAGCTTTGCCAGGAGCGAATAAAACACCATTTTCATTGAAATAGCGAATAGCTTCAACATCAGTTGGCATGTTAGCTCCTTCGACAAGCATATAGCAGCCATTTTTCTTTAATAGTTTTGCATCTTCAAGATGAATTTCTCCTTGCGTTGCACATGGAAGAGCGATGTCACAGGCTACCGACCACATATTATGTGGATCAGAGACATGCTTAACACCTTTATGCTCTTTCGCGTAGTCCAAAGAGAAAGCTCCTTTTTCTTTCGCTTTTTTAACAATATAGTCCACATCAAGTCCGTTTTGATCATAGACATAGCCATCGATATCGCTCATGGCGATGAGTTTTGCCCCTAACTGATGCGCTTTCTCCGCGGCCATGCCTCCAACTTTTCCGGACCCGGAAATGATGATGCGTTTATCTTTAATCGAGTCATTTTTATAGGCTCTTAACATTTCTTCAGTGAAGTATAAGAGCCCATAGCCCGTTGATTCAGGTCGACCGAGTGAGCCTCCATAAGATATTCCTTTTCCGGTGAAGACACCGCTAAACTCATTCTTGAGTTTTTTATAATAGCCAAACATGTAACCAATTTCCCTGGCTCCAAAACCTAAATCACCCGCGGGAACATCGGTGTTTGGCCCGATATGGCGATATAGCTCGCTCATAAACGATTGACAAAAACGCATGATTTCCCCATCGCTTTTTCCACGTGGGTCAAAATCAGCGCCACCTTTAGCTCCACCCATCGGAAGACCTGTTAAACTATTTTTGAAAGTTTGTTCAAAGCCTAAAAATTTTAATATCGACAAATTGACTGATTTATCAAAACGCATCCCGCCTTTATATGGTCCAATCGCTGAATTAAATTCCACGCGCCAGCCAGTGTTAACTTTGATGTTTCCTTTATCATCAACCCATGGAATGCGCATAGTGATTATGCGTTCAGGAATGACAATTCTTTCTAAAATCGCATATTTTTCGATGCGCGGATCTTTATCGACTAAAAAATCCATCGAATCAAAAAATTCTTCAACCGCGGCGATAAATTCTGTTTGTTCTTTATTCTTTTCTTTAACTTCTTCGAGAACTTTATTTAAATAAGCACTTTTATACATTATTACCTCTCTTTCACTTAAAACTTAAAAACAGCTCTAATGAGGCTGCTAGTAAGAATTAAGAATAAATGATAAATGCATATCGTCTAAATACACTCTACCACTTCTTTAGAGCTCTATCAATGAAAAGATGTAAGCGATTACATTTTTAAGTCTAATTTATAATTAGAAATTCTTTCTTTTCCTAAAAGATGCGATATATTCAATTGATTTTAAATTTAAGTTTAAAAATAAAACCTACTATTGTTTAAAAAGCTAGCAAATGAGTAAAAATATAAATAGCAAAATAAATTTTGTTATTGCAAAATAATTACTGCATAAAAATTATGGATAGACAAGAACGCACCAAAAAGAAAGTTAATTCATTCCTCTACGATCACATCTGGTTAAAGATTGCTATCGATTATGGCGTCGCCTTTTTTGTCTCGGTCTTATCCGCTTTTATCTTCGCTTTAGGCGTTGTTTGCTTCATGCGACCAGGCGAAAGTATCGCTCCTGATTTTGTTTCCGGAGGTTCATCGGGCTTTGCTCAAACTATCGCTTTAATATTTGATATCTTTGGAGTGACTGTTGAAGGCAATCATAACCTCATCTTCTCTCTATGCTATTTAGCAGTAAATATTCCTTTAGCCATCCTTGCCTTTTTTGGCATTGGCAAAAGATTTACTCTTTTCACAGTTGTTAACGTTGTCTCTGTTTTTATATTCACCAACGTCTTTAAAGGTGAATTTTTTGAAGAAATCGCTAAATTTATCATCGATAACGGAGGTATGCTAAGCCGCGCTTTATTCGCTGGCTTGACCACTGGCCTTTCTAGCGCTCTCGCCTTCAAGGTTGATAGCTCCGCCGGAGGATTTGATGTCGTCTCTTATTATCTATCGCTACGCAAATCCAAAAATGTTGGCCCCTATGGAGCCCTCATCAACGGCACCATCATTTTAACTTTCTATCTACTAACCGCGACTAGAGGAAACGCAATTGTCTATAATGGGGCAGAAATTGACCCATGGGTCTTTGCAATATCAGGATGCTTATTCTCACTTATCTATCTTGTGGAAACGATGCTCATCATCGATGTCATCAACGTGCGAAATAAAAAGGTGCAACTACAAATCATCACCAGCAATCAAAATCTACCAAAACTTCTTTTAGCCAATGTTCCTCATGGAGTAACACAATTAACTGGCAAAGGAGTCTATTCTGGAAGCGAACGATTGGTTCTATATCTAGTCATTTCAACATCCGAACTTAGAGGTGTCATCCATTTCATAAAAGAAGTTGACCCATCAAGCTTTATCAATGTCACAAGTTTAGTTTCAGTCTATGGCCGCTTCTACATGAAACCAATAAAATAAAATGAACTTTGTTTTCATATCCGCGAATTTCCCTAAAATATATTCTCATTTCGTAAAAGCGTTAAACGATAGAGGCGTCACTGTTTTAGCAATTGGCGATGAACCTTATGATAGAATCGTCGACGAATTAAAAAATAACGTCAAAGAATATTGCTATGTCTCAAATCTCAGTAACGTTCAATGGGTTAAAAACACATTAGATTATCTCGAAAATAAATATGGTCAAATTGACTATATCGAATCTAACAATGAATTCTGGCTATTTAATGATTCGATATATCGCGAATATAAGCATGTTCCAAATGGCTTCTATCCTAACGATATGGAGAAAATTAAATTCAAGAGCAAGATGAAAGAATATTTCGCTAAAGCTGGCGTAAAAACTGCAAGATACACACTTGCAAATAATATAGAAGATGTTAAAGAATTCGCCAATAGAGTTGGCTATCCTTTGTTTGTTAAACCCGATAACGGAGTCGGAGCCTCCAATTCTCATAAAATAAGCAATGAAAATGATTTAGAATTCTTCTTTAAAACAAAAGATAACAACACCTACATCTTTGAAGAATACATTAACGGCGCCATTACATCATTTGATGGAATATGTGATGATGAATCAAATCCGTTGTTGATGTTTAACGAAGTCTTCCCCATTCCTGTCGCTGACGTTGTTAACGATAATTTAGATGATTTCTATTACGCTTCCACAAAGATGGATGACGCATTTAAAGAAATGGGCAAAAAAACTGTCAAAGCTTTTGGCATTAGAAAAAGATGCTTCCATATAGAATTTTTTAAACTTAACGAAGATAAAATTGGCTTAGCTAAAAAAGGTGAAATCATTGGACTAGAAGTCAATATGCGACCACCTGGAGGCGATACCCCAGATCTACTTTCTTTAGCTATGAACGGAAGCTTCTATGAAGAATATGCGAATATCATAGTCGATAACAAAATATCTAAACAATATATCCTCGATGATATAGCTATCTCAGTTAGTAGAAAAAATAGATTTAAATAT